>JAJYHY010000523.1 GCA_021784555.1 bacterium
ATACCAGAAAACGGCCCCGCGAAAAACCCACAAGAAATTATTTTAAATCGGCCACATTGTAACCTGTTGCAGGCACGCTACTTAGGAAGACACCCTTTTTGGCCTGATTGTTTGCTCAGACCTCTGATCCCATGAACGACCTCAAATTCGCTCTCCGGCAGTTGCGCAAGAATCCCGGCTTCGCAAGCGTTGCTCTGCTCACGCTGGCGCTGGGTATTGGCATCAACACCGCCATGTTCAGCATGCTCAAGGAGCTTTTGTTTTACCCGCTTCCGTATCCCCAGCCCAGCGCATTGGCCAAGGTGTCAGTTGCGGGCGAGGGCGAACAGAGTGCGGCTGATTTTCTGGATGAGCGGGAACAAAATACCGTGTTCACGCACGTCGCCGCCTATCAGGGCTGGTTGAGCGGCGCCAACCTGTCTTCCTCCAGCGGACCTGCTCAAGGGGTAAACGTCCTTTGGGCCACGGGCAACATTTTCGACACGCTCCAGATGCCGCCGATTCTGGGACGAGCGCTTTCGGACGAGAACGACCAGCCGGGGCACGACCAAGTGATCGTTTTAAGCCACCGCCTCTGGGTGAGTCGCTTCAACGGCGACACAAATATCATCGGGCGCACAGTACGGTTGGATGGCAGTCCCGTGACCATCCTCGGCGTAATGCCCGCCGGCTTCCAATGCCCGCTGCTGTTTAGCGGACGAGTCGATTTGGTCAGGCCGCTGGCGATGACACTCCATTGGCGGCAGAATTGCGGAAACACGGTCTTTGAGATTATCGCCCGGCTCAAACCTGGCGTGAGCGTAAGTCGGGCACGGGCGGAAATGAAAACCATTGGACAACGGCTCAAAAAGGAGCATCCGCAAGACCACTCTGATGAGTTTTGGCTCCAGACACAGACCCTGGGCCAATCACTCGTTGGCGCCTCCGGCCATACGATATTGTGGCTGCTGTTCGGCCTGACGGGACTCGTCCTTCTGATTGCCTGCGCGAATCTGGCCAATCTCCAATTGGGCAATATGGCCGGGCGCTCGCGCGAGTTGAGCGTTCGGCTCGCCCTGGGTGCCGGACGCCTCCGCGTGGTGAGACAACTGTTGACCGAGAATCTGGTGTTGTCGCTTCTGGGCGGAGCGGCGGGCCTGATTTTGGCCTTGGCCACGGACCGGCTTCTTTCCCTTCGAATTGACGCGACTGGGGGCGGCATTCGGGTCGTCTTCCCGATGAATGGCTGGGTGATCGGCTTCACCCTGTTGACCGTGATGCTGACCACTATCCTGGCCGGCATCCCTCCCGCTTGGCTCATGGCCCGGGCCGGCGTGAACCCGTCGCTCAAGGAGAACTCGCGCGGATTCTCCAGTGGCCGCTCCCGCCATCGGCTCCAGAACGCCTTCGTCGTCGTCCAAATCGTTCTCGCCCTCGCCCTGCTGGCCGCAACGGGCCAAGTGGCGGTGGCGTTGTCGAAACAAGTGCTCCGCGACCCGGGGTGGCGTCCGGATGGAGTTTTCACCGCGCAAATGAATCTGGCCGGGCCCGCCTACGACTCGGCGCAGAAGCGAAAAAACTTTTTCCGCCAACTCGACCAGAGAGTAACCGCATTGCCAGGAGTCAATTCCTTCACTTGGTGCTCGGTCCTGCCGTTTCAAAACGCCTGGGGCTTTCACGTCAAAGTCGAAGAACAGCCAAACTTCAACCCTGAGAACGGGCCGATTGTCTATTGTCACTTCACCGGCCCCAACTATTTCAAAACGCTGGGCATGACCCTTCGCCAAGGCCGGGATTTCACCGGCGCCGAGATCGAAAACGACTCCCCGGTTGTGGTCATCAACCAGGCGATGGCCAACAAGCTCTGGCCCGGAAAGAATCCCGTCGGCCAGCACATTAGCTTTGATATGACACCGCACTGGCTCACGATCGCCGGTGTGGTCAGTGATGTTGTCGGCGCCAATGCCGAAGAATGCTACGCTTATGTACCGCCTGGATGGTTCCAATGCTCGACTCTGGTCTTCCGCTCGCAATCGCCGCTGAAAACAACCGCGCCAAACCTGCGGCAGATTGTGGCCGGGATTGATCCCGGCTTGCCGGTAATGCAAATGGAATCTGCCAGCCAGGCCTTCGCCGGTGCGCAGGCCGATATGCGTCTCATTGAAGGGCTCATCGTCGCCTTCGGGCTGCTGGGACTCCTTTTGGCCGTCATCGGCGTTTATGGCGTCATTGCGCACACCGTTTCGCAACGCACTGGCGAATTCGGCATCCGCATGGCCTTGGGCGCGCAACGCGGCGACATCCTCCGGTTGATTCTGGGGCGCGGACTCCGGCTTATCCTTTCGGGCGCCCTATTGGGAATTGCCGGCGCCATCGGGATTCTGCGGGCCTTTACCGCCCTGATTCCCATTGAAAGCCCCACCCCCTTTCCGCCCGCAACCTTTGCCGGAACCTCCGAAGCAGGCTGGCTGATTATATTTGGGGTAAGTGCGTTGTTGATTGCCGCGGGAATGCTGGCCTGCTACCTCCCCGCCCGCCGCGCGCTCCGAATCAAACCCACGGAGGCCCTGCGCTATGAATGAACGAATTTGCGATCTCAGATTTGTGGTTTGCGGTTTAGCACACCCGCCCTGCTGCTCCGCCCTCCCACCCCGTCAATCCATGAGCCCACCAATCCACCAATCCACCGCGTTATGTCACCCAAAGTGTAACGACCGCGTAACGGTTACGTTCTTTCCAACTCGCTCTTCCCCAGTTACTTCCGAAATCCAAATCCCGCGCCCGCGTAACACCTACCCATCCTTAGAGGCCCGCGCTCTGAAAACTCGGCCCAGGAAACAGAAAATGACATCATGCTCACACAAACCTAAACAAACCAATACAAGCCAAGAGGGCCATCCGTGCCGGGGCGCTTCCCGCAAGCACCCCCCGGCCCCCCGTTTCGCGCGGGATGCTCGCCGGCGCCCCGGCCCCAATGTCTTCTTTTCGCGTATTTCGCCTATTTCGTGGTCTTTAACCCCTCCGCCCCCTCCATCGTCTGCCCCCCCCTCCGGCCCCAAATCCATGACACGGAACGCGACCGGCACTGTCCGTTACTTCGGTGCATTGGCCTTCCGCAATGCCGAGCCATCGCAAATCACAAATCTAAAATCGCAAATCCCCTAAATCCATGAATGACCTCAAATTCGCCCTCCGCCAACTGCTAAAGAACCCCTGGTTTAGCGGAGCCCTGTTGCTGACCATCGCCCTCGGGGTGGGCGCGGCAACCGCCGTTTTCAGCGCCATGGACCTCATGGTGTCGCACCCACTTCCGGGGCCGGCGTCGGACCGCCTGGTGGAGATAGGCGAGCGCCAGCGAGGGGCCGCCTCTGTATCCATGTCCGCTTTGGCCGTATTGGAGGCCCATTGGGGCTTCTTTTCCGATTTCGGCTGGGCGGATGGCCTTGGCTTGCAGTACAAGAAGCCAGGGGGAATGGCCCAGGGGATTGGCGGTGAAATGGTTTCACCAAATTATTTTGCCTTGTGGGGTGTACGACCGCTGCTGGGCCGGACCTTTGCGAAGGGCGAGGGGACCATTTTGGACAGCGCGGGGTTGCCGGAAAATGAGACGGTGATCGTGCTGAGCTACTTGGGTTGGCGGTCGCTCCTCGGAGGCGATCCGAAGGTCATTGGAAAGAGGATTCGATTGTCGGGGCACGACTTCACCGTCATCGGAGTCATGCCCCGCTACTTCCGGATTCCTACAGCCTACACGCACTTCTGGGTGCCCGTTCGCGGGGTGCCCACCGTTCCGGAGCGCAACGTGGGGAGGGATTGGGATTGGGGGGCAGCTCCAAACATCCAGGCCCTCGGTCTTTTGAAACCCGGGGTCTCGCCGCGGGCCACGCAAGCCATGTTGGATGAGCTGATGCCAGGGATCGTGCAAGCGGAGCGATCCGCCGGTGATTTGGCGCCCACTGACCAAGCTGAACAAGGTTTTTCGGTGACGTCGGTGCGCTCGCTATTTGCCCAAGGTCAGGCCGGGTATCTGCACGTCCTCAACCGGATATTTGGCATCATCGGCTTTGTTCTGTTGATTGCCTATTTGAACCTCGCGACCCAGGCCTTGGCCCAGAGCGAAAAGCGCCGCCACGAATATGCGGTACGCGCGGCGCTCGGAGCGGGACGCCGCCGCCTGGTGCGCCAACTCCTGACCGAGCACGCCCTATTCGGGGTCATTGCCGGGCTGCTTGCCCTTCCGGTGGCCTACGGCGTTTTGAAGCTGATCACTGCGCAGATTCGCCCCTGGGATTTGAGCTGCGCGGTGCCGATCCGGCTAAACGGGGCGCTGATGGCCCTCTGCGTTCTGGTTTCGGTTGGTG
>JAJYHY010000126.1 GCA_021784555.1 bacterium
TGATAATCTAATCCCAGGAAGGCAAGCATCATCACGCAAAAAACGTAAAAAAAATGCAGACCACCTATCCCTTGAAGATTCAAGCCATCCGCTCGCGGGGCAAGCAGCCCCGCCTCTACGTGACCTTCCCCCTGGCCATTGCGGCCGCCATCGGCCTCAAGCCCGGCGATCGGGTTCAATGGGAACTGCTGGATCGGAGTGAACTGCACCTGGTTCGGATACAGTCGCTCCCGCCCACCACCCAGCGCCGCGTCCGCAAAAAGGCAGGCGCCAGGCCGCTATAAACGCCGATTTTGGCAGCCCCCGTTGCAATCCGGTGGTCATGCCCAGCACCCGACGCCTTGGAAATCGCCCATTTACTGCGTTTCTTCGCTTTTGGGACAGGCTCTAACTACTATGAAGATGAATGCATGGCACGCAAGAGCCCCTGGCGCGCGCTCGAATCACGGAGGATTTATATGACCAGGCTCCAGATAGAATTGGACGAAAGCAAGGTCGAGGGCCTGGAGGAGTTGATGCGCGTGTGCGGACTCCGCACCAAGAAGGACCTCATCAACAACGCACTGGCGCTGCTTGAGTGGGCCGTCCGCGAGCGCCAGAAGGGCAATGCCATCGTGTCACTCGATGAAGACAGTGAGAGGTATAAAGAGGTTTATCTGCCCATTTTTGCACATTTGGAGACCTGTGCCATCCCCCGTCCCAAGGAATGTACCAGCAAGAGCGACTAAATGCTGGATCCACCCCACCCCACCGCGCTCGGCCGCGCAGCCGGCGAAAAGGTTCAGTTGATTAGATTGTCATACTTCTTTGCACGCCCTCAGCGGCTTGGCTCAACAGGGCTACGGCCCGCAAGCTCCGCATCCAATCTCGCCAGCCCCTGTGGATCACCTGGGCGGCCGAGTCGGAAAAGCTTTTCCAGAACCCGGGCGGATGAACTACTTTAAGCATTATGAATGCCCTCGAAGAGGCAAAACAGGTGTCGCTGCCGAAACTTACGCCCGCCGAGAAGGCGGAGCTGCTCAGTGTGTTGGAACGTGAAACGGCGCGCGTATTTCCCGGCATAGAACGGACCCCAGGCGTCTGTGGCGGCAGCGCGTGCATCGCCGGCACGCGAATCCCGGTTTGGGGCCTCGAGGAGGCGAGGCGTCAAGGGGCGGGCGAGGTACAGTTGCTTCTGAGCTACCCCATCCTGCGCGCCGAGACTCTGGCGCACGCTTGGGCGTATGCCGAAACGCACCGCGCCGAGATCGAAGAGGACATTCGCGAAAACGCGGAGGCCTGAGCATGGCCCTGCTCTACGCCGACGAACTCAATAGCCACGAGAACAACCCCAGGTTCGAATGCGTGGATTTCACGCATGAAATGCGTGGATTTCACGCATTCCTGACCCGTACGGACCCGCGAAGAATCATAGCTGCTTCCAGTTCAACACATTAGGCATATTGGCATTAGCTATGCTTCCTGTAGGGAGAACAGCTTTCAGCGCTAAGCCGTGACCTTGTCGTTTTGACATCGGAGCGGAGGTATTGGACCTGGGAGCGAATCGGCAGCCAACCGGGTACGCCGGGTCATTGAAGGAACAAGTATGAAGATAAAAGATGGCCATCTTTTGGCGGCGAAGAATCTGGCAACGTTTGCCGCAATCTGGCTAGGGCTATGGGCCTCGTGCGTCAGCGTGAACGCCAGCGGCGTGGACTTGCTGGCGTTGTATCCAACCACCCTCAGCGCCGGGCTTACCAACGCCGACCAAGCGCTGCCCTGGGACTTTGCCGCAGCCGATATTTTCCAACTGAGCGGCTTTAGCTTTCAGGTCGGCCAGGGGTTCAAGGTGGAGACCGGCCCGGCGGACGTTGGCATCGGCCACAGCACCAACGGCGCGGTTTGGGCGGTCATCATTCCACGTTCGGGCGGCAGGCTGACGAGCCAGGTCACCAACCAGCCTGAACCAGTGCTGACCATTTGGCTGCGCTTCCATCCCAGCACCATCGACACCCTCTTCCCGCCGGACACCGTCTCTTCAAACGGCGACCAAGACCTGGCGACCGAGATGAGCGTCATCGCCAATTTCAAGCTGCAAAATAGTTGGCACGCGGGGAACAACGTGCTCATTCCCCCTCTGAATCAAATGACAGTGGATGTGGATACGCTGGCAGGTCCGCGGCGCTTCTTCGCCGTCGATACCGCGGCGGGGACGGCCACCTACTACTCATGGTTTGAAGGCCACTCCGTGCCCGTCCCGCCCGCAATCACACCCGACCTGGCGGCGTCGGCCTTCGACCAACTCTGGCAGGCCTTTGACCAAACCTACGCCATGTTCGTTATCCGCCCGGAGGTGGATTGGACGGCGCTCAGGACCCAGTACCGGCCACAGGCGCTGGCCAGCCAAAGCACGTGGCAATTCGCCGGCATCTGCGCGGACATGCTCAAGCCCTTGCGTGATCTCCATGTCTGGCTGATGGTCGGCAACGCTTACGTGCCGGTGTTTAACCGGCCGCGGCCATCGAATGCCAATCCGAGCGCCTACTCGTCCCTACTGGGCGGGCTCAACGACGCCGGCCCGGAGATCCAATGGGCCATTACCCCGGACAAAATCGGCTTTATCGTTATCTACAGTTGGACGGACGACAGCGAGTCAGCCGCCTTCGACCAAGCATTGGACCAGATGCGTGACACGCGCGGGCTGATCCTTGATGTCCGGCTCAACGGCGGCGGCAGCGAACCGCTGGCGCAGCAGGTCGCCGGCCGTTTCCTCACTAACTCCTTCATCTATGCCTACGACCAGATTCGGACGGGGACAAACCACACGGATCTGTCCGAAAAGAGGCCACGTACTGTTGCCCCTGACGGGCCGTGGCGTTACGACCGTCCGGTGATTGTTCTGATCGGCCAAAAGGCCATGAGCAGCAATGAATCGTTCATCGCCATGATGACCGGCGACCCGCAGGCGGTCACGATGGGAGACCACACCGCCGGTTCGAGCGGCAATCCAAAAATCGTCCAGTTACCGCTGGACATGACCGTTAGCGTGCCTCAATGGATCGATTATCTGCCGGATGGCACCTTGCTCGACGAACATGGCATCACACCGGACATTCCGTTCACCGCCGCGCCCGAGGCCTTTGAAGGCGCGCGCGACGCCCTGCTGAGCCCGGCGCTGGAACGGCTTAAAAGCGTCCCGCTCCCGCCCGTGCCGATCCCAGGGCCGGACATTGTGGTTGCGGGCCAGTGGCCGGGCTATGTCCGTGGAGAGCCGCTCGGCATCGCGTTGAGCGGAAACTATGCTTATGTGGCGGCGGGCGCGTTGCAGGTCATCGACATCAGCAACCCGGCTCAACCGCGCCGCGTCAGCGCCTGCGGCGCCAGCGATGCCCAGGGCGTGGCCGTGGCGGGACACTATGCTTACGTGGCGGACGAGTTCGCCGGCCTGTTGGTCATCGACGTGAGCGACCCGGCGCAGCCACAACACGTCGCGACGCTTCAAACCCAGGGCTGGCTCGCCGGCATCGCGGTGTCAGGCAATTATGCCTACCTGGCGGAGGAGGGACCGCACGCGTTGGAGGTTGTGGACACTTCCAGTCCCCTGGAGCCGTCCATCGTTGGTCATTACGACGGCAGTGCCGGGTGCGTGGTGGTTTCGGGCAACTACGCCTATCTGGGCGCTTGGTCTGGGACCAACACCGAATTGGACGTCGTGGATGTGACGAATCCCCGGCAACCGCAGCGAGTGGGCCGCCTGGAAACGAAGGCCGGAGTGTCGAGTCTAGCCGCGGCGGGCAAGTACGTTTACGCGGCGGCCAGTGGCGTGGCGTTAACGGTGGATGTAAGCGAGCCGGCCGACCCGCATGTGATTGGGGTCTTCAGCAACGCCGGGACCTACATTCAAGCCGTGGCCCTTTCTGGGCAGTATCTGCTGACAGGGGACGACGACGGAGGCTTGCAGGTTGTCGATGTCAATAATCCAGGCGATCCGAGCCTGGTGGGGCAGGCGGCTACAGGTGACCGAGCGAGCGCAGTGGCCGTTTCCGGTACGAACGCAATTGTAGGCAGTGATGGCTCGGGCGTGGAGGCGTTCACTTTAGCGGATCCTACGGCGCCAAGGCGGATTGGTTATTGCCAAGTGTACGGCTTCGCGCAGGAGGTCGCGGTCGGAGGCGACTACGCCTGCATAGCGGACGGGGAGGGCGGAATGCAGGTCGTCGAGATTGCCGATGCCGCGCATCCGCAGTGGCTCGCACAATTTGATCCGGATGGCCGCGCCGACGTCCGCAGTGTGGCCGTGACCGGGACTTACGCCTGCTTCACCGACTTCTCTACCGGGCTGTACGTCATCGACCTCGCCGCCCAAGGCGGACCAAAGGAGGTCGGGTTTGTGTCGCTCCATTCCGCGAGTGAGGTCGCGGCATACGGGAGGTACGCTTACGCGCTGGCCTCAGGCTCCGACCTTCACGTTATTGACCTGAGCCATCCCGCAAACCCGACGCAAAGACTCGCGGCCAAACTGCCTTTGGAGCCTATCAAACTGGCAGCCTCAAGTAACCGCCTGTGCGCTGCCGTGTCCCAACGTGGATTGTGGGTGTTCGATACCACACGGCCGGGGGCAACGGTGCCGCTTGGCGTCCTTTCGACCAACTGGTTTTCGGTCAACGGCGTCGCCATCTCCGGCGATTCTGTCTATGTCGCCGATCGGTCTTCGGGCTTGCAGATCATCGACATTAGTGATCCAGTTCATCCACGCTGGGTGGGGCAGTTCACGCGAACGTACAACCATGTGATCCTTGACGTGGACGGCGTGGCAGTATGTGGACCAACGGCGTACGTGGCCGACGCCGGCCAACTGGACATCCTAAGCGTCACAAATCCGGCCGCATCCGTGCGCTTGAGCAGCGTGTACGACGTGCCTGGTGAGGCCGTGGCGGTCAGTTCCAACAAGATACTTGTGGCGGAGGGCAGACAGGGCCTAGGCATCCTGGAGCAAATTCCCCCGGCACCGGTGCTCGGAGGGTCTCCGCGATTCGACAGCGCCGGCTGGCACTTTTCGGTCTTTGGGCAGGCGGGCCGGGAGATCCGCCTGCAGCGGAGCACCGATTTGAGAGCGTGGACCGACTGGAAAACCGTGACGGCAACGGGGACGTGGCAGGACGTGCTGGACCAGGCAGCCGCCCTCCAGCAGAGCCAGTTCTACAGGGCGGTGGTGGCGCCATAAAGCTCAGCGGTCCGGAGCAAGAGATCCGCCTCGGCGTTGGTGGGCAACCCCTTGCTGAGTGTGTTGGAACGTGAAACGGTGCGCCTGCTTCCCGGCATAGAACGGAGCCAGGCGTGTGCGGTGGCAGCGCATGCATCGCCGGCACGCGAATCCCGGTTTTGGGTCTCGAGGAGGCGAGGCGTCAAGGGGCGGGCAGGTACGGTTGCTTCTGAGCTACCCAATCCTGCGCGCCAAGGAGGCAGGGGTGTGTGGTTTTGCCGCCAGCCTAGAGCCTTCGATGGCGCTTGAATACCTCGACCGGGTCCTCGCCTCGTTTGAAATCGAGCCGGGCGGCGTCCTCGATGCTGGCGATGCGCTCGGCCTCCAGGAGCACCGGCACGGTGAGCTCTTGGGGGACGACGAGCACGCCGTCGATATCGCCGAAGATGAAGTCCCCGGGATTCACCACGACTGTCTCGGACAACTCCCCAGACATAAGGACGGGCACCTGGTGCGCCAGCGTGACGACGCGTCCAAAGGCCTCGATTGGGCTGTGGTAGCGGGCGAACACCGGAAACCCCATGGCGATGAGCATGGCGCTGTCGCGCGTGCCACCATCCACCAGCGCGCCCACCGCGCCGTGGGCCGCGGCCGACGTGGCGGTCAACTCGCCATAGAGCGCCACGTTATAGGGCGTGGCACGGTCGCGCACCTCGATGCAGGGGTGAGTCATTTCGTTGAGCACACTGAGCCGGCGGAAGCGGAGCGACTCGTCCTTTACGGCGGTAGTGCCGCCTTTGAAGGTGAAGGCCGGCCCGGCCAGCTTCATCTCCGGCGAGAGCGGGCGAATCTCGTGGGAAAGGGCCTGATTGGAACAGCCCAGATGCTCCAAGATGTCGAAGACCAGGCCCGCATAAAGCCGGCGATAGCGCGCGCAGATCTCCCGCATGTCCGGTGCGGGCGTTCCGCCAGGCGGCGGGGCTGGGGCTGCTGGAGGCGGCTCTTCAGTTAAGGGCGCGGTTGGGCCGGCTGGCGCGGCGAGCGGCTTGTGGCCGCAGGGCGCGGGCGGGTCCGATTGAGCGGAAGGTTGAGGGATGGCGGCAGAATTCTTCATGGGATGTCTTTGACTCATAAGTTTTAGAAAGCGCGCCTGACCCGTTCTCTTCAGAGCCGGCGCAAAAGCAGGCCACCATCCACGTAAATCGTGGCGCCGGTCACATAGGCGGATTCCGCGGACGCCAGGAAGACGACGGCGCCGACGCAGTCCTCGACGCCGCCGAGACGGTTGGCGGGGATTCGGGCCAGAAGCCGCTCGCGGAGGTCCGGCTTGGAAAGGGAGGCGCTGTTCATGTCGGTGACGATAGCGCCCGGGGAGACGGCGTTGACGGCAATGTGGTGTTCGGCCAGTTCGAGGGCCAAGGCCTTGGTCAGCATCCCCAGGCCGCCTTTGCTCACGGCATAAGCGGAGCGGTTGGCCAGCGGCACCGTGTCGTGAACGCTGGAGATGTTGATGATCCGTCCTCCCCCGGCGCTGAGCATGACGCGCGCCGCGCGTTGGCTCAGAAAATAGACGCCCTTGAGGTTCACGCTCAAGGTAGAGTCCCACTGCTCAGGGGTGGTGGCCAGGAAAGGCTGGCGGAACTCGATGCCGGCGTTGTTGACGAGGATATCGAGACGGCCGAAGCGCTCCAGGGCCGCGGCCACCAAGCGTTCGTGTTCGGACAGGGCGCTTACATCGGCCTGTACCGCGACCGCGTTTCCGCCGGCCTGCTCGATGTCGCGCACGACCCCCTTCGCGGCGGCGCCCGAACGGGAGTAATTTACCACCACGCCGGCCCCTTCGCGCGCCAAACTCTTGGCGATGGCGGCCCCAATGCCCCGTCCGGCGCCGGTCACAATGACGGCTTGATCTTTCAATCTCATAATCCAGGCTCGGTTCTCATGTTGAGGAGATGGCCGCCGGTCTTTCCTTCATGAAAAAGAAAATGATGAGCGAGGCGAGCAGGTGGCCCGAACCGGCGATGAAAAAGATCGGTGTATAAGTATGAAAGCGGTCCAGCAGCGCGCCCGCCAGCCAGTTGAGGCCCATGCCGCCCAGCGCGCCGGCGGTGCCCATCAGTCCGAGGACCGAGCCGATCACGCGTTCGGGAAACACGTCGGAAATCAAGGCTGCCGTATCGATGTACCAAATATAGACGACAAAGGCCATGACGGCGATGAGCGCCAGTGCGACGGCCGGTGAGCGCGCGTAACCAATGGTCATACCCAGCGGCGCCACCAGGCCCGCTCCGTAGAGCAGGAGCTTTCGCCCTCGCGCCGGCGAGACTCCACGGCGGATGAGCCAGTCTGAGGCCGCTCCGCCGAACACGCCACCCAGCCCGCCAAACACGAACGGGACCCAGGCGTAGAGGCCGATTTCCTTAAGGTCAAAGCCCCATACGTTGGAAAGGTATTTGGGCGTCCAATACAGATAAAATACCCAGACCGGATCGGACACCAGCCGCGCCAGCACGATGGCGCGGACATTCCCGTTGCGGAGCAGATCGAGCAGTGACTCGCGGGCGGGAAGGGTGGCTGCGGCCGCGTCTGGCTGCGGCGCCGGCTGAGCAACCCGCTCAATCGGTCTGGAGGGCAGGCGATAAACCAACGCCCAGACCGCCACCCAAATCAGGCCCAGAAACCCCGGCACGAAGAACGCCGCTCGCCAGCCAAACCAAAGCGTCACGAAGGAAATCATCGGCACCGCCAGCAGGCTGCCGACCGAACTGCCGGAGGAAAAAATGGCGATGGGCAGGCCGCGTTCGGCCTTGGCAAACCAGCGGGTTGTGACGCGCAAGGCGGCGGGATAATTGCCCGGCTCGCCAACGCCCAGCAGGAATCGAAAGACGCCCAGGCTCAATCCGCCGCGCGCCAGCGAATGCAGCATGGTCGCAACCGACCACCACAGGATGCAGGCGGTCATGCCGATCTTCCCGCCCACCCGGTCCACGAACCTGCCGCCGACGGTGTACATGACGGTGTAGGAAACCAGAAAGGCATTGACGATATTGGCGTAACCGCCGGCGGAGAGGCCAAACTCCTTCTCCAGCGTCGGTTCGAGGATCGAGAGTGTCTGCCGGTCCACCAGGTTGAGGATGGTCGAGATGGTTATCCAGCCCACGACGAACCACCGCAGGCGCTGTTCGACCGCCGCGAGCGCCGGCAGCCCCGGGGCGCGTTCAACGGCGTTGGAGGTGGCGGAGGTCATTGGCGTGGAATCCCCAGCGCGTCCAGAAGGCCGAGGATGTAACCGTCGGCGAACAATCGTCCGAGCGTGCCGTAACCGGGTTGGTCGTTAGCTTCCCCGGCCAGCGTCGGCACATGATCGCATCGGAGCGGCCCGTCAAACCCGGCTTCGTGGCAAACGCGCAGGGTCTCGAGCAGCTCTCCCGCCGCATCATCGTGGAAGACCTCCTCGAACCGCGTTGCAGTGCCGCGCACGTCGCGCAAATGGAGGAAAAAGAGCCGGTCCTGCGAGGTGAACCGCCGAATCCAAGCGGGCAGATCCGCCCCCATCAGTTTGAAGTTGGCGCGGCAGAAAGTGACTCCGTTGCTCGGACTGGGCGAGAGAGCGTAGGCGCGCTCGAATGCCTCCGGCGTATGGAAGATGCGTCCGATGCCGCGCAGAGCCGGAATCGGCGGATCGTCGGGATGCAGTGCCAAACGAACACCGGCCTTTTCGGCAACCGGCATTACGCGCTCGATGAAATAACGGTAGTTTTCCCAAACCTGCTCTGCGCCGATTTCGCCCGCCTCCGTCAGCGTGGCAGGCATTTCCTCCAGGTCAAAGCGCGAGAGCAAGGCGCCGCCGCGGCCGGACACGTTGGTCTGGCTGCGGCACCAACCAATCCGGGCCATGAAGTTGTAGCAAAGCAATGGGATGCCGAGTTCGGCCATGTTGCGCAGCATCTGGGAAAACCGTTCGATGTCCCCGTCACGCCCGTCCAGGCCGAGCTTGATCCGGCTCATGTCGAACTGGTCGCCTTCCAGCCCGTGCAGGGACAACCCCTCCTCGGCAAGGCCGCGTTGGACTTGCCGCAAAGCCTCGATGTCCCAGGGTGGATTCAGGCCGGTCTTCTCGGGCTTGGCATTGACAATGGCGCGGGTGATGCCCATCTGCCGGGCGAGTTGCCAGAGGACGTGCGGGCGCGGCGGGAGGTACTCGGCAACAATCATGAGGAAGGCTCTGGAGCTGGGCGAGGTCGGACCGCCGGCCTATTTTTCTCTCACCAGTTTGATCTCCCGGGTCGTGCGGTCGATGGCCCATTTCATCCCCTCCGGCGTGCGTGGGACACTGTCCATTCGGGCACGGGCAAACTCCGCAAAGTCCTTTGGCAACCGGCCATTCTGCTGGATGAAAATGCGCAGTTGGCTGGTCATGAATTGGTTGACCGGACCGTTGAGGGGCTGCGCGGTCGGCGCAGGAGCGGCTTCGGTATTCTGAGCGGGCGGCGAGGCGGGGACGGCAGCGGGTTGGGCGGCCGCCGGCAACGGCGGGGCGCCGGCTTGAGCGGATGGTTTCTTGCCGCAGCCCGCGAGACTCAACGCACAGAGGGCTGCCAGGGTAAATATTAAGGGAGCAATTTTATAGGGTGGGAGGCTCATCGGGAAGGTCGAGAATTGCTCTCGTCGAGCCAGAACCGGGGCAAGACTGGCTCGACGTGGCCGTCGGCGAAGGCAACGTCGCCTTTGCCTTCGTGCCGGACGGTGATGCTATCGCCAGTGGCTAGCCAGCGCCCGTCGTTGATGATGGACAGTCCAACATCGCCGGGGCGGTAGCTCTCGCCCCGGTCGTGGGAAGTCTGTTCCTCAGCGAGCATAATCTTGTCAGCGGGACGGCGGACATCGGCCATTTTGAAGTAGTAGTCCTGGCCGCCGGTGAAAATGGAGGTCATGCCGGGGTTTCGACTACCCTCCAGATCGTAGCTGGTCATGGTGTAGCTATAAAGGTAGGGGCCGTTCTTATCCGCTATCTGGGAGCGTTCCTTATCGTTGATGTCCAAGGGGCATCGGAAAAGGTCGCGGCTGACGCTGCCAAGGTCCCTGACAATGGGACTCCTCTGCACCGGCGGGTAGATGGCGGTGTTGGTTCGCCAATAGATCCAATCTTCTTTGTGGAAACCGTAAGTGGCGCGCGAACCCGGACCGGGGAAGGTATCCTGATTGTCGTCAATGTACATGTGTGTGCCCATGGCCAATTGCCGGAGATTGCTCTGGCACCTGGCCTGGGCCGCCTTCCGTTTGGCGCGGGTTAAAGCTGGCAGAAGCATGCTGGCCAGGATGGCGATGATGGCGATGACCACGAGCAACTCGATGAGCGTGAAGCCAGTGCCACGTTCGCGCCGCGCCCGGTCCAACGGTGCAAGCGGCTCGGGGCCTTCAGCCGCGCGAGGCCTGAACGGAATGACAAATACGGTGTTCATAGGAGCGGACCCAAGCGCGCCGTTGGGGGACTCAGCCCTCCGTTTCCGCACTCGCAACGCGTTTGATTCTTCAATCCGCCCCCATTTTGAGCCGGCTCGCTATTGAAGCCAAGACGCAAACGGTGTAAAAACTGACATCTGATTGATACATTTTGACGGGGTGGTTCCGCCTGCCGTTGGCGGGCCGGGACTGCCGTCCCGCAGGCTCGACAAACTATGTCAACTCCGCGCCAGGTCGCCCTGCTCATCGAAGCAACAAACGCCTACGCCCGCGGCTTGCTCCGCGGTGTGGCCCGTTACACCCACGAGCGCGTTCGGTGGACCGTCTATTTCGAACCGCATGCCCTGGACGAACCTCCGCCCCGGTGGCTAAGTGGCTGGAAAGGCGACGGCATCCTCGCCCGCATCGGAAGCCGGCGCATGGCCAAGGCCGTCCTGGCCGCCGGAGTGCCGGTGGTCGAGTTGCGCCGCATTCACTCCATTGCCGGGGTCCCCTGCATCGGTCCGGACAACCAGGAGGTGACACGGCTGGGCCTCGAACACCTGCGCGAACGCGGATTCCACCAGTTTGGCTTCTGCGGGTTTCCGCGTGGACTGGACCCGCCAATGGACGGCCGGGCGCACGCCTTCTTGCGGCACGCGCAAGCCGCGGGCCTGCCCTGCAGTCTCTTCCCGGCGGAGCGGAATTCCAATTGGGCCCAGGAGCAGAGCCGGCTCGTTCGTTGGGTGCGCTCGCTGCCCAAACCCGCCGGAATAATGACCTGCAACGATGGCCGCGGCTTGCAGGTGCTGCGGGCCTGCTTCCAAGCCCGCATTCCTGTGCCTGACCAAGTGGCCGTCCTGGGCGCCGGCAACGACGATTGCCTCTGCGGCCTGGCCCATCCGCCCCTCAGCAGCATCGACCTGGCCCCGGAGTTGATCGGTTACGAGGCGGCGGCCCTGCTGGACCGCCTGATGGCCGGCGCGCGCTCCGCGTCGCGGCCTCTCCTGATGGCGCCGCGGGGAATTGTGACCCGGCTCTCCACCGACGTGCTGGCCACCCAGGACCAGACCGTGGCCAAAGCCGTGGCCCTCATCCGCGAACGCGCTTGCGACGGGCTTCGCGTCGGCGAGGTCCTGCGCCACGTCGGCCTCTCGCGCACGGCGCTTGAACCGCGCCTGAAAAGGGTTCTCGGCCGGACGGTGCATCAGGAAATCAGCCATGTGCGGATCGAGCACGCCAAGACGCTCCTGTCCACGACAGACTTGCCGACCAAACAAATCGCCGGCCGCACCGGCTTCCGTCACGTCCAATACCTAACCCGCGTCTTTCACAAGGCCACCGGCCAGACCCCCGCCCTTTACCGCAGACGGACGCTTAATCCGGCGCCAGTTGGACCGTAACCTCCGCGGTTTCGCCGGGTCATTCTCCGATTTGAACCTGGACTTTGAGAACGTCTTGCTTGGCGGCGGCAAGGCTGAGGGCCTCGGACGCCTGGGAGAGCGGCAGCACGCGGCTGACCAGCGGGTCCACGTTGAGGCGCCGCGACGCTGCCAGCCGGATGGCTTCGCCGAAGACGTTCGCGTATCGGAAGCTGCCCAGCAATTGAATCTCACGCACCATCACTTGGTTGGCCGGCAAGGGGATGTCTTCAACGCCCAATGTGCCGATTTGCACGACGCTGCCGCCGGGCCGCACCCAGTCCAAGAGTTGGCGCAAGGCGCGCGGAGCGCCCGAGGCCTCGAAAGCCACGTCGAATCCCTCCCCCGCAAGTTCGCGCACTTGATCGGGCGCGGTAGCGGAGGCCGGGTCCAGAACCGCGTCAGCCCACAGGCGCAAGGCGGTTTCCCGGCGGCGTGGCTCCAGGTCGCTCACCACGACAGGCGTGGCGCCAAACGCCCGCGCGGTCATGGCCACCAGCAGGCCGATCGGCCCCGCGCCCGCTACCAGCACCCGCTTGGCCGAAACCGACCCGGCGCGCTTCACCGCGTGCAGGGCGACGGCTAGCGGCTCGATCATCGCCGCCTGGCCATCTGACATTTCCACGGGCACCAGATGGCATTGGCTGGCGTGGACGGTGAGGAACTCGGCAAAGGCGCCATCGGTGGGCGGATTGGTGCTGGCGCTGCCCAGCATTATGGTCTTGGGACATAGATTCCCTCGGCCGGCCCGGCAATAATCGCAGAAGCCGCAGGCCCGGGCCGGGTTGGCCACCACTCGTGTCCCGATTGCCGGTTGATGAACGCCCTCACCGACCGCCGTGACCGTCGCCACCAATTCGTGGCCTAGAATGAACGGGCGCGTCGGTACGAACGCCGCGCAATAGCCGTGGGTGAAGTAATGAACGTCTGAGCCGCAGATGCCCGCTCTGTTGACGCGCAGGAGGACGTGGTCCGGCCGCAGTGCAGGCATGGAGCGCTCCTCGATCCGAACGTCTTTCGCGCCATACAAAACGGCGCTCATCATGGTCGGGTTCACGGTTGGTTTTCGGTTGTCAATTTCAGGGTCACAACCCGGTGCGGCTTGACTTCGAAATGCACGCCGCTGTCGTCGTTCTCCAACCTGGCCCCTGGCGCCTCGACGGCGTTGGCCTGGCGCGCCGAGGTGACCTTCAGGAACGGCAGCTTAAGGACGCCCTCGGTTTGGCGTCCCGCCGTCTCCAGCACGCGCACCACGAGTCCCTGGCCATCCTCGGCGGCCTTGAAGGCGGTCATCAGCAGGTTTGGCGGCTTCAGGTTGATAAAGCTGGCCTCGCCAGGGGGCAGGGTGCCGAGGGTTCGGGCCAGTTTGTCGCTCGACTTTAGCTGGGCGACTTCCAAGGGTTGGCGCGCCTGCCGGCCAAAGCGCAACGCCTGTGCCGAATCGAAGCGTGGGCCGCTGGTGATGACATAGCGGTTGCGCAGGACGCCGGACTTTTTCCCCTTCCACTTCGGTGACCAGTAGTTATTCAGGATATAAGAAAACACAGCCGAGGAGGGGCTGTGGAACCACCGCGGCCATCGCCCGCGGTCGATGGCGCCCAGGCAAACCAGCGGCGAATCGACTATGGCCAGATTCGCGCTGCCGCGCGCGTCGCATACGTTGACCAGGTCCTGAACGGAGAACCAATCGCTGCACGCTCCCTCGAGCAGGTCTTTGGCCGGGTTCAGAAAGCCATCGGCAATTTCACAATTGAAGGTCGGCTCGCTCATCGCCCACGGGAAAGCGAAATAGGCGGCCTCTTTGGCGTAGAGCAAGTCCACCTGGATTGTATCGTTGAACTCAATCTCTTTGAGGTCGTCCGGAAGCAGAATCTCCGTGCGAACGTTCGGCGTATGGGCCGCGGAGGCCCTCATCCGGATGACTTGTCCCCACGGCGTCCGCTCCACGCCCAGCAGCACGCCGTTTGCGGGCTGATGGATGGTGAGCCGGGGCGGGGGCAGCCAGCGGTAGGGATGAAGGAGCGTGGAATCTTCTGAGCCACGGCCCCGTCCCTTCGCCGTGCCGCCGCCGCTGACAAAGAGGTATTCGTCCAGAAGGTACGGGCTGGAGGGATCGACCAACTCGCGGCCAAGTTGCTTGTCATAGAGGCTCTTGATGGCGGCGCGCTCCGGGTCAAGCGTGATGCGGTAAAACCGGTTCTCGACGACATTACCCGGGGCGGAAACGAAAGCGGCGGGGGGCCGGGGTTTTCCGAGCCCCAGGCGGTACACCTTATAGCCGAAGGGGGGAACGTCGGCGGCCATGAACCGAATTATTTGGGCGCCATTTTGGGTGTTCAGCACCTCGTACTCCACCGGCTTGCCCAGGGCGAGGTCGGTAAGCGTCGTTCCCTGGTCCACCATGAACCGCACCAGGGCGCTTCGTTTCCAGTTCGAGGGATTGAAGACGATGAGGTTCTGGCCCCTGGTCTGAATTTGATCGGCCAGTTGGCTCATGCCGTGGCGCATGAGTTTGTCTATGGTGGTTGCGGCGCGCACCGTTTGATTGGCCTTTTCGGCAAGCTGGCCGATGACCTCGTCGTGTTGGGGCTGGCTGCCGGTGCGGTAGGAACCGAAGGTGTGCTCGCAGTAAAGGATGATGTTCCGCCATATCTGGTGGTCCCACTTCAGCGGGAAGCGGAGGGCCGGATTGAGCGCGGCGGTGAGCGAGGCCAGGCTCTCCGCGCTAATGGCGCGCATTTGGTTGGCCCGGTCACGGGCGGTGGCTAGCGGGAAGGCCCCGAAGGTGTCGCCCCAATAGGCGCCCGCTCCGCCGCGCACCGTGGGCAGCGTGGGGCCGTACTGGTCCTGAATGTAGTGAAAGAATTGGGAAAAGCGGCAGGTGATGAAACGCGGATAGGCAAAGGTCCGATTCCAGTTCGCCACGAAAGCCGGGTCGTCGCATTCGAGCGGCAGGTTTTCAACTTCCGTGCCATAAAGCAAAACGGCGTCGGGCTTGTAATGCGCGTCGGAGTAGGTGCGGAGGAATCGGGCCAATCCGCCCTCGCCATCCTGGATGGTTGGTGGCAGGCCGCAGACCCCTTTGAGCTGGTGGTAATGGGAGGAGAACCAGGTCAGCACGCGCTGCCCATCCGGCCCCTCCCACCAGAACGGGGAGCGGACGCTCCAATGGCCATACACAATAAACGGGCCGCGGTCCTGATTTCCACCGTCGGCGAAGTAATGAATGCCCGCCGAGGCCAGCAGCGAGGGCACGGCCCAGGAGTTGCCGGGGATGTCGGTGATGTTGGCGAAGTCGAAGGGCACGCCGTAGCGGGCCTGGAGCCGCTTGCTGAAATAAAGCGAGCGGACGAAGGTCTCCAGCGCCGGGTAATCCGTCACGAAGCTGTCATAGAACGCGTTGACGCCAATGCGTCCGGCCTTGGCCTCGGTCGAAAACTGCTCCGCCTGGCTCCGGGAGCGGGTGTCGAGCCACTGGTCAACGATCCAGCTTCCATCGATATTGAAGCGGTAATCGGGATGCTCCTTGAAGACCTTGAGTAGCTTGTCGAGGTTGCGCGAATGCACCTCGGCGACCTTGGCCCGGTAATCGGTGTAGCCGATGTCCAGATGCTCGTTTGGGGCGTAAAAGACCTTCCATTTCCGGGCGGGGACAAACTTCACTTCAAAGGTCCGCTCCTGGGCCGGGATGGAATCGGAGCTCCCGGCGCGGCTGGACAAAACCACCCGCGCTGTGCCAAGCGGCGTGTCGGCAGGGACACGGAACGGCAGGCGCGTCTCGCCGAACTCGGCCGGCTTGGGCACCTCCACGTCCGTGGCGAAGTTGCCCAGCTCGATATGGGCTTTGCCGCCGCCCCAGCCGCGCGGGAATCGCACCAGCAGCCAGCATTCCTCCTGCACGCCACTATCGATCTTGGGGAAGAACACCCTGGGAATGAGCTTTACCTGGAATTGCCCTTGGAGTGTGGCGTCTGGATCGTGGCTGAGCGCCAGCGAATCGTAGTAGAATCCGGAATCACCGTTCCCTCCGACGTTCCGGTTGGTGATCACCGTGGCCGGCTCGTCCAGCGCAATGAAGCTCAACCGGTTCTCTCCCGGGCGGAAAAAGGCGGCCGGCAAGGCTATCTTCCGGCGCTGGAAGGAGCGGATGGGGTTGAATTCGTCGCTCACGCTGCCGAGGTCGAACATGGGATGCGGGCGGAAGTAATAGCGGCCGTGGTGTCCGTTGATGTCCAGTTCCAGGAGCGGCACCCGCGGCTGACGGAACAGGAGGCTCAAATCGAGGTAAAAGACCCCCTTCGGCGTCGTGTCGGGAAGCTGGAAGGTCAGTGTGAACCGATGCGGCCGCCCTCCATACGCCCCATTGCCGGAGCCGGGCTCGAACTTTGGCCAGTGTTTCATCTCCGTGCCGTTGCTAATCGAAACGACGATTGGCCCTTGCTCACGGGTGCTCGGCCAGGCGGTAAACTCGTGATCCGAGCGGTCCGGCTCGCCCATTTTCCACACAATCGTTGGCGCGGCGCGGAGCGGGAGCTGCAGCAGGGTGCTCAACAGAAGGATTCCAAAGCTTCTCGTGTCAGCCATAATGTGCCGTCCCAATTCAACCCGGCGTTTGGTGGGTTCCTGTTCCATATCGATGCAACGCATTATGCCTTCAGGCCGGGCTACCGCAAGGATGTAAAGCCCGGGGGTATTGGCGATGTAGTAAGTGTTCTTTTCCGATTCGGTAAACCACGATTTTCATAACCCTGCCCGAACATTCACCCCGTCGAGCCTTTGCTGTTTACCCATAGACATCCGGTCAGGAGCGAATCAGGGTCGGGATCATTTTGAAGCGTTTGAGCGCCTTCAGCGCGTGCGGGTGATTAGCTGGCACCAGAATGACCCTGGCAATGTGCGCCCCCGTCTCGAAGCCTGCCCCCTCAAAAAGACGCGCCAGTGCGAGCCTTAAAGCCCCTCCCCGACTCTCTGAATCGCAGGCACCGCCATGAGCACGCTAAAAAACCGAGCATTGACATTTTGCTCGATGCGACTAGGATTGAGGGCACTCGGGTTGGCGCGTTCGTCTATCGGTTTAGGACACGGCCCTCTCAAGGCTGAAAGACGGGTTCGATTCCCGTACGCGCTACCAATAAACCCCCTTATTTTTCGAGGATTTTCACTTTGAGCTTGATTTTCCAGACAGTTTTCCAGACACTCAGGGCATGAAAACGGGCCAGTTCCCAAAAGAGATTAGACAGGGCAGCGTCAGCGTCATCATTTACAAGACACCGTCGAAAGGCTACGTCAATTACACGCTGGCCTATTACCAGGATGGCCAGCGGAAACGCGAGTACAGCGCCGACTATCCGGCCATCCTTAAGCGCGCGGAGGAAGTTCTCGACGACTTGAATGATGGCAAGCCAACGGTTGAAGGGGTCTTGAAAGCCGCCGAGCGAACGGAATTCGTCAGGGCGAAAGACGTGCTGCAATCAAGGAACATCTCCCTGCCGCTGGACGCGGTTGCCCGCCACTACGCCGAAGCCGTGAGGTTGCTCGGCAGCGACCTTGTGATCGAAGCCGCGCGAGAATACGCCAAGCGTCATCCGCAGACACGGCCGCAAAAATCCGTCGCGGACGTCGTGGACGAATTCATCGAGGCGAAACGAGCCAAAGGCGTCAGCCGTCGCTACATGGAGGATTTAGTTTATCGGCTCGGCCGGTTCAAGGACAGCATCCGAACCAACATCGGGCAGGTGGACGCAGATGAGATTCGGATGTTCCTCGGCGGCCTGACGAAAGCCGATGGAGCGAAAGTCTCGGCACGTTCCCACAACAATTTTCGGCTTGCGCTGGTCACGCTGTTTGAATTCGCCAAGAAGCGGAGATATCTGCCCGCCGACTGGAGCGAGTTCGGAGGCGTCGAAATGATGAAGGACAATGGTGGCGCGATTGAGATTTTCACGCCGGAAGAAATGAGAAGGTTGCTTCAACGTGCGCCAGCGGAGCTTGTGCCGTTTCTCTCACTTGGCGGTTTTGCAGGGCTGCGAGGCGCGGAGATCGAACGATTAGACTGGAAGGACGTTCGGTTTGAGACGGGTTTCGTGGTGGTTGAGGCGAGGAAGGCAAAAACGGCTTCACGCCGGCAGGTCCAAATGTCGGTCAATCTGCGCGCATGGTTGCAGCCTTACGCCAGCGAGAGCGGCAAGGTCTTGCCGCACAACGACGATAAGCTTTACAAGAGGTTGCGGGAGCTCTCGGCGACCGCAAAAGTCCCGTGGAAGAATAACGCGCTACGCCATTCCTATATTTCGTACCGGGTCGCGGAAAGCGGCGATGTGAACCGCACGGCACTTGAAGCGGGCAATTCACCCGCGATGATTTTCAGCAATTACCGCGAGCTTGTCACACCACAGGAAGCAAGAAAGTGGTTTTCCGTGATGCCGCCGCAATGAGCACGACCACAGTATATGATGGGCAAGTCCGCTTCCCTTGTCACTCAATCCGATGGAAACGCTTTTTGACCATCAAATACGTCGGCTCAGGCTCGGGATTTGCAGATTAGCCAGGGCGGATCAGCCAGACGGAAATTCGCGGTCGGTTCCAAGACAAACACGCAAGACCACATCACGACCGCTTGCTCCCCACGCCAAAATTTGCTTTCAGATGAGCCTCAATGTCAGTCCACTTGAACAAAACCGATGCACGCCGGCCCTTTCCAATTTTGATGTAGGGAATAACACCTCGCCGCATCCATTGTTCGACTGTTCGGGCAGTCTTCCCGAGCCGATTGGCAACCTCGCCTTTCGAGATAAAACCATCGGCAAGGTTCGAAATCTGAATGGTCGTTTCGGCAGCCGCTCGTTGTGACGGATGCGTTACAGACGGCTTGTTAGTTCTGCGGTCTCGATTCATACCTAATCGCTGTGGTTTTGAAATTCGCAAAAGTTGCGTTGTCGCAACCTGTCGGTGCTGGATTGCCATTGTGCGCGCGGTTCTTGGCGGCGCGCTGATTCTTCTGCTTCCACTTGAGCCGGACGACTTCGCACGCCCTGGTCATCCATTTGGCGTCGTTCTTCTTTTGCTCAACCTCCGCTGTCAGGAAGAATTTCATGGCGCTGGCCGGAGGGTGCCCCAGCGGCTGGAGCAGCCCGGCGCCGACCAGGATCGGAACGTGGTCCGGCTCAAAGCCCAATTTCCAGGCCGTTTCCGTAGCCGTAAGCCGGCCCGGTGCGGAAAGCAGATTGAGAAATTCCCGGCGTTCGGGATTCATACCGCCTCCTTTGCAAAAGTGATGCTGACCAACGCCACATGGGTCTTCAGCGCGGCGGCATAACGCCCATCCGCGGGCTGGACGAATTTCAACGTGTGCTTTTGGATGCCCCCTTCAATGGATTTGAGCCCGCTGCCCACCACGACCACCTCGGCCATGGCAAACCGAACAACCAGCCGTTGCGGCGGCGCCTGAGCGTCCTCTTCCAAGGCCGGGTTTGCCGCCAATTCGGAGTACAGGAATTGGGCGTAGGGCAGTTGGAAACTTTCGCCCTGTTCCGTTACCACGTTGAGCGTGGCAATATCGGGAGCGGTGCCAAAGCAGGGATTGTCCCGGTTAGACGCTGATTCCATGGGTGAACTTTCGTTGGTGTCGTTGTTTTTCATAAAGCGATGTTTGGATTGACGGGATCTTTCTCTCCGGTGAAAGAGATGCTTCACGACTTATCCGCTGGCGCAGGCGCTGGAGAAAGCGATGTCCGCGCTGCAGAATGGCCTGGAGGGGGGACCGGCGGCCAATGGCTGGCAGCGCCTCAATGGCCGCCAAGCGGGCGCTGGAGCGGGTGACGTGGGCGCGTAAGCGTTCGGCGTCGTCGGTGAACACCCGGCAGAGTTCCCGCCCGCGCGAGATGCTGACGTAGAATTGTTCCTGGCTCACGGCGGGCAGGGAACGAGCCGAGGCCACGACCAGGACCTCATCGACCGTCTTGCCCTGGGCGGCGTGGGAGGTGACCGCGTAACCGTGGGTGAAGGTGCGGTAATCCGGCGGGAGGGTTCTGCCGTCCCTCAGAACGATGGCCTGACCAGCCAGGACCTTGACCTCGACCAACTCGCCGTTGATGAACCTCTTTCGCCAGTTGGATTGCAGCAGGAGCTTGTCGCCGGCTGACACTTTGAGCTTCCGCTTCTGCCCCACGTCGTACGAGGTCGAGCTCCAGCCCAATCGCAACGGGCCGTCCGAGCCATCAGGCCGCCGCACCTGGAGTGAATCGGTCTCCACGCCGAGCACCTCGACCGATTCATCCTTGTTAAAGCCGCCTGTTCGCCGGTGGAACCGAATCGTGAGGCCCGGGCGGTACTGCCCGGTATCAGCCTTCTGCGCTGCGGTCCAGGAGAGCGAATCCAAGACCTCAAACTCCCTCTCCTCAGCCGTCAGCCGGCCGGCGGATTTTAACTCCTTCCTGACTTTCTCGGTTACCGCCTCGATTTCATTCCAGGTGGGCGCGACCAGCAATGCGGCCCGCCCTTGGACCAGCGCCCTCACGTAGGCGCTGGCGGCAGCACCGTGAAGCTTATCTTTTGAAAGCTCCCTGACCGCACCGATCCGCTCCAACAGCGCGAAGGCTTCGGCCGTCTGTTTCCGCGCCGCCAGTTCGACCGCCTGCCGGTACTTGGCATGGCGTTGACGCCGGATGGCAGTCAACTGCCCGGATTCAAGGCGGGAGTGGCGCTCCAGAATCCGCAGCGCGTCGCCCTGCGCCACCGCGGGATGCTGGCCGGTGTCGCCGCACAGCACAATCCGGCATGCCTTCCCAAGGTCGAAGAGCCGTCTCATATCTTCCAGGCCCACCACCCCGGCCTCATCCACCACGACCAAATGCCTTTCGGACAACGTGGGCTTTGAGGTCAGCAGGCTTTGCAGGGTCAGCGCATTGAAGCCCTCTTTCCTCAACACGTCGGTTGCCGCCGCCGTCGGCGCGCAGAACAACGGCTCGATCCGGGCTTCCTGACAAGCGGCGGCCAATTCCCGCAGGGCGCTGGTCTTGCCCGAGCCAGCCAAGCCGCGCAGGCCGGTAATGCGGTCGCCGGTGCGCAAGAGGTGGTAAGTCGCCCGGCGCTGGTCTTCGCCCAGCCATTCGGCGGGCTGATAGCCGGGATGCAACGGGGTCACCGCCCCGCAACCCTCGTTGACCGCCTGAATCAAGTCCAACTCCGTGGCCAAAATCTGCCGTGTGGACAGACCACCTTCGGCCTTCACCAGGTCCGCCGAATGCCTCAGCGTCTGTTTCAGGATACTCAACTCCACTGACCCCGGTCGGTGCGACAAGGCGGCCCTGAGCAGCTCGTGTTCCGGCACAACCGATTGGCGCTCGAAGAGGTGGCCCACGGCGTGATTCAAGGCGGCTTGTTCCACCAGTGCGAT
>JAJYHY010000127.1 GCA_021784555.1 bacterium
GCGCGGGCTGAGCCGGTTGAGCGGAGGGTTAGGTGGGAGGTTGAGTGACTTGGTGGATCATGAGCCAGCGATTGCCTTGGTGCTCGGCTTGCCAGGTGGGATAGGTGCGGTCGCGCGCGCTGGGCTGTTTGTCCGCCCAAGCCATGAACAGGCTGATGCTCGCGCGATGGAAGTAGCCCAGGATCTCCACGGCGTTGGGGTCGTGGATGCGCAGGCGGTCCTCCAAGGCCGAACAGTCCAGCCGCTGGTGGGTTCCGTTCTCGATGCCCCAGTATTGGCGGTTGTTTCCCAGGAAGGCCTCGGCCCCCATTTGAGCGGGCGTGCGGATGGTCGCCAGCCAATCGATTTCCGGCTTGGGTTGGGTGTCGATTTGTTCTGGGTAGGCGTCGGCTAAGAGCAACCGATTGAATCGGGCCAGCTTGCTGCCCTTGGGACTGGGGTTCTGCTCTCCAAAAGTCTTGGTTTGGTCCGACAAGATCGAGTCGGGAAAACGTTTGGGATCATACAGGCAAGGGCCTTTGGCGACCTTGTTCAAGGCGCGGACCAAGACGGGCGCCACGCCCTGGTTCGCCGGTGCGGGGGTTGATCCAGCAGTGCAGGGTGCGGCGCTGGGGTTTGGTCAGGCCTCGGGCATAGAGGGAGATCGCCCGATAGCCGCCGACCACGCCCGAAAGCTTGGCGCAGCCGATAATGGCGCAGGTGGTGGCCAGCCGGTGCCTCTTGCCTTGGCCCTTGCGGGAATCGGGCAAGCCTCTAAAGAGATCCAGCAAGCTTGGCAAGTGTTCGCAGGAAATCCCGCAACGCGGCGTTTCCATGCCGCGATCAAAACAGAGATCGAGGCATGGATGCAGTTTTTTAGTGCTGCTTTTCAATGCCCTCACCCGTTTGCTTCAGATCTTGAAACCGCCCCGGGCTTCACGGCAGGTGTCAGTCCTCACTATTGACACAGCCGGTGCCGGCTGTTATGCCGTGACGATGCCGCGCGAACTGCGAATGGAATACCCTGGAGCGATCTAGCAGGTCTTGAACGGCGGCGATCAGCGCGAGGATATTTTCGTGGACGACAAAGATCGCCAGAGATTCCTGGGCACGCTGGGAGAGTGTTGCGGCAAGACCGGGCTTGCCCCGTGGGATGGGATCGTCACCCGTTGTGGCAGCATCAGCGCGGCCGATTATCACGGGGTGAAGAGGCGCATGGCTACTGCCTCACGCGCAACCGCTTTCATTTGGTAATCGAGACGCCCCGGGCCAACCCGGTTGCCGGGATGCACTGGCTCTCGGGTGTTTACGCCAAGCGCTTCAATATTCGGCATAAGCTATGGGGACACGTCCTGGCCGGCCGAGGCAACGGCCAATTATGGGCGGGTACGGCGCGGCTGGTTTGTGGGTTCGGAGCAGTTCCGGCAAGAGCTTCTGGCGGCGGCGCAACGCGTGGGCCTGAGCCATTACGGTGCGGAGCGGCAACAGAGCGACATCCAAGGGGCCGAGCGCATCGTCCGGGACGAAATCGGGCGCCTGGGGTGGGCCGAGCAGGACCTGCGCTCCCACCGCAAAGGGGACGAGCGAAAGGTCAGCATTGCCAGACGCCTGAGGCGGGAGACAACCCTGAGCCTGAAGTGGAATGCGCAACGGCTCCAAATGGGCAGTTGGACATACGTATCGAACTTGCCGCACGGCACGCCAGCAGCCGCGCCTCCGGCCCAACAACAACTGCCGTTGTGTCAATAGTGAGGACGGACACTTGCCCGACACGTGCTTTGAAGATCCACGACCTCAAAGATAAGCAGGGACGCGCCTTAGCCTTCGAGGTGCCCAATGCATTGCTCACCCGGAGGGGCGTCTGCAAATTCGTACGGTCCATTCCCGGCACGCGGCTGCTCAGTGGTCAGGCGGATCCGCGGCAGGACGAATTCTGCTGATTCGAGTTGCAGGGGCAGAGATTCAGGGCTTGGGAGCCCCTCGGAGAGAACAGTCGCTGCTGGATCGGCCCCGAGCCTCCGAGTTGGTGCGCGCAGGTTTCCGTTGTCAGGGGATGCCTTCGCCAGCCATAAGCCTCTCTCATGTGTGCGTCAGATACCTATTTGGGCGGTCAGTGGGGCCGCTGGAGGAACTGGCCACGCGCTTGTGGGCGGCTCTAGCGCTCACCTCATACTGACCTCGGCGCTGATAGGGGCGGATGTGGATAGAACAGGGGTCTAACAGCTCAGTTGAACCAGTTGAAAGAACCTCGCGACGTCGCGGTCCTGCGGAAATCGATTTTGCGGCGTCGCGCCGATGCGCGTTGGCGCTATAATGGGGCGGTCTCTACGCAGGCACGCGAGAGCGCGAAGGCGCAGAGACGATTTAGTTGATTATGAGACTGTTCTTCCTCCTCCGCAACCTGGACTTTCTCGCGACCATCATGATTCGCGATGCGGCCAGAGCCAGTCGAGCAGACGCCGCCGTGAAGGGGGGTGAGCCGTCGCTTGAGAGCCCGCCTGGCTGATTCTGGCCAGCAAGGAATCGGGTCCGCCGGTACGACGCAAATCGACTCACCCACCGGTGAAGCAAGTCAATTTGCGTTGGCGGAGGGCGCGGGCGGCTGGCGGGTCATTGAGGAATACTGTTGTTCAACAAACCGCTTGCCAATCGGATCTCGGTCGGTGAAATTGGCAGCGTGGAAGTAGTGTTGGTTTGTTCGTATAGGTTGTCGGCGTTCCCTCTGGGTCGCGGTTGTCCGAGTTCAGGTTCCCTCCAGCACTTGCGGCAGTAATTGGTGACTGAGGCTTATGTCAACACTGGAGAGCCTCCCGCTCAATGCGCGGAGCCTATCCTACCGCTGGGATGGCTACGATTACAGACTCCAGCTTGATCCGAAGCACCTGACCGTCGAGTGGACGTCGCCTGCGCACTCGCGCGTTATCAAGACCGCTCTGCGCGATTTGAAGGCGGAGTTGGCGGTTGAACAGTGGGTCTCAGAAGCGGGACGCAAATGCACCCGGTTGGGGACAGCCTGCCTGGCGGCATTTGCGGTCGTGTGGTTCTCGGACATTCGCCCTCACGCGCCGCTTTTGGCGCCGGCGTTGTTAAAGGCTCCGGCCGTGTCCAGTCGCACCCCTCAGCGCCCTTTACAAACCTACCTGCATCTTGCGTGTCCGCTTGTGTGCCGTTGGCACGCGTCACCGGGGTACCGCTGATTGCCCACATAGAATGGTCACTCGGCCGACGCCATCCAGCTTCCTGTTTCGTCCAAGCCCAGGTTGCCCTCGGCCCGGTAATGTCGATTCGTGTTGTGCCACGTACCCCCCACGCTGATAGCCATCCACCAGACAATGTGAAGGACGAAGCCTGCGGCCCCAGGAGAAATCGGACAATAGTGAAAGGAAATAGGTTTATGCCAGTTGTTGCCAAATTCTGCGGGATTGTGATTCGACTCTTGTGCCTGCGTTCGGTGGGTATGCGGCCGCACGCCTTCTACGGAGACTCCGAAATGGTGCTGGACCTCAAGAGCCTTCGGATCATTCAGAATGCGGATTGTGAACGGGAAAGGAGGATGGTGATGGCCTGGGCGAGGGCGCACCAAAGAGAGCTGATGGCTGGGCGCTTTGCGCCGTCGAACCCCAGGGTCTCCCCGGCCTGCGGCGCAGCTCTTGCGGCCTCATAGGGCCGCAGTGGATAGCGGGAACTGAGGAGCCTTTCGAGCTCAAACGATGCCTTTGAGGCGTTTGGCCTTTGCTCTTCTTTGGCCTTTCATCTCTTCTATAGGTGCTTGCGCGCAGGTTGGAGCTATGAAGACGCTTATCTCAATGACGCCATTGCTCGCCGCCGTAACGGCCACGAGCGGGCTTGCCAGCGGATTGACCTATCCCATCGTCGGCGCCGGCCAAACCCAATGCTACGGCAATTTTCAGGCCATTCCTCCGCCACAGCCCAGCCAGCCATTTCACGGCCAGGATGCCCAGCATCCCGGCAACGCCGCCTCCTACCGGGACAACCACGACGGCACGGTGCCGGACCTGGTGGCCGGCTTGAGGTGGGTGCAAGCGCGGGGCCAGAAGGTCTCCTGGGCGGAAGCGCTGGCCGGTGTCAAGGCGTGCCGGATGGGCGGCTACACCGACTGGCGCGCGCCGACGATCAAGGAGCTGTAGTCGCTCATCGGACGAGCACGACGCATCTGGACGGGCCGCCAGGGGCTGCGGCCAACACGGCGGCGTATATCTGCTTTGGCCGGGCGCTGGGCTGGATGCCGTTTCCGCCGGGTTTCGGTGAATTCCACCTGGTGGATGTCTATGGGGGGGCGCGCAACGCAGCGACCCCAAGGCCGGAGACCCCGCCGATTTTCCATACTGACGCGGCCCGCGGGGGACGCGATCCGTATCGACAATGATGTCCGTTGCGTCCGTGATTGCGCCAAGTGAACTCAGGGCTTCCCAACCTGTCAAGTTGACTCCGCCGCCAAACGCCGCAAGACAAGGACTGCTATGAGATTCTATTTCACAATAGCCGCTTGCCTCTGCGCACAGGTCTTGGCGGTGGGCCAGAACCGCGCATTCTTAACGCATGAACGGCTTTGTTATGTTCGGAGCATCATGGCATGTTGAAGAAACGCCTGCTGACCGAGAGCCACATCACGGTGCATTTGGAGATATTCCTCAATAATCCGTGCGGCTTTGGCGTATTCGCGTTGATCGAAAAACGGTCGCCAGCCGGAGCCAAAGGTCTGGTTTGGTCCTGCCCCGACTGCCGAATGAGTTGCGGACGACGCCGCGCGGCACGTCGTGGGGAGCCGCCTGGTTGAGAGGCGGCGGTTGCCAGGCGATTGAAGCCGCCACCCGGTTCGATGTAGCCTGGGTCAGAATGATGACTGCCCTGGCAACGGGGGCCTTGCCGGGCCTCTCCTGCGGCCTGGCCCCAGGTCCCTTGCTGGCTCTGGTCGTGGCTCAAACGCTGCGGCACGGCCCACGCCAGGGCTGCAAGATCGCCCTGACGCCGCTGGTCAGCGACGCGCCCATCACCCTTGCGGCGCTGCTCCTGGCCGCGAGGCTGGCGCACGCAGGCCCGCTGCTGGGCATGGTGTCGATTGCCGGGGCAGCCTTCGTGTTGTTTTTGGCCTGGGAGAACCTCACTCCGTTTTCAAGGAATTGAACCTCCGGCTCTCCCCCAGCCTAAAAGCCCCTTTGTGAGGTCTGATGGACATTTCGGCCCTCGAAGCCGGCGCAGAACTGCCAGACGTAACACGCTATGGCATGCATGCGCCGTTCGCCAACGTTGGCCGCCCGCGCCAATTTTGCTGGGGTTTCAAAAAAATGGGCGGTCTCCCACCAGAAGACCGCCCGACCTAAACTGACCATCTTTACGACACTAACATCTTCCCATAGGCACTGAGAAAACGCTATGGGGTCTTTACCCCAAGAAAGGCGGCAAGCGCCGACGCCCCTTCAGTCCCGGTCTCGATGCTCCCAGCGTTCCCCGTGACCGTAGTGGTTCCAGTGATGTTCGTATCCCCCACCTCGATGTTCCTCTATTTCGCAGCCTGAAACACAAAGCAGGCCGATGATGGTTGCCAAACAGATAAGTAATCTCATAACTCTATCCTCCACAATAACCTTCTCACTCAAACCGGCGGTCCGCCAATAGGGTGAAAAGCCGCCCCCTGGAACCCGTAGCAGAAGCCCGCGTGGACGCCGGCAACGCAATCTGCTCAACCATCTCGACCTGCTCAACCATCTCGAATGGCTCCGAAGCTTGATGTTACACCGCTGCCAGGGCTTCGGGCCAGTTGAATTGCTGCCCATCCTGGAGGATGGCCACGCCCGCCTTGGCCGCCAGCGCAATCAACTCGGCTTCGGCGTGCTCCCCCGCCGCCACCGCAATCGCCCTCCATCCCTTCTTGCGCAGCAAGCCCGCCCGGCGCGCCGCCCGAGCAACGTCCGAGGCATCAAGGGTGACCGACACTTCCACCGCCGCATAGACCTCGCACCGCTGGCCGCCGACCTCCGCCCGGCCCCGGAGGATCACGTCTGACCGAGTAAGATCGAGCCATTCATCCGGCGTCAGCACCCCTTCGAAGTCGTCGCCCAGGTCACCCACCGGCACCACGCGAGTGCGCCGCAGCACCGTGCCCAGATAGGCGGAGGCCTTCTCCCGGAACTGGGATTCGAGGGTCCGCCCGTCGAGCTTGGCCAGGCGCTGCCCATGAACGTCCACTCGCTTGATCAGCTCCTTCAGCGCGGCTTCGGTCCGCTGCTGGGCCTCGGCCAACTTCTCCACCGCTGCCTCCAGAGAACTGAGGCGCTCTTCGGTCCGTTTCTGAGCTTCGGCCAGCTTTTCTACCGCCGCCCCCAAGGAACTGACGCGCTCTTCGGTCCGCTGTTGGGCCAGGGCCAGCTTTTCCATCGCCGCCTCCAGGGAGCCGGCACGTTCTTCGGTCCGTTTCTGGGCTTCGGTCAAATCGCGGACGGCGGTCTTGAGTTCGGCGAAATCCTGCTTGGTAACCGTGTTGTGAATCTCCTCGGTCACCTCGGAGAAGACATGGCCCAGCGCCTCCGCGGATTCCTTGGGGAACGCGGCCCTAAGCTGCTCGTAAAGCTTGAACGTGTTCATTAGGCTGAAACTTCTCTGCCTCAACCAGCATACGAAAGGGCACGCCGCAAAGCAAGCGGGTCCCTTCTGGCGTGTTCTGGCTTGGCGCGTGATTTCCTGTCTGGTTTTTCCAAGTTCGGGTACTATTGGATGGGTGAACGATACAAGCGACCAGGAACTCTTGCGTGAATACGCCGACCAGCATTCCGAGGCGGCCTTCTCAGAACTGGTTCGACGGCACGTTGACTTGGTTTATTCCGCGGCTTCCCGGATGGTCCGTGATGCCCAACAGGCCGAGGATGTTGCCCAAGCCACGTTCGTTGCGCTCGCGTCCAACGCGCGGCGGCTCAGCAGCCAGCCGGTTTTGGCGGGCTGGTTGCACATAACCGCCCGAAACCTCGCGGTCAAGGTCGTGCGCTCCGAGTCGCGGCGCCGTACTCGCGAACAAGAAGCTGCCACCATGAGTGAGAATTCCACAACAGACTCCGAGGCCATCTGGGAAGAAGTTGCGCCGCACCTCGACGCCGCCCTGGGCGACCTGAATACTGTGGACCGCGACGCGCTGCTCCTGCACTACTTCCAACGCAAATCCGCGCGGCAAATGGGGCAAATCCTCGGAATCAGTGAGGGGGCGGCGCAAAGGCGCGTGAGCCGGGCCGTAGAGCGTTTGAGGGACTGCTTTGCCCGGCGCGGCATCACTGTCGGAGCGGGCGGATTGGCCGTCGTCATCTCCGCCAAAGCCGTTGAAGCGGCGCCGGCGGGTCTCGCGGCGGCTCTTTCCAGTGCGGCCGTTGCGGCGGCGCCTGCGGGAAATGGAATACTAACTCTTGTCAAGATTATGGCGACAACCAAACTCAAAACCAGCGCCTTGGGCGCTGTAATACTCGCCGGCGCCGTTAGCTCCGTGGTGATTCAAAGCCACTCGGCGGCCCGGCTTAAGGGCCTCGATGCCGCCTTGGGCCGCCAATCGGCTCAACTGGCGCAACGAAAGGCGGAAAACAAGCGTCTCTCGGAGCTGGTGGACCTGGCGGCGAGTCCATCCATCAACAATCAATCGGAATTGGGACGTCTTCAGAGCGAGATTGCCGGGTTACGAAAACAGACAAACGGCCTGGCGAACCTGCAGGCCCAAGCCAGCCAGTTGAGCGCATCTCTGGCTGACCTTCGGCGCGACCCGGCCGCTGTCGGAGCGCAATCAACGGTTTTCAGCAAACAGGCCTCATCCGATCTCCGGTTCTGCATGCAACTTGGGCTCGCCGTAATGACATACGCCTCGAAGCATGGAGACCGTTTTCCCCCCAGCCTTTCCCAAGCCGCGGAATATCTCCCCGCTAACTTCCGGGCCAAACTCAATTCGGCGCCCGACGGCTTTCAGCTCATGTACACTGGCACAAGAACCGCGCTCTTCGCCAAGTATGCGCACCCGGAGGAGTTGATTCTCATCCGCCAACGGCAGCCCTGGAGAAACACCGACGGAAAATGGGTCAAGGTTTACGGCCTTGCCGACGGTTCAGGACGGATTCTCAGCATCGCCGATGGCAACTTTGACGCCTGGGAACAGCGGCATACCATCCCATCGGAGGCACCCGGCAAATGATCCTCCGCAAACTCTTAATCGGATTGGTCCTGGCGGCGCTTGTTGGCACGCCAGTCTGGCTTCAGCATCGCGCCCGGGCTGCCGAAAGTTCCAAGGCCGCGCTATTGCAGGGCCGCATCCTCGAGGCCCAGAGGTTCGCCGTGGACAACGGCCTGCTCTCGAACATCGTGGCCAAGGCCCGAGGTTCACAGTCCCTTTCCGCGGCACAACTCTCCGAGCTATTGCGGCTGCGGAACGAGGTTTGGCAATTGCTGGCGACATTGAACGAAACCAACCGGCTCGCCCACGAAATCGGCCAACTGCGCGCCGGGATAAAGGATTTGAGCGCGGAAAAAGAGACCAACGAGGACTCGCCAACCGCTTTGCTCGACACTTCGCAGAAGGAACTGCGAATGGCGCGCGTGGCCCGGCTTCGCAAATGGCTCACCGGCCATCCCAATCAAAAAATACCCGAGCTCCGATTTCTCTCGGAAGCGGATTGGATGAGATCCGCAAGACGCACACCCGTGACGGACGAGGAGTATGACTCCTGGATGTCAATCCTGCGGGACGGAGCGGAGGACGGCTTCTCCCAGGCTGCTTTCAATGCGTTGAAGGCCTATGAGACGGCCAACAGTGGCGCTTTTCCAACTGGCATGTCGGAGTTGAAGCCCTACTTCACCCCCCCGTTGAAGACGCGATACTCGAACGCTGGCACGCTGTGCCGGCAAACAGCCTTCCTCTCGAATTCCTGCGCCAGGCGGGCGGGGATTGGGCCATCACCGAAAAAGCGCCTGTAAACCGCCAAATGGACAGCCGCCTGGTGATCGGAACGCAGGGGATGCGAGGCACTGTTCTGCCAGGCCGATGGGACGACGTGCCGTGAGGCAGCGTAGAAAGGCCTGTCTGCACTGGTTCCTGCCAACTTCGGCGATACTGGCGGGTCGCACCCCTGGCGCCCGGTTTGCCGAAGCGTGCCTGCACCAGCCGGTTGGAGTCTGCAGTTGTTACTCGGGCTCAATAAGAGGCGGCAAGTCCCTGCCGCCGTGTAGCAGCCGCAAGATAATAATCGAATCACCAGAGAGGCGATAGAAGAGGAGGTAATTGGTAAAGTGCCGCAGGGGCCTGGCTCAGTTTAAGAAGCTTGCAGCGCATGGGCTCGTCGAATCAAGCTCCGGACCGATTCCAAGTCCTCGCGCGTTAGCAGAGAGAGTTCGGTTTGCTCCGCCTCCAGCACTTCCTGTTCGAGCCACGCGTCACTCTCCATCTTGCGGCGCACGGCTTCCGTGATGAGCTCGCTGGCCGAGGCAAAAGTGCCGGCATGGACGCGCTCTTCAGCGTAGGCCTCAAGCTCAGGTGGCAACGTGATATCCATGTACGGATAATATGGCCGTTGGCAGCCCAGGTCAATCCGCTGGCGTGAAAGCGTCCGAAAGCCGCGGCTTCGGAGTTTGCTCTCGCGGTGAGGAGCCAAGGACGGTTATTATCGCGGACGTATGAGATTGCTCCTGGTTTGTGTGGTGCTTGCGCAGGTGTGCCTCGGCGAGAACCCCAAGGTGGTGTTCTCCGATGATTTCGAGGCGCCCTCAACTCAGAATCCTCCGGCCAACTGGGCGATGTGGGGCGCCCAGGAATTCAAAGTGCCGGCCAACTACACGCGCGACACCGATCTCCCGCACTCAGGCCGGGCCTGTCTTCGCATCTATCATCCGGCCAACACGCGCGGATATGTCGTCTCGGCACCCAGGCGCGCGGTCCAGCCCCGGCATGGGATGATTTACACCGTGTCCTTCTGGGCGCGGGCAGAAAGGCCGGGCCGGGCTTTATTCCAATGGACGGCCTACCGAAGCATCGATCCCTTCATCGACGCCCCATCGCCGGGATCGCTCTCTTGCCAGGTGGACCAAGAGTGGAGGCGATTTTCCTATTCGATTCGCGAGGGGCTGGATTTTTTCGCCGATGAATCCCGGTTCCTGCTGCTAACCTTCCACGCGACGGCCAATGCCGCCAAGGAACAAACCTTGTGGATCGACGACGTGCGTGTCTCGGAGCGGCCCGATCCGCACCCGGTGGCGCTGCTTGACCCGGCGACGATTCCGCATGAACCGCTCCAGCATCGGTTGCGCCCTGGCGAACGACTCGATTTCACGATCAACCGGGCGGAGCGTCTGCGTCGAGCGGCAAGGGACGTTGGCGGGATTTCCTTCCACCGGATCTGCGGCTGGACGGGCCAGCCATTCAACCGGCAAGGCGCCTATACCCTCTGCCCGGAGTTGGAGAAGGCGATTCGGGAACTGCGGCTGCCGATGACCCGATTCTACGGCTTGGGCGATGAGCCGTTTGGGCTGGAATCGGCGATTGACAAAGCCGCTAAGGTCTGCCGGCGGGTCGGCGTGGACGAAGCGCGCTGCGTGCTCGAATTTGAGGAGCAAAGCGCCTCGCGGTCACTTCCGCCGGAGACCTGGGCGCGGGGAGTTCGATATTCCGTTAAGAAGGGCTACGGATTCCATTACTGGGAAATTGCCAACGAGCCTTACTCCTCGCTCTGGGGCAAGGGCGAGGCCTTTCCCACACCGGAGGCATTCATCCGGCACTTCAAAACCGTCAGCGTGGCCATTCGCCAGGTGGACCCGCACGCGGTCATTGGGATGGATATTGACTCGGAGAGCATCCGCTGGGGCGATTACCTGCTCAAGCAACTGGCAGGCTGCTATGATTTTGTCGCTCCGCACTATTACTGCGGCGCCAATGTCCGAAAACTCGGTTTTGACGAGGTCGCGCTGACGGAGAACTACCGGATGCTCGACCGCGCCTTGAGGATTCAGGCGCTGCTCCGGGCCTACAATGCAAGCCGGCCAGTCTTTCAGTACGATACCGAATGGGGCATGATCTGCGGCAGGGCGGATGGCAGACCGGCCGATGAGAATGACTGCAACGCGAACATCGTCGGAACGGTTCACCGGGCCGTGCGGCTCATCTACTACGCCCGCGAGGGCCTGCCGCGGGGCGCCAGCGGCTGGCAGATGCTCAGCCGCCTGGATGGCCAGGGCATGGGCATCCTCTCCCAGCAGGCGCCCGACAAACGGTTCATGCTTTACTGGCTGTATTACTATTTCAACCGGCACGTAGGCCAGTGGGTCCTGCGGACCGACGGCACGGCCCCCTATCACCGGCCGAGGAAGGGATTTGAGAGGTTCGCGGGGCCAATTACACCGGTGTTGGCAACCCTCAGCGAAGACGGCCATGAGATTTATCTTGTCATAGCCAACGGCTCGTGGAGGCGGCCTGTGCCCTGCCGCGTTCACCTGGACGGCTTTCGCACCGCGCACGCCGAGGGAACCCTGATTACGAGCGATGACTTGAACGGCAAACCGTTGCTGGAACGCAAAGCGGACGCCGTGTTCAACTTCCCCGTGCGCACAACGGAGAGCGAGGCTACCTGCACGCTCCCCCCGCACTCGGTTGTGTTTCTGACTCTTAACGACCTGTAGGCTCCTGGCTGGGGAGCTATCAAGCGCATCCGGGAAGTCTGCGCTACACGGCACGGCGCCGGGCAATGACCCTGCCCTTGGCCGCTGTCTGGCAGGCCCTCGGCTTGCAGCCGAGCGCAGGTCTGGTAGAGTTAACTCATGAGCTACCGCACGTTGGAAGTTGAGGTCGAGGATGGCCGCGTTCGAGCGCGCGGTGGGGAGCCACTGCCCACAAAGGCGCGTGCGCTTCTCACCATCCTTGAGTCCCACGAGAGCGAGGCCCTTGATCTGGATGCGGAGAGGCCGGGGTTGAGGCGGTTCCTCTCGCGTCCCCCACTCAAGCTCACGGAGGAGCAGTTCCGTACTGGCATGGAAGCGGACTTTTGGGATCAATGAACCTTGACGCCATCCCGGCGGGCGCGGCTGTAATGATCGACGCGAACCTGCTGCCTGACGACCTGAGCTGAGCCACTGCTGAGCTCCCGTTGCGGGGTTCGCGAGCATTCTTGCCCTCGATCGGGTTCAGAGCGCCGGCCAGAGTTCGGGATGCGGTTTATGGTCGTAGTTCCACATTGCGGCAGTGTTCGTTGGGTTGAAGAGGACCCAGGGACTTATTGACCCCCACGTGGCCGTCGCAGAAGAGTTGGTTGTAATCCTTCCCGTGGCGCGCCGGATCGAAGGCTAAAACCCCGCTGTTCACGGGGGTGAGGAAGCATACCATGTAATCGTAACCGCCATCCTTCCGCCCCTGGGCCTTCCACCTTGATTCGCCGATAGCAAACATCTCGCTTGGAACGGCTATAACCTCTTGCGCGGTCACCCCGGTCGTGTCGTCCGGGTGCGGCGTCCGAAAAGCCAGCCCACCTAAGCCGAGCAAGGTGGCATTCCTCACGGTTCTGTTGGTGAACGGATTTGCAGGGCCATCCCCATTTCGTGCAAGTGGTTCTTGCAGACCGTCGAACGGGCGCTAGCTTTGGCTGCCGACAGCGCGGGGCCCAGGAGCATGGCCAAAATTGCGATCACGGCGATGACTGCGAGAAGCTCGATCAGCGTGAAGCCGTGGCCTCGGACCTGTCCTTGTGGCTCGGTTTGATTTCTCATTACAGATTTGGATGGCTCTTCCTGGAAAACGTCACGCGCAAGCTTCGGTGGCGCGGTGAGGGTCCGGGTCATCGAGCCTTCAAGCGCAGCGTTCAAGCCTTCGAGTAGATTTCTCCGCCCTTTTGCGCGAATTCGCGGGCCTTGTCCTCCATGCCGGCCTGGAGGGCCTGTTCCTCGGCGATGCCTTGTTGGGCGGCGTATTTGCGCACCTCCTCGGTAATCTTCATGGAGCAAAAGTGCGGGCCGCACATGGAGCAGAAGTGCGCCGTCTTGGCGGTTTCCTGCGGCAGGGTTTCGTCGTGAAACTCGCGAGCGGTCTCCGGATCAAGGCTGAGATTGAACTGATCTTCCCAGCGGAACTCGAACCGGGCCTTGCTGAGGGCATCGTCGCGGTGGCGGGCTGAGGGGTGGCCTTTGGCCAGATCGGCGGCGTGGGCGGCGATTTTGTAGGCGATGACGCCGTCTTTGACATCCTTTTTGGTGGGCAGGCCGAGGTGTTCTTTGGGCGTGACGTAGCAGAGCATGGCGCAGCCGTACCACCCGATCATGGCGGCGCCGATGGCGCTGGTGATGTGGTCGTAGCCGGGGGCAATATCCGTGGTGAGCGGGCCGAGCGTATAAAACGGGGCCTCGCCGCACCAGTCGAGTTGCTTATCCATGTTCTCCTTGATGAGGTGCATCGGGATATGGCCTGGTCCCTCGTTCATGACCTGGCAATCCATCTCCCAGGCGATCTTGGTCAACTCGCCCTGCGTGCGCAGTTCGGCGAACTGAGCCTCGTCGTTGGCGTCGGCTATCGAACCGGGGCGCAAGCCGTCACCCAGGCTGAAGCTGACATCGTAGGCGCGCATGATCTCGCAGATCTCGCGGAAATGGGTGTAGAGGAAGCTCTCGCAATGATGGGCCAGGCACCATTTGGCCATGATGGACCCGCCGCGAGACACGATGCCCGTCACGCGCCGGGCGGTGAGCGGGACATAACGGAGGAGCACGCCGGCATGGACGGTAAAATAATCCACGCCCTGTTCGCATTGCTCGATGAGGGTGTCGCGGTAGCTCTCCCACGTCAATTCCTCGGCCTTGCCGCCAACCTTCTCCAGGGCCTGGTAGATCGGCACGGTGCCGATCGGCACGGGCGAATTGCGGAGGATCCATTCGCGGGTTTCATGGATGCTTTTGCCCGTGGACAAATCCATCACCGTGTCGGCGCCCCACTTGGTGGCCCAGCGCATCTTCTCCACCTCTTCCTCGATGCTGGAGGCCACGGCGCTGTTGCCGATATTGGCGTTTATCTTCACCAGGAAGTTGCGTCCGATGATCATCGGCTCGCTCTCCGGATGATTGATGTTGGCTGGGATAATGGCCCGTCCGCGCGCTACTTCATCTCTCACAAACTCGGGCGTGATGTGCCCCGGAATGGAGGCGCCAAAGGATTCTCCGCCGAGGTCTCTCTGCCCATTGCCGTCGCGGCGCGCGCCGGCCTGATCGCGTCCGAGGTTCTCGCGGATGGCGATATACTCCATCTCCGGAGTAATGATACCCTGACGCGCATAATAAAGCTGGGTCACGGCTCGCCCCGGCTTGGCGCGAAGGGGCCTGCGCCTGAGGGTGGGAGGAATCGCCGTCGCGGCTGGATTCCCAGCGCTTCCGCGCGGCGCTCCCGCGTTCGTTTCGGAGATTTCCACGTCCCCTCGCCCCAGTATCCAGTCCCGTCGAAGCGGGGGGAGACCTTGCTCGACGGCCCCGCGGAAGTCCGGGTCGCCCCAAGGCCCGGAGCAGTCGTAAAGCCGGACCGGTTCATTGGGTTCGGGCTTGCCGTCCAGGGATATGGCCGCGCCCAGTTGAACCTCGCGCAAGCCCACCCGAACCGAAGGATGCCTCTGACCGGTCACATACACCCGCTTGGAGTTGGGCAACGGCTCGCTGCTCCGCGGCTCAAAAGAACTTCGACTGGCTATCATGTTTCAAATGTTCGCTGATTCGGTTGTTCACGACTGCCGGGAACACGTGGGCCAACGGGTTTCCCTTCGCCAGCATTACCTGGAGCAGGTTCGACGGGTCTGCCTCGAAACACTTTCCGAAGCACTCTCAGCCTTTGTGCCGGGCCAAGCCCGGCAACAGTTCGGCTCCCCCTGTGAAACAACCAAACCCTAGGCCCAACTCGCAAAACGGTCAAGCGTTGCTTAGTGGTCATGGGCGCAAATAGAGTGACGTGCCGACGGGGGCCGCTCCTCCGCAATCGCAAATCGCAAATCTAAAATCGCAAATCGTGAATACGTCACCGAACTTACGCCCTGGAGTCCTTAGCCTCGAGTGTTCCGCAAAGCCGCTTTGAAGGCCGCCAGCGTATCAGGACTGACATGGTGTTCAATCCCTTCGGCGTCCATTTCCGCGACACGCTCGGGAATCCCGAGCGCACGAAGGAAGGAAACGACCGTTTCATGCCGGCTCTTGCAGGTCGCCGCCAACCGCCGTCCGCTTTCGGTCAGGAAAATGGCCCGGTAGGGCTTCGCGGTAACAAGGCCGGCCCTTTGTAGGCGGGCGATTGTCTGATTGACCGTCACGTGGGTGACGCCCAACCGCTGGGCCAGGTCCACCACCCGCGCTTCACCCGTTTCCATCACAAGGTCGGCGATGGCTTCCACGTAGTCCTCCGCGATCTCGTTGGCGTGCTCGCGCCGGGTTTGAGACAAGTTCTCCGCCTGGCGTTTTGGACCGCCAGCCGATGGTTTTCCAGGCCGACTTCTCTTTGCGATTTCCACTCCGCGCCATCCAACCAGAAGCGGATTTGACAGTCCAGCCAATTGTTGTAGTATGCACTACATTCTGAATATTACGAAACACAATAGAAGCGCGGCTACGCATGGCGCCGGTTAGCGAGGTCCTGAAATGAATTCTCCGGCGGACTCAAAGCAAGATAACGTGAAACAGCCTCCCCAAACCGCGTCGTCTCCCCATTTCAGCCAGTTCTCGCTCGAAGGATTGCACGGCAGCGTGGCCGTGCCGCATCGCCGCGCCGGATTTTGGAAGCAAATGGCCGCATATTACGGCCCCGCCATTTTGGTCAGCGTGGCCTACATGGACCCCGGCAACTGGGGCACCGACCTGGCGGGCGGCGCCCAGTTCAAATATGGCCTCATCTGGGTGGTCGGGTTGGCCAGTCTAATGGCGATTTTCCTGCAAACGATTGCGGCTCGGGTCGGCGTCGCCACCGGGCGCGACCTGGCCCAGTGCTGCTACGATTGGTATCCCAAGTGGACCCGCCTGCCAAGCTGGCTGATGGCGGAGGTTGCGATAATTGCGTGCGACCTGGCCGAAGTGCTCGGCAGCGCGGTGGCCTTGAACCTGATGTTCCACATCCCCATTTTCTGGGCGGTCGTCATCACGGGCGCCGATGTGCTCTTGTTGCTGGCTCTCCAGCGGTTCGGGATGCGAACGATTGAAGCGGTGGTCGCGGCGCTGGTGTTGACCATCGGGGTCTGTTACTTCATCGAGATTTTTGTCCTGCCGCAAACGCAGCCGAGTTTTCTGGAAATGGGCCGCGCGATGATCACACCGCATCTGGGGTCTTCGGCCATGGTTTATGTGGCCATCGGCATCATCGGCGCCACGGTTATGCCGCACGTGCTGTATTTGCATCCGGCCCTCGTCCAGAGCCGCAAGTTTCAGAAGGATGACGAATCTATCGGCGGGGCCATCCGCTATAACACGATTGACGCCGCCGCCAACTTGTCGGTCGCCTTCCTGGTCAACGCCGCCATTCTGGTGCTGGCGGCCCTTGTTTTCTACGGCAAAACCCGCGTCACCGTTGCGGGGGGGCACGTGGTCCAGTTTAGCGATTCCACCGATTGGGTTCGTACCGCCTACCTGACGCTGGCGCCGTTGCTGGGTACCGTTGCCGCCAGTTGGCTTTTTGCCATTGCGCTGCTGGCCAGCGGGCAAAGCGCCACCATCGTTGGCACTTTGGCGGGACAGGTGGTGATGGAAGGGTTCATGCGCTGGCGCATTTCACCGGCATTGCGCCGGTTGATCACGCGGTCGCTGGCGATTGTCCCCACCATCATCTTCATTGGCCTCCGCGGCGCCAATAACATCAACGACCTGCTGGTTCTAAGCCAGGTGGTCCTGGCCTTGCAACTGCCCTTTGCCATGTTCCCGTTACTGCACTTCGCCAGTTCCCGCGGAAAAATGGGACGATGGCGCCTGGGCTGGTTTCTGCTCCTGGCCGGATGGGGCTCGGCACTCCTGATCACCGCTTTTGACTTTTACGGCCTGCCCGATGCGATAAAACAGTCTTGGCAAGTCATCGTCGGGCATTGACGATTCGCCATGGCTAGTTAACGATGAACCGGTGTGCGCCGCTGAAAAACCGCAAGTCATGAATCTCACTAGCAGCTCCGCCCATGTATAATAAAATCCTGGTAACCCTGGACGGCACGCCAACCGACCGGGCGATCATCGAGCATATCAAACCGCTTGCCAAATGGGCGAACAGCCGGGTGGTCTTGCTTCATGTCGCCGATGGTTGGGCCGCGCGAACTTACGGAGCAGACGCCATCAGCCGCGAAATCACCGAGGACACCGCGTATCTGGAAGAAGTCCGCGCCGAACTCCAAGCCGAGGGCATTGACACCAGGGCGGAACTGGCCTACGGGAGTCCGGGCGACGAAATCGTCAAATGGGTCGAGAGAAAAGGCTGTGACCTTGTGGCGATGAGCACCCACGGCCATGGTCTTCTCGCCGATTTGTTCTTCGGCAGCGCGGCACGGCACGTCCGGCACGCCGTGAGCGTTCCCGTGCTTTTACTCAAGGCGAAACCACGAAAAAAGGCAGAACCCAAAACTCGAAGTTAGGCGATCGGTGAACGGCTTAAGGCGTGGCCAAAGGGTCAGTCCTACAATAGGCGTCTCAAGTCGTAACCGGTCCATCGCGCGAGGTCGTCGCGCGTCTGGCGTATTTCAGTCAAAACGGCATTTGGTTTTATGGCTCGGCCCCTTGCCCTGGCAGGCGGGCGGGTTCCATGGGCCTACCCACTGCGTCAGGACGTTCCAACTCGGTCCGCAGCCGGGGCAGGCTTTGGGGGTAGGTTCGCTGGATGAAATCAATCAGCTTCTCACGGATCTCGCAGCGCAGGTCCCAGGCGTTGCTCGAATTGGCGGCAGTCGCCAACACGCGGATTTGCATGGTGTGTTCGGTGGCGTCGGTGACCTGCAGATTCCAAAAGCGGCGGTCCCAAAGCGGGCTGGTGTCGACGATTTTTCGGATGGCGTCCCGGGTGGGCGCCAGGGGTAGGGAATAATCGACCCAGAGGAAGACCGAGCCGAGCAATTGGGCCGAGACGCGAGTCCAGTTCTGGAACGGCTTCTCAATGAAGTAGCTCAGGGGCACCACCAGGCGCCGGTCATCCCAAATGTGGATGACTACGTAGGTCAGCGTAATCTCTTCAACGCGGCCCCACTCGTTCTCGACGATCAGCACGTCGTCCAGGCGAATGGGCTGGGTCATGGCCAGTTGAAAGCCGGCGAAGAGATTGGCGATGGTGCGCTGGGCGGCAAAGCCGGCAACGACGCCGACCACGCCGGCCGAGGCGAGGAGGCTGGTTCCCAGGCGCCTGACTTCCTCAAAGAGCATGAGCACCGAGGCGATGGTAAAAATGGCGATGAGGACGTACAGGGTTCGGCTGAGGACGTGGACCTGGGTGTAGAGCTTGCGTGCCTGGAGATTATCCGGGGCGGTGATGTCGTATTTCGTCAGGACGGCCTTCTCACCAAACCGAACCGCCTGGACCAGAATCCACGCTACAGCGCCGATGACCAGGACGCTGCCCAGCTTATCCAGCATCCCGCTATAGGCCGCGGATAATCCCAGAACCGGCACCGCCATGATGAGGGCGACCACCGGGATAATGACGCGCAAGGTTCGGCCCAGGAGCGGGATAAGGAGGTCGTCCCATTTGCTGGAGGTGCGCTTCGCCCATGACTTCAGCCAAATCTCCAGTACCCGCGCCAACCGGAAGAAAAACCAAAAGACAACGGCGAACATGCCGATATCGAAGAGCTTATTGAAGAAGACTCGCAAAGGCTCCACTTTGAGGAAGATGGGCGTGGCGGCAAAATAGATGCCGTACATCCAAATGAGCAGGTAGAGCGGCCTGCCTAGGGCATGCATGAGCTGCGGACCCCATTCCTTGGCGGTCGGATGCGCCTCGGCCTTGCGTCTATGGTGGCGGAGGAAAGCCGCAGCCAGTGCGTGAAGCAGAACAACCAACAGGAGGAAACAGAAGAGAATGGCGAAGTCGCTCAAGGAAAAGCCGCCGAACCGAGGAGCGGTCACGGATGGACCGAAAAGGGACTCCAGCCCTTTAGAAAGAAGGGCCGTCAGGCTGGAGGCCACGGTGTCAAGGAACTGTTTCCCAGTCAGGGCGTTATTCATGGTGGGGTGGTTAAGGCGACGGGTTCCGGCACCGCTTTGCTAAGGTCATGCAGGACCCTCCGCACCGCGGCCGGATTGGCCAGATGATACCTGGCGGCGGTTTGCGCCAAGCCCACCCGCACCGAGAATGCCGTGGGTGGAAGCGCGCGGAACAGGTCTTCGTCGGTCAGATCATCGCCAACCGCCAGAATGAAATCCACCGAATGGTGGGCGAGCCACTCCATGGCCGCCGTTCCCTTGTTGACCCCGGTGTTGCGGACCTCCAGCACCTTGTTGCCTTCCAGCACCTGGACATCTTTGTTACGGGTATAATCGGCCAGGTCGTCGAGCAACTCTTGGGCGCGAAGCGAGGCCTGCTCGGGGTCGGCACGGCGATAATGCCAGGCCATGGAAAACTCCTTCTCCTCCAGCAACGCCCCGGGGAGCCGGTCCACGTAAAGTTGGAGGATGGGGCGAACCTGCGTTTTCCAATCGGTTGTGATGGTTTTGAGCGCGCGCCATTCTTCTGCCCTGGACCGGAGCCATGCCCCATGTTCGGCAATGAGGCAGACCGGCAGCGGCCCGAACCATTCTTGGAGATCGCGCCGGGGCCGTCCGCTGACAATGGCGGCTTCGTTGAGAGGGTCGCCGCTCAGACCTGAAAGCAACCGAAGCAGGCCGGGGTCGGGCTTGGCCGATTTGGGATTGTCGTAAAAGGGCACCAGGGTGCCGTCATAGTCCAGGAGCAGAGCGCGGCGCCGGGCCGCACGGTAGTGCTGGAGGAGAACGGTCTGGGCCTTGCCGGTGAGGGAGCGGGCGTTGCGTGCGGCCTCGATGGATTGCGTAAAGCTCATGATATTGCTCAATCATAGAGCGGAGCACCGCAAGCTCGTGGCTGCCAAACCCACGAGAAGACTCCGCCACTTCAATCGGTTTCAGCCAGAATGTCGCATACTTCTCCGCCCGCTCAAGATGGATGTTCATCACCTTCCCGCTGGATTTCACTCGACTCAGAGGCGTGTTGCTGTCAATCTGGAGGGGCGTATGAAGCCTAAGCAAACACATTCCAGCCGACGAACGTTCCTGAAGCAATCAACTCTGGCCGGTTTTGCCGTGCCCCTCGTGGCCAGCCTGGAGGAGTTCACGCTCTGCGCCCAGCAAAACTCGGTGTCTGGCGCCAGCCAGCCCATGGCGCCCACGACCGCCATGCCCACCGGCAAGATCGGCAATATCACCATGAGCCGGTTGATCTGCGGCGGCAATCTCATTAGCGGTTACGCCCACAGCCGCGACCTGATTTACGTCTCCCCGCTTCTGAAGCACTATTTTACGGACGACAAAATCATCGAGACTTGGCGCCTGTCCGAGCAACACGGTATCAACACGATGATTCTAGACCTATCCGACGGGCGGGCGGCCGCTCTTTACAGCAAGTATCGCGCGCAAGGCGGACGCATCCAGTACTTGGCCCAACTCGGGCCGGACAAGCACGACCTGAAGACGCCGGTCAAGCAGGCCAAAGACGCGGGTGCCGTGGGCGCCCTCCTTCTTGGCAACCTGGGCGACGCCTGGACACGCGAAGGCGACGTGGAACTGATTGGTGAACTGCTAGCGAACATCAAAGCCGAGGGCCTGATCGCCGGCGTCGCCGGGCATGAAGTTCGCACCGTGAAAACAGTCGAGCAGGCCGGATTCAAACCTGATTTTTACATGAAGACGCTGCACCAGACTGACTATTGGTCGCACCGGCGCCGGGACGAGACCAAAGACGTCATCGATAATTACGCTATCGACAATTATTGGTGCCGCGACCCAAAGGAGACCATCGCCTACATGTCCGGGATCGAGCGGCCCTGGATAGCGTACAAAGTCCTCGCCGCCGGCGCCATCCCGCCGCCTTCCGGTTTCCGGCACGCCTTCAACAACGGCGCGGATTTTGTCGTTGTGGGCATGTTCGATTTCCAAATAAGGGACGATGCCGCCGTCGCCGCCCGGGCGGTCAAGGAGGCCTGGAACCGCGACCGCGACTGGTTCGCGTGAGGGTTCACATTGGTCCAGGTTCCAACGGGCCTCCAGATAGGCCTCAAGCTTGGGGTTCCTTGTCGCCAAACACCTCTCGGAACAACTGGCGTTTGCGGCTCTCGGTCATTTCGCTATACCATTGAGCCTGATCGAGAAGAAGGCTATGCAGTTCGGCCTCGACCGCGTCGATGGTGATTCCCAGGTTGTTCCCAGGCAGGCCATGG
>JAJYHY010000128.1 GCA_021784555.1 bacterium
GTCGGCAAACGAGACATTGGCGGCCCCGTTGTGGTAATCGGCCGGGTAATCAATCAGCCAATAGGGATTGGGGGCGCCGCTCCCATCCCGCGTTCCCGTGTTGCTCATATCGACCCCGAAAAAGCCGTCGTTGATGCTGTCGCTCCGTTCGTCCAGGAAGACGAAGATCCGGGACGGCTTGCCGATCTCCGCCGCCTTGCGGAAGGTCTCGTAAAGGGCGTTGCCGCCCCCGGTGAAGGCGGGCGTGCCCTTGATGCGCGCGTGATGCAAGCAACGCAACCTTGTCTAACCTCTTATTAATATGACCTGCTCAAAGACGCTTCTTATGGCCGCAGTGGCGGCCGTCCTCACCTCAACGGCGCCACTCTGCGCCAGTGCTAACGGCCCGCAGATTGGCAAACCAGCCCCGCCATTGAATCTGGCAAGAATCATCCACGCCGCCGCCGGTGTCCGCGCGGATTGGCAGGCGCTTCGGGGCAGGGTGGCTGTCATCGATTTCTGGGCGACCTGGTGCGGTCCGTGCCGGAAATCGATTCCCCATTGGAATGGCTTGGCCGATGCCTTCCAGGGCAAGCCGGTGGTCTTCATCGCCATAACCGACGAGAACCCGCAGGTCGTGGCGGCGTTTCTCAGCAGGAATCCGATTCGGTCCTGGATCGGCTTTGGCGCAACACGGCAGGTCTATGGCATCGAGGGCATCCCGACAACGGTGATCGTGAATCAAAAGGGAATCGTCGTTGCTGTGCGTCATCCGATGTTGATCCGACCCAAAGACATCCAGGAGGTGATCGACACGGGCACGAGTTCCCTTCCGCCGGAGGTCGCAAGCCCGCTCACCCGCACGGGCGACAGGAACGGCATGGAGCCGGTCAGGAGCCCCAAGCCGGTGTTCGAAGTCTCCGTTCGGCCCTCGGGGCCGCTTCCGCGCGGACATGGCTTCAACTGCTGGAGTAGCTCTGCAACGAATGCAGATCTCACGGGCCAGTATGCCACCGTGAAAAGCGCGATTCTCGCATTCTTCGATGAGAGCGAAGTCCTGCTCGACTGCCGGACCAGCCTGCCCACCAACCAGTATGATTTCACGGTGAGGCTTCCTACAAGAAGTCACACCGAGCGCGAGCGGGCGGTGGCGCCGATGCTGCGCGAGGTGTTTGGGCTAAAGGTCCGGCGGGTAAGGGCCGAGCGCGAGGTCTATGTGCTCAAGGTCGCCTCGACCAACGCGCCCGGGCTAAGCTTGTCCACGCCTCGGTCGAGCGGCCTCGGCAGCAGCCGGCCTGGCGGATTGACACTTGGAAGCACGACCCTTGACGGGCTGCCAGGCTGGCTTGAGGGATACCTGCGCAAGCCGGTCATCAACGAAACCGGTCTGACCAACCGCTACGACCTCCGCCTGAATTGGGAGATGTCAAAGAGCGAGTTGCTGCCCCTGACCTTCGACCGCCGGGTACTGCAGGCCGGGGAGGATCCCGATAGCAAGAATGAGGCCAAGCTCTCTGCCTATCAGCGGCGGGAACTGGCGGCGACCCGGGGCAAGATACCCCCCGCCCAGTTGAAAAACATTTCTCCGCAAGACCGCGAGAACATCCGTCTTCTGCGTGCCGAGTTGGCCAAGCCGAAGGATGAGCAGTTCATGCCGGAGCCGCAGAGCATTATCAAGGCTGTCCGCGACCAGTTGGGGCTGGCACTGGTTCTTGAGCGCCGCCCGGTTTCAGTCCTGGTGGTGAATAAAGCCAGGAGGTGAATCCGGTTTCCAGGGCCGCTCTGGAACCCGAGAGCGCCTGTTGCCGCCCCGAAAGCGCTTCCTTCTCCGTGAAGATTGCGTTGAACCTTTTCTTGCGTTTCACATTCAACTGGTTGTAAATGCTGATGGTGCTGGAGTGGAACACGGCTGTCGTAACGCTCAGTTGGCCCAGGGAGTCCGAGGCCTGGCATGTCCTCTTCAACCGCCACCGGCCTCTCATACGCGTATGTGCTTGAGTTCGTCCAACTTGAAACAATGCCCCATGGAGGCGCACCGGCAGGGACAGATCGTGCGCAACTTCGGTCTCGCCCATACCCGGATCGGCCGGCACGGCCTTCCTACCACATATTACTCATGAAGAAACTCGCGTTTGGATTGGCGACTTTCATCTTGGGCGCCGTCATTGGCGCCGCCATCATCTGGTTCAAGTTTGCTGTTCCCGCCGGAAAGGTTTGCAAGATGTATTATGCGGATTATGTCCAAAGTCAGGCCGAAACAGCCCTGCAAGTTCGGTTTGGTGGCGAGGGCACCTTTCTGAAGACATTCCAGCGCAACGTACCGGCGGATGTGCGTGCCATGCAGGTGTTCGGGAACAACCATTATACCCGCGCCGCACTGCGAAAGATCAAGGCATACTATGCGGCAACCGGGATTGCAGTGCCGCCGGACGTTGAGCCGGCGCTTAGCGGGTTACCCCCGCAACCTACGAACGCTACAGCCCAGGCGCAACGCAAGAGCACGTTAACCAAAATTGGCGAGGCTTGTCCGATTGACTCCGTTCACACCATTGCCGGGCAGGACGTCGATTTTCACGGCGAGGTCGCGGTCTTGGATTTCTTCGCGACTTGGTGCGGGCCATGCATGGACGAGATGCCGTCGCTCGAAAAGGGGCTTTGGGACAAGTTCAAGGGCGAGGGTTTGATTGTGGTTGGCATCGGCCAAGGGCACTCTAAATTGGATTTGGAGAAGTTTCAGCGCCGGCACTCTTATTCGTTCCCGTTGGTTGCGGATCCAACCCGTGACATTTACCACAGATTCGCGACCGCTTACATCCCTCGCACCGTGGTAATTGGAAGGGACGGCCGCATACGTTACCAGTCGGTCGGCTACACACCGGAGGGCTTCGCCGCTTTGGCCAGTGCCGTGAAAACCGCGCTGAGGCATCAGTGAAAGCTGCTCGCCTTGTGGTCAACCCGGGTTCGGCGGAAGCCTGGGAGGTAGGGCTGGAGCCAGGCGTCTATACTGTGGGACGAAGCGCGGAGGCCAGCATTTCGATTGAGCATCCGTCCATCTCGAACCTGCACTGCGAGCTTCGCTTATCCGCAAATGGCGCCCGGCTCAGAGACCTTGGCTCAACCAATGGCTCCTTCATCACCGGGGAGTTGGTCGAAGAGGCGGACCTTGAGCCTGGCCAAGCTTTTCGTTTGGGCAGCGTGGAACTGCGGCTGGAAAACGACGTGTCGGCCGAACCAGCCCTCGGAGAACCAACGGGCCTCGCCGCGCCGCAGCCCGACGGGGCGTCCGCCCCCGGCGCCCCCAAGGCGTCCCGCACCTCCGGGCCGGCGAGTTGCAAATTCCACCCGCGAAGGCCGGCCCGGTTCCTCTGTTCCCAATGCGGGCAGGCCTATTGCGACTTTTGCGTCAGCACGCGTTTTGAACAGGGGGTCGCGCGGACATATTGCCGGGCGTGCGGCGCGACCTGCCTGCCAGTGGGGCCCCGTCCTACGGTAGCGGAACGAGCGGCGACGGCGGGTTTCGGAGGCCGAATTGGGAGTGCATTTCTTTACCCGTTCAACGGCGATGGCGCAATGTTGCTGCTGGCTGCTTCCGGTCTAGTGGCCTTCTTGAACATCATCACTTATTTTGCCTTACTGGCGGGAATACTTGGCCTCGTTGTAATCGTGGCTGGCGGGGCTTACTTCATCGCTTACATAAAGAACATCGTCGCCTCATCGGCGGCGGGCGATGCCACCATGCCAGACTGGCCAGACTTTACCGGGCTGGACAGCGAGAGCGTCGTTCCGCTAATGCAATTTATCGGCGTGGCAGTCGTCAGCTTTCTGCCGGCGCTGCTCGTCCGTATGGCTGTTCCCGCCGGCCAGCCGTGGCGTCAGTTGGGCCTCTGGGCGGCGATTCTTTTGGGTTGCGGCTATTTCCCGATGGCCTTCCTGGCGCTGTGCATGTTCGACACCGTTACCGCGGTCAACCCGCTCCTGATCCTGCCTTCGATTGCGCGAATTCCCTTGCAATACGCGCTGACAGTGGTCTTACTGGGGCTTACTGTGGCCGCGCGCGAGGAAGCCAATCATCTACTGCTTATCGGCCTTCCGGCGGGTTTTCTTTTCATACTCTTGAGGGCCGTCGTTTCCAACCTCCTGGGGCTCTACCTGCTTATCGTTGACCTGCGTATCCTTGGGCTGATGTACTCTACCAACAAGCAACGGCTGGGATGGTTTAAGAGCAGGTGAATGGAAAGCACCCTACTTCCGTGGACGGCAGGGACTCGGAGGGCCGGCAGCGGGAGCGGTGCGCCGGGCTCAACAGGAATTGCTTGCTGGCGCACGTCCTCATGTTGAACACCGCCATTGGCAAGATCGTCAGCTCTAATTGAGAGTATTATGAGAGAGTTCTTTCTCCTTCTATGCGCCTCGCTGGTTATGCGCGTGTCCGCCGCGGATGAGTCGCCCGTCACCCGGGCAACCTTGCGGCAAGAGGGTGTGTTTGGCTTTCCGCAAGGGCGGGCAAAAGTCCTCTGTAATGGACGGAGTCTGCGCTTTTCCGCGTGGAGCAATAAGCAATACCTGTTTGCCCAGGCCGTCCTGTGGACCGACGATGATGCCTCGCTAGGCAAAGATTGGTCCGTTTTGATGTTGGACGTGAATGCGGATGGGAAATCAACTTTCGGTGTGGATCGAGATTATGTGCTCACGCAGGAGGGCCGCTTGGGCTACGTGATCGAGCATGGATGGCGCACCCAGACCGGCATATATACTTCCAAGGGCCGAGGAGGCATCCGCTACATAAAGACCGCTGGAGGCAGACTGGTTCGAGTGGACACGTTTCTGATCCCTCTCTCAGAGATTTCCCGTCACGTGGGAGATATAGTGCGGCTTGCCTACTGGGGGTTTTCCGCGAAGCCACCGCTGACGGTCAATTCCACCACCTACACCAGTGCGGGAAAGAACTATTCCCGTTGGGCCATGCCTCGTTCGGGTTACAACGAATATATTTTGGCGAGTGGCGGGCGAATCGATCCGAATCAAGTGCCGGAAGGGGTTTCACAGCATGGCCCAGGCCCAATGCCAAAGGTCGGCCAGGCCGCACCTGAGATTGCGGCCAGGGACTGGATAAATAGCCTGAGGCCGCTGACGTTAGCGAGTTTCCGCGGAAAGGTCGTCGTCCTGGATTTTTGGGCGACGTGGTGCGGGCCCTGCGTCGAGTGCATCCCGCATTTGAATGAACTCCAGTTAAAGTATTCCGGCGAGGGCCTCCAGGTGCTGAGCTTGGTCACGGAGGGGCGCAAAACCATGGCGCCATTCCTGGCGAAAGGGCACGTTGATTATCCCATTGGTCTGGAGAGCAGCTCCCTTGACGCCTATGGCATCACCGAAATTCCACAGGCATTTGTTATCGGTCGAGGAGGCAAGATTCTTTGGAGGGGGGATCCGGCCTCACCTCAAATGGACAAGGTCATCGCAAAGGCTCTGCGGTCTCGACAGACGCCCACATGGCCGAGTAAGCGCCAAGGGTCGCCGGCCACCTCCCCGGCCAGGCAATCGGCGCGGGATCGTTGATGGAAACGATATGGAGCGGGTTGATGGTGTGCGAAGCGCCCGCTTGGTCAATCACGACCACGACCCTGGGATGCAGAGCGATGAAATCTCGCTGCGGGACCCGCAGCTCCCGTCCATCGGTGAGACGAAGGACAAACGGGTGGAAACCATTGCTCAGGCGCTCGCGGATCTGGTCCACAATCATGCCTCAGCCTACAACCTCCGGGTGAAAGGGCAAGACTCACTTCGCCGCGGCGCTACCGGTTGAAGAGTGTCTATGAACTCACAACCTGTCTCTCGATAGAAGAATTCTACAGCGGCGCGCACGGAGCAATCTCGCGGCCAGGAGCAGGCAGGTAATGGCCACGCAGCACCATCCAAACAGGTCGCCGTGGCGCGTGTAGAACGTCCGGCCTCCGAGGGCTTCTGGCGGCACGATTGGAATCTGGACGGTTATGAATCCAGCGCCGTAGATTGTGCCGTCTTGATCGAGGAAAATCCGGCGAATGCGTCCATAAGCATCTATCCAGCAGGTCAGGCCGTCATTGGTGCAACGGATTAGGGGGACGCGGTTTTCAACGGCCCGAAACAAAGCGGTGGTGGCGTGCTGCCATTGCTCGGCACCATGGCCGAACCAGCCGTCGTTGGTAATGTTAACCAGGAAATCCGTATCGCGTTGGGTGCTGCTGCGGCCAAGTTGGGGGAAGACATCCTCGAAACAGATGAGGACGGAGGTCTGCACCCCCAAGGAGGAGAGCTTGAATTGCACGGCGTGGTGTCCGGGGGTGAAGCCGCCCTGGATGGGAGTGAACCATTTGAGGAACGGCAGCCAGCGGGCTAGCGGGATATACTCGCCAAAAATGACCAGGCGGCGCTTGACGTAGCGGGCCATCAAGTGCCCTTGAGGGTTGATGAGAAAACTGGCGTTGAAGTAGTCCACGTCCTGCGGGCTCACCGCGTGCGGGCGAGCTTGGGCGTCATCGGCACCGACGATCATCCAGACGTGGTAGCGTCGCGCCAGGCCGGTCACCGCGTCCAAGGTCGGCTGGTCGTAGCGCAACAGGTTCGGGATGGCCGACTCAGGCCAGATGAGCAGGTCCGTGCGATTTGTCAGGGCCTGTTCGCTAAGGCGGATCATCCCCTGGAACCGGGCCTCATCGTTTTCGGGATTCCAAATCACGGTCTGGGGGATGCTCGGCTGGACCAGGGTCACCCTGATCGTCCGCGTTGGATTGGGGCTGGACCGGATTCGCCGAAAACCGAAATTGAAGACGATCGCCACCACCAGCACCGGCAGAAAGACTTCGCCCATCCAGGTCATGCGTTGGGCGGGCCGGCGGAGCACGAGGACTCCCGCCGACACCAGGGAGAGCGAAAACCAGACGATCAGGAAGGAAACCCCATACACGCCGGTGATGGAGGCGATCTGGACAAGGGGCAGCATCCGGTACTGGGAGACGCCCAAAAAATCCCAAGGAAACCCGCCTAACAGGCGCGCCAGGACCATCTCGAAGGCGACCCATGCCGCAGCCCCGCAAAGCGCCCAAAGCGTTCGTCTCCCCCAGTTCCATGGCCTGTTCGCGTCCCACGCCAGACAGAAGCGCGGACGCCCTCGTCCGCAAGATAGGAACGCGGATGCCCTCGCCCACGAGTCGGGCGGGTTTGGACACGCGGACGGGGGCGTCCGCGCTCCTATCCCGCCCTGGGCAGTTACGTTGCGCGAACCATTCGATGCCGTTGAGGGGGCTTCGAAACTTGTGGGGTCGTCCCCGACCGGCATAAAGCTCCCGGACACCAGCCAGACCCAACCGGCCGGAAACAAGGCCAGAACGCCGCTGAGCGCGAGCCAGCCTGTAGCCGGGGCCAGCGGGATGCCGTGCCAGCGGTACGGAATCAGGAGCAGCCAATAGAGAGAGGCGAGATAATAGGCCAAAAACCCAATGTAGCCGATGCGAAACCGTTCTCCCCCTTCCTTGCCGAAAGCCGCCGCGGCCACGAGACCGGGCGCTATCCAGGCCAGACCCGCAATCCCTACTTTTGGAAACGCCGCTGCCAGCAAAAGGCCGCCCAGGACGGCCAAGCCTTGGCTCGGGGGCAACCAGGCGGGAACCGGGGATTTGCGATTTGCGATTTGCGATTTGCGATTCACGACAACTGCTTCAGCAGCCAGAGCAGTCCCTGTTTCACCGGGCGCCGGTGGACCGAACCCCGTCCCTCGTCCGATTGCGGGTCGTAGTTGGCCAGAAACCAATCATAACTTTGGGCGAGCATCTGGTCATTGGAGTATTTGGGTTTCCAATCCAGGTTGAGGATTTTCGAGATATCGAAATAGAAGGGTTTCTGATAGGTCAGATAATGCAAGGGCCCTAGCGGGCTGAGCCCAAGCCGGTCAAGAGTGCGCAACGCGCGCATCGTCAGGCCTTCGGGGAGGGACTTTACCCTGGCCGTCGAGCCGGCATGGGCCAGCAGGTGTTCGAGAGCCTCGCGCATCGTGCCGTATCGGTCCGTCCCGACGTTGAAGATGCCGGCGGCGCCGCGGTCGAGCGCCAGCATGTAGGCGTCCATCAGGTCGCAGGCGTGGAGGAACTGGAACTTGCCGTTTCCGCTGCCGATGACCCAGACATTGCGGCCTTCGCGAACCCACTCAAATAGAATCTGAAAGATCCCCAGGCGCCCTCCGCCCAGGATGGTCCTGGGCCGAATAACAATGAGAGGCAAACCGGCCTTGGCGCAGACCTCGCGCACCGCCATCTCGCCCTCCAACTTGGAGCGCCCATAATCCTCCACCGGCGCGGGCGGAGTGGCGTCGGTAATCGGGAATTGGTGTGTGGCCCCAAAAATGGCCGAAGAGCTCATGTAAATGAACGCACCTACGCGTGCGCGGACCGCAGCCTCGGCGGCGATACGGCTGCCTTCGGCGTTGACTTCCCAGAACCGGGCGCCGGCCTTGCTCAAGGGTACTAGCGCCGCGTTGTGATGAACTACTTCAACCCCTTGCATTGCCTGACGCAGGCCTTCAGCGTTGCGGATATCGCAGGTGACAAATTCAATCTCCTTGGGCCGGGTCGGGTCTTCCCAAATGTCCAGGACCCTCACTCGCTCGCCCCGTTCAACCAGGCGCCGGGCAATGAGATTGCCGAAGAAGCCCGAACCACCGGTAACCAAGTGCTGTCTAGACATAGCCCTTACACCATGCCAACGAGCGGCGCATCCCTTCCTCAAGCTCAATCAGAGGCCGGTACCCTAACTCGGCCTCCGCTTTTCTTGTCGAGCAGGCAATGGTCTTGTTCATTTCCGACAAAACATGGACCTTTTGGTTATAGAATCCAAGCGACTGCAGGGCGGCATCGGCCAGGAAGGCGAGCGAGCTGACAAAGGCGGGAAGCCGGAGCCGCTTGTGGGCACAGGCTTGGCCGAACTCGGTTTCGAGCAGTTTCTCGATTTGATTGATAATTTCGTTCATTGAATAAGGCCGGCGGTCGGCTATCCAGTAGGTTTGGCCGTTGGCCCGCCCGACCGCCGCCGCGAGGATCAGCCCCTGACAGAGATTGTCAATATAGGCCATGGAACGAAGGTTGGCACCCGAACCGACAATCGGCGCTTTACCCTGGCGAATCATCCGGAAGAACAGGGTCTGGCGCGCCGGTTGATTGGGGCCGTAAAACCACGGCGGGCGGATGATGACGGTCTCGAGAAGACCGCGTTCTTGTCTCGCCTTGACATCCTGTTCCATGAGCATTTTGGAGCGCCCGTAGTTCAGATACGGACGATAGGGGGACAATTCGTCAAAAAGATGGTCTGGATGGGGGTTGCGGCCGCATGGCGAATTGGAGGACACGACCACCGCCCGCCGCGCGCCCGAAGCCGTCGCGGCATCAAGAAGATTGGATGTACCTTGGACGTTGACCCGGTAAAACTCAGCGACGCGGCGAGGATGAATCACGCCGGCGGTATGGAACAGCACGGCCTCTTTTGCCCCCTGGCAGAAACGAGCGCAATCTCCCGCGCTCTCCAGGGTGCCAGTCACGATTTCGATTCGGTTCGATATCCGGCGCAGCGCCGCACCGTCTTGTCCGGGCAAGATCAGGCAGCGGATGCGAAGTTCCGTCGGCATCCGCTGTAGGGCCTCGCAGCCCGGCAGCCCAGACACGAGAGTCTCCACTAGCCGTGAACCGAGCCATCCGGACGCGCCGGCAACCAGGACAAGATTGGTTGGAAACAACATCAGAGCCGGTTGAGAAAGCGGAATGCATTTCTGCGCGCCAACGCCATGATCGTGCCCTGCGGATTGACGCCCGGAGCGGTGCAGAGCAGGCTGGCGTCGCTTACAAACAGGCGCTTGAACCCGTGAACCCGTCCGAATGAATCCACGGCGCAAAGGTTCTTGGCTTCGCCCATGGCGCAGGAGGAAAAGAGGTGAATCGTCATCAGATGGCTCCGTCCGGCAGGCAGCACGTCCGGGAGCTTGCGCAGAGCTTCCCTTGACCGCATCTCGGGGACCCCGCTCACGCCCGGATAGAGCGATTCGGCTCCCGCGGCGAAAAGCAATTCAGAGAGCTTGCGCAGGCCGTCCGCCAGATCGCGGCGGTCATTCTCGCTCAGACGATAGCGGACAAGCGGGTCGCGGAAGCCGGACAAAGGGCGGATAGTCCCGTAGCCTTCACCGGTGATCATCGCGTAATAATTGGCCATCCGTTGCCAATCCCGGCTGACGTTCGGGACGCAGGACGGGTGTTCGAGCAGGCCTAAGGCCAGGTAGGGGGGAGTGCTGATCGAGCAACCGAAACTCAGACGCGGCGCGAATTCCTTTACCTGGTGTACCGGCACTCCCATATCCGCCGAGTTGACGTTTTCAGGAAACATGGCCGCCACCTTCACCGTGGGATGCATCCGCAAGGAGTCCCCCACGTGATGGCCCAACCCGCTACGCCGGAGCAGCGCCGGAGTTTGAACTGCCCCGCCGCAGAGAAAAAGGGTCTCGGCCTCAATCCGGATGGCGCCGACGCCTGCATGGCGCCCAACGAGAGACCATTTCTCGCCAGCCCGGTTTATCCGCAGGACCCGGGTGCGCGGCAGCAACTTTCCTCCCGCCCGTAAGAACCGAGGGATGAACGTTTTCGTCATGGATTGGCGCGTGCCTGCGCTCCCGGGTTCGTCCTTGTATGAGAACCAGCGCGGGACTTCTAACGATTTCCAGCCCAGCCGGCGCGCGCCTTCGTGCAGTTTGAGCGAGGCGGGCGGCGGTTCTCCCGGCATGAGCGAGACGGATAATTCCCGTTCGCAGGCCTCGAAATGCGGGGCCAGGTCGGTTTCCCCGAGCGCCTCCACTGCGTAGGCCTTTCGCCAATGCGCCAGGATGTCCGGCGGTGTCCGATGGTAAAGGCCGCTGTTGATCTCGCTGCCGCCCCCGACGCAGCACCCCTCGACATACGCCACCTTGTCCCGTCCCATCGCCACGGTCTGCCCGCCATTGCGGTATTTCTGTTCCATCTCTTGCCGCGAAAAGGGGACGCACGACTCGAGTTGGAGAAACGGGCCTTCCTCGATCAGCAGCACGTCGCGTCCCGCCTCCGCCAGCAGACATGCCGTCACCGCTCCGCCGGGGCCGGAACCGACTACGGCGATCTCGCAGCGGAGTTCGTGAGGCGGTTGGGCTATCATACCTTCCCGAGCCGGAACCGGCCCCGGCGGCTCCATCGACTTTCGTGCGTTCTGGAAAGCCTGACCCCCCGCAAATCCGTCTTCCTCAACGCCGTCTCGACCGGCGCCGGGGACAGTGCTCACTTTTTCCGTGGCGATGGAAGGCGAAGTGGCGGCAAACGGTGCGGGACTGACCCCGACGCCGCCGCTGTACAAGGCGAGCGTCGCCAGGCTCTCGTAGTAACGGATGAAATCCCGCTTCAAACCCAGCTTCGAGTGTTTCCATGAGCCAATCCGTTGTGCGCGCGCGGCCGCACTCTGAGGATGAAACCAGCGCCCGGACCTGAAGACCGCCGCGAAGTCGAATCCGAGTGTCGCGGCGCTCATCGGCAGGCGCAGAAAGTCCGGCAGCCGAGTTTGCTGTTGGAGTATGAATCGCGTCAGATCGTTGTAGGGCGGCTGCAACTCCGGACAACCCTCGCCTGAATGGTCTCCCGCCAGAGAATAAACCAGGGCCGAGACCGTGTCATGGAGCCACGCGTCGAACATGGGCTGGGTTAGCCGCCGATGCAGCTCATCGATCTGGAGGGCGCGACAAAGTCGGGTTCACCGATGTGGTGTCGGGCCTCTTTATGCTTGACGACACCTTGCAGCCATTCCGCTATCGTCTCGTCAGAAGCCCCGTCGCGCAGGCGCGCGCGCAGGTCATGCTCAGCCACGCTGAACAGGCAAGTGCGTATCTTTCCGTCCGCCGTCAGCCGGAGCCGATTGCAGTGGCCGCAGAAAGGCTCGCTGACCGGGGCAATAATTCCGACCTCGCCCCGGCCTTCCGAAAAGGCCCAGCGTTTGGCCGTGGCCGACGGATTGGCCAGACCAAGGGGTCGCAGGCTAAACCGGGCCTGGAGCCGTTCGAGGATTTCGCGCCCGGTCACGACCATCTCCTTGAGCCAGGCTCGGGCCGAATCCAAGGGCATGAACTCGATGAACCGCAGGCTCAGGCCGCGAGTGCGGGCGAAATCCGCCAGGACCTCGATCTCGTGATCATTGAGGTCGCGAATAACGACGGCATTGACCTTCACTGGCTCAAACCCCAATTCCTGGGCCAAGGCGAGGCCGCCTAACACCTCCCCCAGGCCATCGCGCCCGGTCATCTTTTTGAAAGTCTCCCGGTCGAGCGAGTCCATGCTGAAGCTGACGCGGCCCAGACCGGCCTCGCGGAGCGCCTGCGCCTTTTTGGAGAAGAGGAAGCCATTGGTGGTCATCGCCAGGTCGGTAACGCCCTCGATTTGAGAGAGCCGGCTCACCAGCCATTCGACATTCTGCCGGAGCAGCGGTTCGCCGCCAGTGAGCCGGATCTTCCGGATGCCCAGGCCGATGGCGATGCGAACGACACGCTCAATCTCCTCAAAGCTCAGGATTTGAGACCGGGGCACCCATTGCTGGAGGATGGGCGTCGAATTGGGCATGTTGGCCCACCGGCCCCGGTAGAAGTTCCGCGCCGCTTCCGTTTCCGGCAGGCAGTAGAGACAGCGGAAATTGCAGCGGTCGGTCAGGCTGACGCGCAGGTCGCGCAGGACCCGCCCGTAGGAATCGACCAGCGCCCCACGCCCCATAAGCGCCGGGGTCAGTCCTGCACCTTTTTCCGCCACTTCGCCCTCCATTACCGCGGAAAAAATGAGGACTGACCCCGGCGCCACGCACCTCCCACAGCTCATTTGGCCGGCGAGTTGGTGGCCGCCGGGCTGTCGCTGGAAGGCGGAAGCACGCGCACAGAACCGCTGCGGCTGACCTCCACATTCAGGTCGATGGGACGAACTGTGGCCGCCGCCGGCTGCTCCGTGCCGTTCAGGGCGTTGAGAAGGCTTTGAGCGGTATGGTCCTGCGTGCCGTTAAAGAGGGCTCGCCGGATATAATTGATGCGACGGTCAGCCGCGAGCTGCTCCCTCGCTTGACCAAGCTGGGCCCGCAGGACGGTAACGTTGGAGAATTGCCATTCCAACTCAGCTTTCTCACGGTTGAGCCGGTCGAGTTCCTTTTGCAGGAGGGCACGGTCGCCTTCCGAGGCCGCGAGCTTGCGCTGGGTCTCGGCGATTTGGGAATTCAACTCGGCAATCGAGGCGGTGAGATTCTTGGCCTCGCTATCCAGGTCTTGGTTCTTTTTCTCCAGCTCGGCGATTGTGGCCTGGCCCTTTTGAACCTCGTCTTCCCGTGCCTTCAACGTGGCCTGAGTCTTGTCCAGGTTGGCGGAGACTTGGGTGAGGTTGGCGGAGACCTGGGTGTAATTATTGGTCAGGTCGCCGTAGTCCTTTTTCTGCTTGGCCAGATCATTCTGGTAGGTCGAATTCACCTTCATCTGCTCGGTGAGTTGCGCGCTCGCGTCCACCCACTGGTTTGACAAGGCGCCGATCTTCTCGGCAGCCAGATGGTCTTTATCAGTGGCCTGCTTCTTCACCAGAAACAATGCCGCCGCCAGCGCCAAACACGCCAAAATTAGAATGCCAATGCCAATCCTGTTTTTCATAGCACCCTCGATCATGCCCAAAGAACTAGCATTTGGCAAGCTCACATCTCTCCCATCTCATCACGGGCGTAAAAGCGCCGGCCAACTCGCTCAATATGCTCGCGCAACGGCGGGTGGCGAATGGCCTCGAAAGCCTGCACGTCAAAAGTGTATGGCAACGGCAATTCGTCCAATTCGCCGCTAATTGCGGCCACGCCAAGAAATGAGATGCCCCCCCAGATCGCCAGGTCCACGTCAGAATAGGGCTGGAAAGTACCCTTTGCGCGCGAGCCAAAGATCCTGGCTTCGGTTATCTCACGGTGGCGGCGGAGCACTCCGCGAATCAACTCCTGCGCCCTGTCTGTGAGACCGAATTCGTTCATTGGGCCCTCCGTGCCTCGAAAAAGCGGCAAAGCTCCTCCAGTCCCCCCAGGAAGCGTTCGCTCATCTGGTGGACAGCCTCGTCAAACGCCGCCTCATCGTACGTATGTGACATCCTGTTCCGGCAGTCGAGCATATCAATCCAAAGCTGCCCGTCGCTGATGATGTTCGCGGCGAATGCCTGTTTAACAACATTCTTGGGCGTTACTGGAGCCAAAATGATCCCGCCCTCCTCCAGATAATCCTTCATCGTGTTCCACGCCAATTCCATAGTGAATTCAAACCGCTGAACGGTCCCTTCCTTCTCCAATTGCGAAAGGCTATCGACATCCGCCAGCGCCTGCCGAAGCATCACGAGCGCCTTGCGGTAGTTCTCAAACCGCTGTTTCCATCGAACGTCCGGATTCACCTGGATGATCATACCCGCCAAGCGGTGCATAAGCCATTCGAAAAGATGGTATGCGCCGACGGCGGGGGAAACATGAGCCACCCGACGAACCATGTCGCGCGCCCGGGAGAACCGCTGGCACCAAAACTGACTTGCCTTTCGCCGGGCGGCGGGAGTAAATGTCCGTCATGCGGTCACATTCCTTTCCCAACCACAGGCAATCCAGGCGCACTTTCATTTCTCGACTTGGCGCGGGCTTAGCGCTCGGCACGGTTTTCGGCCCGGCTCTGTGCAGGGCGGAGGATAACAAAGAGGAATCTGACGCGGAAACGGGCATAGTGGGCTCCAATATCTATGGTTGGGGCCAGTATGCCCAGCGCGACCATCGCCCACTCAACATCCCGGAGGTCATTTCCGCGCTCCGTGACACCGGCTACGACTATCTCGAGTATTATCTCAACATAGATCAGCCGGAGGAAAACGCCCGGTTCGCCGATCAGCTTAAGGCCAAGGGCCTGCGGCCTGTCAGCCTTTACACCGGCGCGCGCCTGCATGAAAAAGGCAAATGCGACGAGGTTGTTGCCCATATTCTGGCTGCCGGGAAAGTGTGCGCCCGGTCCGGGTTCGAGGTCATCTGCTGCAACCCGGACCCCATTGGACGGGAAAAGACCGACGAGGAACTGCGCACGCAGGCCGGGGCGTTGACCGGCTTGGGCCGGGGCCTGAAGGACTTGGGCGTGAGGCTGGCCATCCACAATCATACGCCGGCGATGGCCGACCAAGCGCGCGAGTTCCATTACAATTACGACCATACCCAGCGCGACGAGGTCGGGTTTTGCTTCGACGTTCACTGGGTCTGGCGGGGTGGCATGATGCCCCTGCTCGCCATGCGGGAATATGGAGATCGCGTGCTGACATGGCACCTGCGCCAGAGCCGGAACAACATCTGGTGGCAAGACCTCGACACCGGCGATATCGATTATTCGGCCATAGCCAAATACGCCCGGGAGCACAACTTGGCGCGCCGCTTCACGGTCGAGTTGGCGCTGGAGGCAGGCACCAAAGTGACACGCTCAGTCGTTGAAAACCACCGCTTAAGCCGCGAGTTCGTCAGAAAGGTGTTCGGCGCCTGAGGGCTTCCACGGTCCTGGGGGAACAACCGACATTGAACATCCAACATTGAACATCCAACATCCAACATCCAACGCGCACGGATGGCAGCCCCTGGAGGTTCGAAATTGAATGTTGAATGTTGAATGTTGAGCGTTGCGCAACGCAGCGATTCAGTGCCGAAACGCGCGCCGAGGAGCGTGTCAGCCGGGTCGCGCCGCCCCCCAATCGCAAATCCTCAGGCGTTAGCCGGCCTGCGGAACACGGGAGAGGGCCGGAACCGTTCCGGCGTGAACGCGGGCTCGGGTGCCGTTGCGGGTTTGGCCATGCCTCCGTTGAGGCTGACACTCAATCCGACAAGCCCCGTAAACATCACCATGTCCGAATAGAGTGAACCGAAGATAGTGAAGAAGAAAAACGTCCTCGCCAGGAAATAGGCGAACAGGAAGCGGTTCAGGTGAGCCAATTCCGGCGCGCCATATCTGTAATTGTTGTAGGTGACCCTCAAGCCCATATAAAGGAACCAGAGGAAGGCGAACACGCCGGGAAGGCCCAGGGGCAGAATCACCGAGAGCGGCCCGTTATGATAATCGGTGGCCATTTCCGAGCCGGCGGTGCCCGTCACGGTCTGAGGGTCGACGTGGATAATGTCCATCTGCTCGCCACTAAAGCTGTAGCCTTTGCCAAGCCACAGATACTGTGGAATCTGGGGCAGGAGGTCCTTCCACATTTGGATTCGCCATTCGTTGGAGACCTCGGCATCCGCCCTGACGGCGGGGTCCACCCGGATCGGCAAAACCGCCAGTGACCGCTGGATGGAGGGCGGCAGACGGGTCGCGAAAGCGGCCAGAAGCGCGCCTCCCAGAAGTGTTACCAGGGCGAGGGCCGGGAGCATTTTCGTGCGCATCAGCCCCTCAATGACGAACAGGATGGCAAACGCCGCCGCCACGATGACCACCATCGACCTGAAGCCACCGAGCATGCCAACGAACGTGAAGAACAGCACCACCCCCAACCGCCAGGGGCGCGTCAAATCCAATATCCCGCGCACGCCATACCGGGCCATCATGACGCAAAAGATCGCCAAGGCCATGTTCGGCAGGGCCCAGGTGCGAATAATGGTGTTGCTCCAGCCGCCGATGTCCACGCCGCCCACGAATTCAATTGGGAAGATGAGGAAGAGGAAATTGAAAACGGGGCTGATAAAACCAAAAAACAGGCCGATGGCCATCGTCACACCGCCCAGAAAGAACAGCGTCACATAAAGCGTGGCGCGCTCCGGGGCAATCCGCCGGCTGGAAATGGCGAAATAGCCGAGGATGGCCGCCAGAATCATGATGTAGCGTTTTCCTCCCTCCACTTGGCTTCCGAACGAGCGCAGCCCCATGCCGCCCGTGAAGCGGGCCGTAACCAGCACGACAATCGATAAAAAGACCAGTGAGAGCGTCACTCCCGGCACCGACAGAATCTTCCTCTCCCGGTCCAGCGTGTATTGCAGCACGACCACGATCAGGCTGATCGCCGTCATCGCCATCCATAACGGCGGGCGCCCCGGCAGAAAGAAAATCACCGCCGACATGTTCCAACTGGCCAGCAGCCAGGGATGATGCCATTTGAGAAAAAGCGGGATCATGAGACAAAACGGCACCAGTCCCACCATCGCCAGCGAGCTGTAAGTCAGCGGCTGTGCCAGGTAATAGCCGATAACCGCCGCCAGCGGCAGGCACAGTGCATACACGAACAAGGAACGGACGTTTGGCATATTCGGCGCTCTCTTCTCTATTTCTCAGCTTCAGGCATCTCTCAATTAGAATACATCTCGCCCCGGGGAGCAATCCTTTTCCTATCAACGGCCCTCGTCTCGACCTGGCCCATTCTCACTTTATCGGGCACTTTATCGGCCACTTCGTCCCTACCTTCCCGCCAAGCCCGACGGTAAAGTATGTGACAAATTGCCGGACGAAGTGGCGGTGCGCCAAGCCGAGAGCTGCCCTTTTTCCTACGGGGCTAGCAGAGTCCAGACTGGCCCCTCCGCCGGTGGTTCCAGCGCCCTCTTATGAACCCATACGCCCGAGATCGCTTTATCGACTCGTTGAGCCAGCGCTTGGCGCCAGCCCAGCGTGAGATCGGCACGTTTGTCTGCCAGCCAAAGTCAATGAGTGATGCGACAAGGCCAGGGGCGCCGCCTAACACGATGCAAACTACCTGGCTGTTGGGAAAAAACAGGAACCGGGCCTGCGAGTCACTGCGGTCCAGACCGTGCCGGATTGCGCGGAGAGCCGCCACCGTGACTAGGCTGTCATGAAAGGCCATGACCGCCTGGTCCGAGAGAAATCTCCGCACGGCCTCAAAATCGCGGAGGACAGCCTTGTTCGTGTGCTCTCCGTCGATGAAGGCGTAATCCACGCACTTCGGTATGTCATCCGGCTTGAGTTCCCACGAGCACGCCTCAAAGGTCTTTATCTTCTCGAGGTCCGCCTCTGGGATGTGGGCGAGGTGCTCGAACATTCTTTGAGTGGAATTACCCTCGTACTTGTAGGCCGTCTTCCAGCGCTCGTCCGGCTGTTCCAGCGGACGCGGATCGATGGAGAAGATGGCCTTGCATTGCCTGCGGCAAACGTGGGGCTGCAGGCTGCCGCCAAGGTGCGACCCAACTTCCAGGTAAGTGTAGGTGCCCAGGGCCGCGCCAAGAACCGCCTGGATTGAGAGCAATGCAAGCCGATCTCGCGCCGAAGTCTCTGATTGAATCCACCGGTAAACAGTTAAGTCGAGTGATGCGGTGCCCATGCTGAACCACGGCTGGAAAGAATGGGCGGTCCGCTGCCGACTGTCAAGGCGACGATCGGCCGCACTGGGCGGCAGCAGAGGAGGCTGGACGTTGTTGTCCCGCTCCGCTAGCCTGCCCGTATTATGGCTATTAAGTCGCAATCTGCCCGGCGGTGACGAAATCTCCTGTAGCGGCGTCCCGTGAGCGCGCCGCGCTGCCTGACTTCGGCCTAAGGTGCGGCGCCCTTTGCCGCTACAAGCAGATGCTCCAGAACGAGAATTGCTCGACCGGCGGACGCGCTCCTTGACATCGCGCACGTTCCACCAGCATACTAAGAACATGGTGAGCGAGGAACGAATGAATGATTTGGAACAGGCGATGACCGTGTTCGTCGAGCAAACGAATCTGGCGATAGCCGAGATCCGCTCCAGCATAGTCGAAATCCGTTCCAGCAACCGCCGCACCGACGAGCGATTACTCGAGCTGCAGCGGCAGGCTGATGAGGATCGCAAGCGCGCCGATGCGGACCGCAAACGCGCCGACGAGGATCGCAAGCGAGCCGATCAAGACCGCCGGCAATGGGAAGCGGAGTTCGGGGTATTTCGCGAGCAGGCCGATGCCGACCGCAAACGCACCGACCAAGACCGCCAGCGGTGGGAAGCGGAGTTTCGGATGTTTCGCGAGCAGGCCGATGCCGACCGGAAACGCGCCGACGAGGATCGCAAACGCGCCGATTCGGAGTGGAAGCAGGAAAGGAGGGACTTCAACAAGCGGCTGGCGGAGCTTTCCGACAGCATGGGCACACTCATTGAGGACATGGTTGCGCCGTGCGGGTTCCAGCTCGCCAACGCCGTCTTTGGGACGGAAGAGGCGCGGACCTGCGGTATCCGCATTGAACAGAAGCACCCCACCATAAAGGGAGAGATGATGGAACTGGACCTGCTGGCAGTTGGGCCGACCAAGGTGTTGGTGGTGGAGGTGAAACGGAAGATGGATGCCGCGCGAGCGGCCGAGTACAAGCGAAAGCTCCGATGCCTGCCGGAGTTCTTCCCCGAATTGGCGGGCAAGACCGTGTGCGCGGGGGTGGCCAGCGTTTATCTGGCGCCGTCCGTGGTCAAGTTCCTGAACCGTCAGAAGCTTTACGGCATCGCGATGGGCGACGAGGTGATGGAAGTCGTCAATCTGGGCCAGTTCTGAGTCGCAATTCACGCGGCCTGATCGAGTTCGGCGAACGTGATCTGGTTCTTGCCTTTAGTCTTGCTCCGGAAAAGGCAGCGGTCGGCTTCGGCCAGGAGTTGGTGTTTATCCTTGGCGTCGAGCGGGAAGGCGGCCAGGCCGAAGGAGGCGGTGAGATGGGCGTTGATGTCCTCTTTGTGCAGAAAGGGGGTGGTAGTGATGGCCTCCCGCATCCGCGCGACCTTCTTCAGCGCCTCCTCCTTGGTCTGGCGGGGCAGGATGACAATGAACTCGTCGCCGCCGTAACGCACGATCCGGTCGTCTTCGTCCAGGACGCGCGAGACGGCTTGGGCGACCTCCTTGAGGGCTTTGGAGCCGAGCAGGTGGCCATGGGCATCCACCAGGGCCTTGAAATTATCGAGGTCAAAGAAAACCAGGCAGATGGCGGGAGGGTTGCCGTTCCGGGGCTCGATGACGCGGTCCAGGTAGCGGTGCAGGTAGCGCGTGTTGTGGAAGCCGGAGACGTCGTCGGTGACCGCCAGTTTCATGACCCGGTCGTGCTCTTTCTTGAGTTCGAGCGACAACCGCCGCATCCGCAGCAGGTTCGCCATGCGCGCCAGGAATTCCTTGTGATGCATGGGACGGACGATGACGTCGTCCACCAGGACCCCGAGGTGCCGGGCCGGCATAAGCCCATGCCTGCGCACCGTCAGGAGCAAAAAGGGCAGGAAGATCGGCTCTTCGGCCTTCCTTCGAGCGCGCACCTGCGTCCGCAGGCGTTTGAGGGCGGGGCCGTCGATAATGGCCAGATCGAACTCACCGGCCAGCGGATGTTCGACATCTGGCAACAAAAAATGGTAGGCGCCGCCACACCAATCCTCGATGCGTCGGCGGTCGGCTTTCTTTTGCAGTTGGAGAAGCAGCCGGTTCATGGTGCTGAGGCCCGGAATCCCCGAGCATCAATACAACTTAACACACCGGATGGAATTCCGCCAATGCAGCCAACCCGGCAGCCAACCCACGCGGCGCACCGCGTCGGTACCCCCGCATCCCTGCTGAATAAACTCGAAATCCGAAACTCGAAATCCGAAACAATCTCATAAGCGGCAAAGGGAAATGTTCAAAGCTGGCCGTTTAACGGAGAGGACCACGAAACATGCGAAATACACGAAAAAAGACATTAGAGCCAGGCTTTGGGGTGCATGCCATCTGTGAACTGCTCCCCGCCCTCGGTTTTGGTTTCTCCCTCTTTTCGCGGATTTCGAGTATCTGGAGCCGTGACCTTGCCTCCCGGCGTGAAGGCGGTGCGGGACTTGGGCAAGGCTTACAAGCAGACCACCGCACTTGCGAAATGCTGCCTCACAATGGGATTGACTCTGAATCCGTCTGACGCTAGCGTCGGCTGGCATGAAGACAATCCCACTGCGTACTCTGGTTCGCGAGCCGCGGAAGGTGAAGCGCCTCGCCCGCGCCGGTCACTCCGCCACTGTCACCGACAATGGCGCCCCGCTCTGGATTCTCCAGCCGGCCAACGGCACGGACGCGGACCAGAAGGAACGCTGCCGCGCGATAGACGAGATTCTGGACGAGGTGTTGCGTGAGAAGCCGTTGAAAATCAGCCTCTCGAAACTTGTGCTTGAATCCTGGCGCTGAGAGCCTACGCCGACACCAGCTTCCTGGTGCCGATTGGAATCTCTTACTGAAATCGTACCAGCCTCTGGAAACGATTCAGCTATGGCAGCTAACCCAATCATCATTATCGGCGGTGGAATTGT
>JAJYHY010000524.1 GCA_021784555.1 bacterium
GCGAATACGTCATCTGCCTGATACTGCTTGGGGGCATCGGTCTGCTCCGCCGGCAAGGTGAGGCCTTCGACCGGCGGGTGTCGCGATGGCTGACGTGGTCGCTGGGACTGACGATTGGCTCGGAGCTGGCCTTCACTTCTTATGTGAGCGTATATGGGCCGGCCAATCTGCTGGGGCATTATTTCAAGATCGTCGCCTTTTACTGCGTGTATCGGGCGGTCATCGAGACCGGGCTGAGCCAGCCGTTTGCCATGCTGCTGCGCGAGATCAAACGAAGCGAGGCTGAGCTCGAGGGTTTGGTAGCGGAGCGCACGGCCAAACTCAAGGAAATGGTGGGCGAACTGGAGCATTTTTCCTACACGATTACGCACGACATGCGGGCGCCGTTGCGGGCCATGCAGGGCTACAGCCAGGTCGTCAGCGAACTCTGCGCCCAATGTCCCCATCAAGAGCCAAAGACCTTCATGGGACGGATTATGACCTCAGCCGAGCGGATGGACGCGCTCATCCGGGATGCCCTCAATTACAGCGCGTCCGTGCGCCAGGAACTGCCGCGGGAGAGGGTGGACACCGGCGCGCTGCTGCGGGGCATGCTTGACTCCTACCCGGAACTGCAATCCTCCAGGACGCATGTGCGGGTCGAGGGCAGCCTCCCGACCGTCCTGGGCAATGAGGCGGGGCTGACCCAGTGCTTCTCAAACCTTCTGGGCAACGCGGTGAAGTTCGTAAAGCCGGGCCAGACACCGAACATCCGCGTCCGGGCTGAACCGCGGGATGGCTGGGCGCGAATTTGGGTGGAGGACGACGGCATTGGGATTTCCAAGACGATGCTGCCGCGCGTTTTCGATATGTTTTCTCGCGGGCACGGCAATTACGAGGGCACCGGAATTGGGCTGGCGCTGGTGCGCAAAGTGACGCAACGGATGGGGGGCAGGGTCGGTGTGGAGTCGGAGGAGGGCAAAGGCAGCCGGTTCTGGCTGGAGTTGAGGCTGGCGCAAGAGCGCCAAGGACACCCGATCTCGCGGACCGATGGCTAGCGATGGGGCCTCAGACCGCTTTTCCCATCTCATTGAGCATTGAGCATTAGGCATTGGCCATTGGGCATTGAGCGTCGCCAATGACTAATGCTAAATGCCCAATGCGTAATGAAAAATGCCGATGGGCGCGACGAGGGGGCCCTCAATGGCAACCGGATCATCCCCCTCCACTCGCTCTGAGGACCGGTGCTGGGTCACGGTTTCATCATCAAAAGGCCGGCAACCGTGGTCAGAATCGTGATCGGGATGCCGTAGCGGGCGTAGTCCCAAAACCCGATCTCGACGTGGCCGCGGGCCGATTCGACCACGATGAGATTGGCCATGGAACCGAGAATGGTCAGATTGCCGGCGAACGTGGTGGCCATTGCCATGATTTTCCAGGTCAAATGAGGATCGGCGAAGTTATGCACCCACTTTCCCGCCACGAGCACGAACGGAACGTTGGAAAAAATGTTGGAGCCTATGGCGGAGAACCAGGCGAAGTTCCAGGCCTGGCTGGTGGCGGACGCGCCGAACACACCCTGGAGCGCTTGGTAGATCCGGTCCGGGAGGCCGGTCGTATCCAGCCCCTTAACCACGATAAAAAGCGCGGCGAAAAAGACCAGCAGATGCCAGTCCACTAGCCTGAGCACTTCGTGCGTATCGCGCCTGGCCAGCACCATGATCAGCGCGCCTCCCGCCAAAGCCGTCCAGGCCAGGTTCAGCCCGGCCAGGAAACCGCCGAAAACGAGCGCCAGCACGCCGATCGTTAAAACGAGCAGGCGCCCGTCCAGGGCGGGAGGCTGAACCTCGGGCCGATGGATAACAGCCTCACGGAGCATCTTTCGGAAGCCGAACCGGAGAATCAAATACTGGATGCCGAGACCGGCAATGGCGACCGGGAGCAGCGAGGCCGAAAACCGATGGAAGGCAATTCCGGAGAGATGGCCGATAATCATGTTTTGGGGATTGCCGACCAAGGTGGCCACACTGCCCAAGTTGGCGCTCATGGCCAGCGCCAACAGGTAAGGCGAGAGCGGCAGCTTCCCGCGCACCATAACCGCTACGACCAGCGGTGTGAGCATGAGGCAGACCGTGTCATTAACCAGCAGGGCGGACAACGTGCCTGAAACGATTATCAGGTAAAGCAGCAGCCGTTGCGGTGTCTCCGCCCGGCGGAGCACGAAATCCGCCGCCCAGTCGAAGAATCCAGCCATGAAAAGATAGGAGGAGATGAGCATCATCCCCAAGAGGAGGACCAGGGTGTCGTAGTCCACCGCGCGGTAGGCCTGCTCCGGCGTAAGCACACCCGAGCTAACCATCAGCACGGTTCCCAGCAGGGCCGCCGCCGGACGGTTCAGTGGAAGCACCTTGAGGCGCCGCCCGCTGATGAGCAGGTAGGTGATGCAGAAAACGACAATGGCCAGGATGTCCTGACGGGCACGCATAAGTTTGGGAGGAGGCTCAGGAGGGAAACGGCGTTATGGATTTCGTCAGGCAAAAACTGGCGAGGCGAGCCTCAGACCCGTTGTTCGGGCAATTGAGAATTGAGAATTTTCAATTGAGTCCCGCTTCGGAGGGCAGTCGAGGGGCGGCGCCTGTTCGACCCCGAAGTCGAGGCGGATCTGCCTAGCCACAGTCGTTCTGAGAATTCTCCCGGTCTAATAATGGCATCCGTGTTGGCATCAATGTGCAATTTCCAATTCTTAATTCTCAGTTAACCTAGCGAGGCTTGGCTTTAGACCATCTTGTTCTTCGCATTAGTTTAGGTGAATGTGACTTGTTTACAACGTATTTTGAAGTTCAAGGACTCTCGCGCCAGCGGGCGGGAGCCTTACGCTCATTTATATCAGACGCGGCGAACCGGGATGCCCCTGCTCGCCAGGTATTCCTTCACCTGGCCAACGGTGAATTCCCCGAAATGGAAGATGCTGGCGGCCAGCACGGCATCGGCTTTGCCTTCGAGCAACACCTCCGCGATATGCTCCAGTTTGCCCGCTCCGCCGCTGGCCACGACCGGCACGCCTACCGCTTCGCTAATCCGGCGCGTAATGACCAGGTCGAACCCGGCCTTGGTCCCGTCGGCGTCGATGCTGTTGAGGACAATCTCGCCCGCGCCGAGCGAAACCGCGCGCCTGGCCCATTCGACGGCGTCCAGGCCGGTGGCTTTGCGTCCGCCATGGGAGAAGACCTCCCATTTGTCCGGGGCAACTTGTTTGGCGTCGATGGAAACGACAATACACTGACTGCCGAATTTCTCGGCGCCAGCCCGGATCAGCGCCGGGTTGGCCAGGGCCGAAGAGTTGATGCTGGTCTTGTCGGCGCCGGCCCGCAGCATGGTGTACATATCCTCAACAGAGCGGATGCCGCCGCCGACCGTCAGCGGCATGAAACATTGGTCGGCGGCGCGTTCAATCACATCGACCATCGTGGCACGGCCATGCGCGCTCGCGGTGATGTCAAAAAACACCATCTCGTCGGCCCCCTGCTCATTGTAACGAAGGGCCAATTCGACCGGGTCGCCCACGTTCCGCAATTCGCCCGCCTCGGCTTTGCCGAACTGGACGCCGCGGGTGACCTGGCCGGCATGCACGTCCAGGCAAGGAATGACTCGTTTGGCAATCATAGGCGCAGTCTGGTGAGATCAGGCGTTGGCCGGGCGTCGAAGGGCCCGCGCGAACCTAGCGCCAGCGTTTGCGGCGCGGACCGCCGCTTTGCCGCGATCCGGACCTGGAAGCGGAGGGAAAAAGGCAAAGCGACGGATGGCGTCGCACTCCAAACGCTCCGCGAGATTCCCAAACGTTGCGCGAGACCTGGACGCCCTGGAGTCGGCGAGGCCGCAGGCTGGGACGGCCCGTTCGAACCTGGCGCCAGCCTTTGGAGTGCGGCGCGGACCGCCGCTTTGCCGCGGTTCGGACCTGGAAGCGGAGGGAAAAAGGCAAAGCGACGGATGGCGTCGCACTCCAAACGCTCCGCGAGATCCCCAAACGTTGCGCGAGGTCTGGACCCCTGGAGTCGGCGAGGCCGCGGGCTGGGACGGCCCGTTCGAACCTGGCGCCAGCCTTTGGAGTGCGGCGCGGACCGCCGCTTTGCCGCGATCCGGACCTGGAAGCGGAGGGAAAAAGGGAAAGCGACGGATGGCGTCGCGCTCCAAACGCTCCGCGAGATCCCCAACGTTGCGCGAGACCTGGACGCCCTGGAGTCGGCGAGGCCGCAGGCTGGGACGGCCCGTTCGAACCTGGCGCCAGCCTTTGGAGTGCGGCGCGGACCG
>JAJYHY010000525.1 GCA_021784555.1 bacterium
GGTCTCATCAACGGAGGTGCATATCACTTCCGTCTTACGTCCACAAGCGGAGCCATCACGTTCTTACATGCTCGTCGGGCTGGGGCGCAGCCCCGTTAGTGATATGCCGGAGGAATCAGCTAGCAATCTGGAGTACACCGGTGACGCAGGGCAGTATTTCGCGCTGCAACTGCAGAAGCTGATCAAAGGCTATCAGGGAAAGCTCACCGAAGCAGACAATATTGTGGTGATGGGCTTGGATTCAGCAACGCCCGGTCGTATGGCGATCACTTACTACCGTGAGTTGAATGGCTCGGAATTCCTTGAGCGCGTCATGGCGTGGCACCAATCCCATGCGTGGCCCCAGAGATACCCCAAAGAGATCGACTTCGTCGGCGCTCCCGCGCCCAGAGAGATCGCAGAAGCTGCTTATGGCCGCAAACTGGACGACAAGTTGCGCAAGGCAACGGTGGAGCGGCTTCTGCCGTGTATCGTGGATGGGCGCCCAGTCCCGAGAGATATCGTTGAATCCTGTGTCCAACGGGTCTGCAACCGCATGGGGCTCGAATCGTGGGACTGGGAGAAATTTTTTGGTGTTGCGTGTGGGCTTTTCAGGGGCAATCACAGAAAGGAGGGTTACCGGATGTCACTTGAAGAGGATCGAAACACTCGGGATTACCTGTTCGGCCGTCTCCTGGCGATTGCCGAACATATCGAAGAGAGAGCGTTGTATTTGGCCGGCGAAACTCGGGATACCAACGCCGCGAAGTTAATGCAGCGTTTCGCCGACAGGCCTAACTCGACTTGGCAAACGATTGAGCTGGCTTTGACTCCTTATAAAGCTAGGCTGCGTGCGAAACGCCCAGGCATGCTGGTGGCGCTTGAGAAACTGCTTGATGAAATTTTCGGCAAGTTTCAGACAGGTGAGTTTACCGATGACGGGAAACTTTCTGGGGAGTTTTTGCTGGGCTATCACTGCCAGCGTGCTGCGCTCTGGCCAAACACCAACAACGGACAAGTGACGGATGGTGAATCCATTCATGAAGGGGAGGAATAAATGTCGATTCTACAAAACAAGATAGACTTCGCAGTTGTGTTGCGCGTAGATCATGCTAACCCGAATGGTGATCCGCTCAACGGAAACCGGCCACGCACAGATTATGACCGTTTAGGCGAAATTACTGATGTCTGTTTGAAGCGCAAGATACGGGACCGATTGCAGGAGCACGGCCACGCAATCTTCGTACAGTCCGATGATCGCAAGAACGATGATGCAAAGAGTCTGCGTGACCGAGCCGAGAAATCGCTCGGGAGTAAACTGGGCTCTGCCGAAACGGCCAAGTTGGCTTGTGAGATATGGCTCGACGTGCGCGCTTTTGGACAGTTATTTGCTTTCTCCAGTAAACGCAAGGCAAAAGGCGGGGATGAGGAAGGGGGTTCCGGGATTTCGATCCCAATCCGCGGCCCAGTGTCTGTCAGGTCGGCCTTTAGTATTCAAGCTGTGGAAGTGACAAGTACCCAGATCACGAAAAGTGTCAGTGGCGAGGGTGAAGGCAACAAGCGCAGCTCCGACAACATGGGGATGAAACACCGGGTCGATCACGGAATCTACGTTTTCTTCGGCAGCATGAATCCGCAACTGGCCGAGAGAACCGGGTTCAGTGATGATGACGCACAGGCAATCAAACAAGTGCTGCCCATGATGTTTGAGAATGATGCTTCCTCCGCCCGGCCGGAAGGCAGCATGGAAGTGCTCAAGGTGATTTGGTGGAAACACAACTGCAAGTCCGGACAGTTCTCGTCTGCAAAGGTGCACGGTTCTCTGACTGTAAAACCGGATGGGAACATTGATTTGGCCCGACTCAAAGGGCTTGAGCCTGAACAGATCGACGGGTTTTAGGAGATTGTCGCGTTACTCGCACTGCCCTGCACCGCGCCATGCCACAGCATGATTTGAATTGGGCTCGCGCGCCTCTGGCTAATTCTATTCGATGGAAGACGATTTCATCATGTACAACGAAGCTGACCTGCTACCGATTTCGGCGCTTCAGCACTTGGCTTTTTGTGAGCGGCAGTGGGCATTGATCCATTTGGAAGGGCTATGGGCGGAGAACCGTCTGACGGTCGAGGGTCACCATTTGCACGACCGAACGCACAAACCTGAGACCGAATCGCGTGGTGATGTGCGCATTGGCCGAGCGCTGCGCCTGCGATCACTCAGGCTTGGGCTTACCGGGGTGGCGGACGTCGTGGAGTTTCGCCGGATTCATGATCTCCCTGAGTCGCCAATCGGTAACTCATGCGAAGAACCGCCGGGCGTGCGCCTGCCGGGAGTCGGAGGTGCATGGCAGCCCTTCCCTGTCGAGTACAAGAGGGGAAGACCCAAGCTGGGGCCGTTCGATGAAATCCAACTCTGCGCCCAGGCCCTCTGTCTGGAGGAGATGCTGGGGATGCCGATACCGTCCGCCGCCGTATTCTACGGGCAGCCGCGCGAACGCTTGGATGTACTGCTTACTCCCGCACTTCGCGAACAAACCGAAAGATTGGCGGCGCGATTGCACGAACTGACGCGGGCGGGGAAAACTCCCCAGGTCCGTTACGAGAAGAAATGCGACAGTTGTTCGTTGTTCAGCCTGTGCATGCCCAAAACGACGGGCGCGCGCAAGAGCGTTGACCGTTATCTTTCCAGCGTCATGGTTGACGGTGAAAACCGAGATGGGAATACGTCGCTATGAGGCATCTTCTGAACACGCTTTACGTCACCACGCAGGGAGCCTATCTTTCTCGCGACGGTGAAACCGTCGCCGTGCGCGTGGACCATGAAGTCAAACTCCGCGTCCCTATTCACACTCTAGGGGGCATTGTCTGTTTCGGACAGGTTTCGTGCAGTCCGCCTCTGATGGGGTTGTGCGGCGAAAGGAATGTCGCCATTTCTTTTCTGAGCGAGCACGGAAAGTTTTTCGCTCGCGTTCAGGGGCCGGTTTCCGGCAATGTGCTTCTGCGGCGAGAACAGTATCGCCGGGCAGACAGTGAGGAGGCTTCAGCGAGGATCGCCCAGTCGGTGGTCGTGGCCAAGGTCGCGAACTGTCGCACAGTGCTCCTGCGCGGAATCCGCGATCACGCTGAAAATATTGAGGTGCCCGCTCTAGAGGCTGCGACGGTCCGCCTCGGACGCCTGCTCGATGATCTACGCCAGCCGGCATGCCTCGATGCGGTTCGCGGATTGGAGGGAGATGCCGCTCGGACCTACTTCGACGTCTTTGACCAGCTCGTCACGGCACAAAAGGAAGAATTCTTTTTTCGCGAACGTAGCCGACGCCCGCCCCTCGACAACTTGAATGCTTTGCTCTCATTTTTCTATACCTTGGTTGTTCATGACGTAAGAGCCGCGCTCGAAACCGTGGGTCTCGATCCCGCCGTGGGATATCTCCATCGCGACCGGCCAGGCCGGCCCAGCCTTGCCCTCGATCTCATGGAGGAGTTTCGGCCCATACTGGCTGACCGGCTGGCGCTTTCGCTAATCAACCGCCAGCAGATCAGAGGAACGGGCTTCACCAAAACTGAAACCGGGGCCGTGTTCATGGACGACGCAACGCGGAAGGAAGTCCTCGTGGCTTATCAGAAAAGGAAGCAGGAAGAAATTCAGCATCCTTTCCTCGGTGAGAAGATGGAGGTGGGACTCCTGCCCTTTGTGCAGGCGATGCTCCTCGCCCGCTTCTTGAGGGGAGACCTGGACGGCTATCCCCCTTTCTTGTGGAAATGAGGCGACTATGTTGGTTGTCGTGACCTATGATGTGAATACGGAAACGCCCGAAAGCCGGCGCAGACTTCGCCATGTGGCAAAAAGGTGCAAGAACCTCGGCCAGCGAGTGCAGAAGTCCGTGTTCGAATGCCTGGTGGACCCCGCCCAGTGGGCCCAGCTTCGCCAAGGTTTGATTGAGGAGATCGAACCCAAACAAGATAGCTTGCGGTTTTACTTTCTCGGTAAAAACTGGAGAAACAGGGTCGAACACGTAGGAGCCAAGCCTTCTCTTGACCCCGAGGGACCTTTGATTGCGTAGCGCGAACCGTATGCGATCAGGTTTTCCCTGGGAGGTTCGCGGACAATGCAAAGAGGCGGCGGTTGAATGAGATGCAAGATGTCGCTACAAGAGTGCCCTCGTCGAATCAGCCTGTGAACAGTGGTTTCGCGCTACCGAGCAGTCTGGCTCTTTTGTTCTCGTTAGTTAGATGCTGACAGTTCGCTCCCGCGCGGGAGCGTGGATTGAAACGTCGGGGAGAGGAGATGAAAGCGCCCGTCCCAA
>JAJYHY010000526.1 GCA_021784555.1 bacterium
CTCCTGTCACAACCTGAGCAGTTACCGCAATCGCAAATCGCAAATCTAAAAGCTAAAATGGCAGATCCCTTCCAGCTTGCTCCGGTAGGAGGCGCGCGCCTGCCTCAGGCGCCCCCGTTTTCGCCTCAAATTCGCAGCTTCGGCGAGCTTGGCCAAAGGAAATTCTTCAATTCGAACAACTCTAGCGCGAACGGAATATAGCCTCCATAGCCCAGCAGGGGCATTTCGAAAACGTGCAGAAAACTCGCGCCCGGCGTGTGATAAACCCATTTCGGATAGGAATAATAGTTCCACATCTCCCAAAAAAAGCCGCACAGGAGCGATCCCAGCGCGAGCGCCACCACGGCCCGCCAATCTCCGGCCTGGAGCGGCTGGAGGAGGTGGCGCCTGCCGAGGCGGAAGTTGATTGGCTCAAGTATCAGCACCAGCGAAATCCAGACAAATGGATAGCAGTAGCGCGGCCAGATGAGCGTCAGGGCCAGCAGGGCGATGCCGATCCCGAAGAACCAACCCTCCAATGTGGAGGCCGGGCCAAGGCGCGGGCCGGAGCCGAAGCGCCGCATAAAGGAGAAGGTGCGCACCATCTCGGCTGTCTCGAACACGGCGGGCATCACAATGGAAAAGGCGATGGTGCAGAGCAGGAAATATTCGACTTTGCCGAATTGCTCTGCGCCAAGGTAACTCCAGTTGCGGGTGCGCTGGTTAATCGCCTCGAAAAGCCACCAAACGGGTGTAGAAGTGACGAACAACAGGGCAAAGTCCTTCCGAGAGCGGCTCCAAAGAGAGACGCCGGTGCGGCGCAGCACGATGGCATCAACGGTCAGGATGTAGCCCAGCCAGAGCGGAAAGAATAAGTAAGCCGTCCGCATGCCAGGCAGCATCCAATCCAGCGGCCAACATATAGCGACGAGCAATAATCCTAGCAGACCGTGAGGAACGAGCGTTCGTGCCGGCACGCTTTTCAATTAGTCGCTTTTCGCCCGCCGAAGCAAGCCTAAGTTCCCGCCGTCGAGGACTCGCCGGGGGCGGGAGGGACTGCCTTGACGAGCCAAGCATCGCCTGATACGATGAATAATGTTGAAGCGGCTAAGGGCTATCACCTTATGACAGGATCAAATCCGTATTTGCTAATAATCCTTTTGATTGCGGGCGCGCTGGTTTTCGCCTTAACCCCGCTGGCGATTGCCTGGATTTGGTCCAGGAAATTCTCTCCACCCAAACCGGGCGCCACCAAGAACGCCATTTACGAGTGCGGCCTGGAATCCAAGGGCGACGCCTGGATTCAATTCAAGTCTGAGTACTACCTCTATGCAATCATGTTCCTCATTTTCGACGTGGAGGCGGTATTCCTGCTGCCGTTTGCGGTTGCCTTTGGGGGATTGCCGGTCGGCGGGGCAATCGCGATGATGGTTTTTGTCTTGTTGCTGGTGGAAGGGTTGGCTTGGGCCTGGCAGAAGGGAGTGCTAAAATGGGGGTAAGCTGGGTGTGTCCCAACAACAAGTTTATCGCGCACTTTATCTCACACTCTGTCGAGAGCAGGCCGGAATTCGATAAGGTGGGCGAGAAGGTCCCGAAATCCGGTTTTTTTGGAGGAGTCCTAAGTGGGAGGCGCGTGACGGGGCGGTGGTGACTATGGATGAAGGATTAAGAAGCGAGTTGCGCAAGCAGGGGATTCTTACCACGACCCTGGAGGAGCTCTACAATTGGGGGCGGAAGAATTCGGTCTGGCCGTTGGGCTTTGGCCTGGCCTGTTGCGCCATCGAGATGATAGCCACTTCGATGGCCCGATGGGACCTGGCCCGGTTTGGCGCGGAGGTGTTCCGGCCCTCGCCGCGCCAGGCGGACCTGATGATTGTGGCCGGCACGGTGACCAAGAAGATGGCCCCGCAGGTGGTGCGGCTTTACAACCAGATGCCCGAGCCGAAATACGTCATTGCGATGGGGGCGTGCGCCATTTCGGGCGGCCCTTTCAAGCAAGGCTACAACGTGCTCAAGGGCATCGACCGCTACATCCCCGTCGATGTCCACATCCCTGGCTGCCCGCCGCGGCCCGAGGCGCTGCTGCACGCCTTTATGACGCTCCAGCGCCAAATTGATGAGCAGGCCCTGACCGGCGCCGCTCGCCCCCGCCACCTACACGCGGATGCTCCGAGCGAGTTTAACGTCCCGGAGTACGGAGCGCACGACTTGGAGCCGTCCAGCAATGCGGAAGTCTGGCGCCCGCCGAGCGTGGGGGAGGAAGGGGCCCTGGCGAAGACCGCGTGATGGAATCATTAGAGCAGATCATCACCCGCGCCAAAGCCGCCGTTCCAGGGGCAAGCCTGGAGATTGTGCCCAACGGCAGTCCGTCGGCGCAACATTCGGTGCTGGTCGATAACGAGCATGCGGTGGCGGTGGGGACATTTCTGCGCGATGACCCCCAACTCCGGCTCGATTACGCCTCCAATGTGACCGGAGTCGATTGGTTGGATACGGTTTTGGAGCGAAAGACCAAAGTCAAACGCACCATCGACGGGGTCGAGCGCGAGATCGAGGAGACCGTCAAGACAACCAGGCCGGGTTATTTGGAGGTCGTCTATCATCTTTACTCAATGGCCCTCAAGCAGGGGCCGCTGATTTTGCGCCTGCGCACCGCCAACCGCGCCGAGGAGGCGGTGGTGCCGTCGCTGACGCCGATTTGGCGTGGAGCCGAGTTCCAGGAACGCGAGGCCTACGACCTCTATGGCATCGTGTTCAAGGGCCATCCGGACCTGCGCCGCATCCTGATGTGGGAGGGTTTCAAGGATTACCCGATGCGCAAGGATTATACCGAGCCGGACGATTACGAATACGAGCCGACGGCCCACGACGAAGTGCTCGAGAAGGCCAAGGCGCACCAGGCTGCGAATGAAGAATACAGTTGACAGGTCGAACCAAGTAGCGCCCGAACCTCCAACAGGCGAGGATTCCAAGCCTCCGTTCCGCGGTAACGGAACGGCGGGATTGTCCAAGGTCTCGGTTTCGCTGCCAGCGCCTCAAAGCGCCCCCAACTCCCGGAATGGCGCGGGGGAGTTGCTGGAGGTATCGATGGGACCGCAGCATCCCTCCACCCACGGCGTGTTCCGGATGGACGTGGTGCTGGACGGTGAGCGGGTGGTCAGGCTCAAGCCAGTTTTTGGTTACCTGCATCGCAACCACGAGAAGATAGCGGAGAACACGACCTACCTGGGGTCGATGCCCTATACGGACCGGCTGGATTATTTCTGTTCGTTGACGAACAACTGGGCGTACGCGCTGGCGGTGGAGAAGTTGGCAGGGCTGCAAGTGCCGGAGCGGGCGGAGTATATCCGGGTGGTCACGGCCGAATTGACCCGATTGCAGAACCACGCCTGCCTGGCCGGGTTCTTATTGCAGGACATGGGCGCGTCGGGCACGCCGCTGATGTACGCCTTTCGCGAGCGAGAGAAGGTGCTGGACCTGTTTGAGTCTCTGACCGGGGCGCGGATGATGTGCAACTATATGCGGTTTGGGGGTTGCCGCTGTGATTTACCTCCGGGCTGGCTGGAGCAGGCCAAAGAGGTGGTGGCGGAGTTTCCACGGTTCCTCGATGAGTTCGAGAACTTGCTCACCACGAACGAAATCCTGATGTCCCGGACTCAAGGTGTGGGAGTTTTGCCCAAGGAACTTGCGGTCAACGCGAGCATCACCGGCCCGATGCTGCGCGCTTCCGGCGTCAATTACGACATCCGGAAGGTGGATCGGTATGGCATCTATGATCGATTTCAGTTCCGCGTGCCATTAGGCGAACACGGCGACATCTATGACCGCTACATGATTCGCGTCCTGGAGATGCGCGAGTCTATCAAGATACTCGAACAGGGCCTCCGCGACATCCCGGACGGCCCCATCGTGGATCCGAAAGCCAGGCTGCGCGGGTTTCGCCCCAAGCCCGGCGAGGCTTATGGCCGGATTGAAGCGCCGAAAGGGGAGCTTGGGTTTTACCTCATCAGCGATGGCTCGCCGAATCCCTATCGTTACCGCGTGCGCCCGCCAAGCCTGATAAACCTGACCGTTCTGGAGGATATGTGCCTGGGCCAACTCGTGGCCGACGTGGTGATCATACTCGGCAGCGTAGATATTGTGTTGGGTGAGGTTGACCGGTGACCCCCCGCCGTGCGATGTTGAAAGGGTGTCGGCGCCGGGGTCAGTCCTCACTTTTTCCGCGGTAATGGAGGGCGAAGCGGGCGGAAAAAGGTGCAGGACTGACCCCGACGCTCCGGGAA
>JAJYHY010000129.1 GCA_021784555.1 bacterium
GGGCGGAGCGGTCGAACGAACCCGGATTTCTCGCCATTCCCTCCGATGCAGTCTGATTGTTACCGTTGAAGCCTCAGGCTTGTTGGTCTAGTCTGGTCTCATGAAGACGATGACAGTCCCTGAGGTGAGGTTGAGTTCGCCCGCTTGCTCGAGTGCGTAGCACGCAGCGAGGAAGTGGATGACACCACAGATCGTCTGAGATGAACACTTTCGAGGAACTCAGGACCCTCATCCGAACGCTCAATGCGTCCGGACTCGACTACGCCCTCTGCGGCGGTTTTGCTCTGGCCGTTCACGGAATCGTGCGCGCCACCGAGGACTTCGATCTGCTGCTCGAACGGCCCGCCCTGCCCGCGCTCCGCGTGGCCGTCGAGCCCTTGGGCTACCGGCCCTACGGCCGGCCCATGTCCTTCAAGGATGGACGGGTGAAGATTCGCCGGTTCGTCAAGACCGACCCTCCCGACCCCGACTTCCTGGTGCTCGATGTTCTGCTTGTCAGCTCCGCCATCCGCCTGGCATGGGAGACGCGAAGCCGGCTCCAAACCGATTTCGGGCCGGTTCCAGTAGTCTCGCGCGCCGGGCTGGTCCATTTGAAAAGCTTGCGCGGCAGCGGCCAGGACCTGGACGATATTCAAAAGCTCAAAACCAATGAAAGCCGCTAAAATTGACATGTCCCCAGAGGCGATCACGGGCCGGTGGAAAAGGGTGAGTGAGTTGGCTCGCGCTTGCCGCGCCCTGGCCGGCCCCAGAGCAAATCGAATGGCAAAGCTCCAGACCCTGCCGGTCTCACGCCCCCGCCCGCCTGCTGGACAGGATGAACCTGCCCCTCCACCGCGATGGCCGCGACGCCGTGCGAATACGTCACCAAGCCAGCTTTGGAGAGCCGTGCCGGGGATACGAAATCCGAATAACTGAACCCGTTGGGCTTCCCTTGAACCGCTCCGAGCTCCAACTCATCGATTCTGTACCTGCCCATCACGAGCGAGGCCTTTCCATCCTTTGTGCCTGTGACTTGGATCTCGGCCGGGAACCCTGACTCTGGCGTGCATTTGGCCAACCATTAGCCTGAGCGGCAGCCATGGGGTCGTTCGTCATGGTCCTCCGGACCTGGCCGCTCGGCGGCACGTGCCAAAGGCTGTCGTTCGACGCGCCGATGATGTTGGTTTCCGGGTTCCCGCCGCCCCCCCGTACGACCCCCTCCGCCGACTTGATGTAAAATGTTTTTGGCTGAAAAGAGCCCTCGTAGATGGACCACTCCCCCTTCCGCAGCCCCTCCTGGTCAATCCAGGCCCGCTCCAGGACGAAGTGCTTGAACACGGGTCGTCAAGCTCAGCGTTGTGATTCCAAGCTCCGGTGGGAGCGCCATCTTGCCCTCAGCCTTCGGCCACGGCTAGGTCTTGGTAGAGATGCGGAAAGTAGCTTTCCACTGTCATTCCGATTCTGCTGATGCCGCGTTAAACCTGTCGCGGCGTCCGCGACGCCCGGCTATAATCGCGGTGTGAGCGACTTGGTCACGCGCATCGAGCAGAATATCCGCTGCCACCGCCTCTTCCGGCCCGGTGAAAGCATCGTTGTTGCCGTGTCCGGCGGGCTCGATTCAATGGTCCTGCTTGCGGGGCTTCACGCTCTGGCAGCAAAGAACCGGTGGCGCCTCGGTGTGGCCCATTTGAACCATCAACTCCGCGGTCGCGATAGCGACGCCGATGAACGGCTCGTTCAAACCAGGGCGGAAGAGCTGGGACTGCCTTTCTCCGTCGAAAAGGCCGATGTCCGGGGCTACACCAACTCCCACAAGCTCTCACTGGAAATGGCCGCACGGGAGATGCGGCACGAGTTCCTTGCCGGAACAGCCGTCCGCACCCGCAGCACGAGCATCGCCTTGGCCCACCATGCCGACGACCAGCTCGAACTGTTCTTTCTTCGGCTGTTACGGGGCAGCGGAAGTGAGGGGCTGGCGGGGATGAAGTGGCAGAGCGTTTCGCCAGTCGATTCGCGGGTCAGGTTGGTCCGTCCGCTGCTCGATCAGACCAAGGCGGCGCTGCGCTCCTTCGCCTCAGAGACAGAACTGCGCTTCCGTGAGGACGCCACCAACGCCCTGCTCGAATTCCAGAGAAACCGCATACGCCACGAACTGCTCCCGTTGCTCAAGGAGAAATACCAGCCCGCCCTCGAAAGAATGATTCGCCGCGTCATGTCTATCCTTGGGGCCGAGACGGAGTGCATCGGACAAGCGGCCGAGGAATGGTTGGCTAAGAACACAGGCGGGAGCGCCGCCGGCAAGAGCCGGAAAAAGCGGCTGGAATCGGCCGCGGAGAGCCCGTTCCCCGAACTCCCCGTGGCGGTGCAGCGCCGCTGCCTGCAGCGGCAGTTGCTCCAAAGCGGGATCGTTGCCGATTTCGATCTTGTCGAGCGGCTTCGCCTCTTTTCCAACAAGGCCGTGAGCGTCAGCCTCGGATGCGTTGCGGGTTCTGGCCAAGGCGGCGCGGGGCCGGCGCCTGAGAGGCGCGTTTTTGTCACCCGCACTCCGGCAGGTCAAGTGCTCCTAAGGCACTCCGCCTCTGCCCATCTCCCCTTCCAGGCTGGGACACTCGAATTGGACCTCGGTGAAACGCGCGGCGAAGCGGTCTTTGACGGTCTCAATGTCACCTGGAAAATTGCCGCGAGCCGAACACTCACGCCACCTGGGCCCGCCAAAGGGCGGGAGGTTTTTGACGCGGCGGTGGTGGGCGCCCGCGTGGTTCTGCGCCACTGGCGTCCGGGTGACCGATTCCAGCCAATCGGGCTGGACCGCGCGGTGAAGCTGCAGGACCTCTTCACGAACAAAAGAGTCCCAGCCCCTATCCGGCGCCGGTTGGTCGTAGCCGTTGGCCCGGGAGAGGAGCTCTTTTGGGTAGAGGGATTGCGGATTTCAGAGCATTTCAAAGTGACTAAAGGCACAAAACAACGCTTGATGTGGCGGTGGGAAAGAGCTTAAATGCTCCATTGCGACGGGGTCCGTTCGGTGTTAAATTCGCACAACGAAAAGCGCAAGATGGCAGACGACAACAGATACAGCAGCGATAAGAATCCCCGAAAGGGCAGCGAGCTTCGGGTTCCACCGCGCACATGGCTCATTTGGATAGCGATTTTTACGGGCATCATTGTCCTGATGATGTTCCGGCAGCACATGGACACGCAAGGCGAGCTGCTCACGCAAGCCCAATTCGAGCAGAAAGTCGATTCCAACGACATCGCCCAGGCCACCGTCAATTACAATCCCCAAGGCATTCTTAACGACGTCACCGGCAAGTACATCGCCAGGGATGCCGAGAACCATACCATCCTCGAGAACGGCGAACCGAAGCTCGTTCCCTTCCGCGCCAAGATTCGGCTCACTAACAAGCTGGAGGACAAAATCTACAGCCCCCCTTTCGTCGAGCATTTCGAGCCGCATGAAGGCAACACCATGCTCTTGACGGCCATCTGGAGTGTCCTGCCGATTGTTCTTATCGCGGTTCTGATCTGGTTCATCTTTATACGCCAGATTAAAATGGCCGGCAAAGGCGCCTTGAGTTTTGGCAAGAGCAAGGCGCGGCTCCTGGCCAAAGAACGTAACAAGACCACTTTTAAAGACGTGGCCGGCATTGACGAGGCCATTGAGGAAGTCTCCGAGCTGGTGGAGTTCCTGAAGGACCCCAAGAAATTCCAGCGCCTGGGAGGGCGCATCCCTAAAGGCGTTCTCATGGTTGGCCCTCCGGGCACTGGCAAGACCCTTCTGGCCAAAGCCATCGCCGGCGAGGCTGACGCCGCCTTCTTCAGCATCAGCGGCTCCGATTTTGTCGAGATGTTCGTCGGCGTAGGCGCCAGCCGCGTCCGGGACATGTTCGAGCAGGCCCGAAAGAATACTCCATGCTTGATTTTCATCGACGAAATCGACGCTGTCGGTCGCAGCCGCGGGCATGGCTTGGGCGGCGGCAATGACGAACGCGAACAGACCCTCAACGCGCTTCTGGTCGAGATGGACGGTTTTGACACCCAGGAAGGCATCATCATCATCGCGGCCACCAACCGGCCCGATGTCCTCGACCCGGCCCTGTTGCGGCCCGGCCGCTTCGACCGCCAGGTGACGGTTAATCTCCCTGATGTGCGCGGACGCGAGGCCATCCTCAAGGTCCACGCCAAAAATGTGAAACTCGCCCCCACGGTTGATCTCTCCGTTATCGCGCGCGGCACACCCGGCTATTCGGGCGCGGAATTGGCCAACCTCCTCAACGAAGCCGCTCTGCTGGCCGCCAGCCAGAGCAAGAAGGCGGTTGGCATGGTCGAGTTGGAAGAGGCCCGCGACAAAGTCCGCTGGGGACGCGAACGCCGCAGCTTGGCCATGACCGACGAGGACAAGAAGTTCACGGCTTGGCACGAGGCCGGCCATGCCCTCGTGAACGTGCTGCTCGCTCATACGCATCCGTTGCACAAGGTCACCATCATCCCGCGCGGCCAATCCCTCGGCTCGACCATGTCCCTGCCCAAAACCGACGTGCTCAACCGGCGCCGCAAGGAAATGCTGGAGATGATTGCCGTCACCATGGCCGGTCGTATCGCCGAGGAAATCGTCTCTGGAGACATTTCCAGTGGAGCGGCGGGTGACATCCAGCAGGCAACGAACATGGCCCGGGCTATGGTTATGCAGTGGGGAATGAGCGATCGCCTCGGCATGGTCCAATATGGCGACGACGACGAATACGTCTTCCTGGGCCGTGAGATGGCCAGAACGAAGGTCTATAGCGAGTTTACCGCTCAGGAGATTGATGCCGAAATCAAGCGGATCATTGATGAATCCTATAAAATAGCCAAGGACCTCATCACCTCCAATCTCGACAAGCTGGAGCTCATTGCCAAGTCCTTGCTCGAATTCGAAACCCTCGACGGTGCGCAAGTCGAAGAAATCGTCCGCACCGGCAAGTTCACTCCGCCTCCACCGGCATCGGAGGTCGATGCGACTCTGGGCGCCCCGGCTGGCACCCCGCTGCCCGAGGCCCCCGGCAAGCCCGCCCCGCCAAAACTGCCCGGACTGGGCACGCCGGCTCCCGCGCCTGTGTAGGGCGATGATCATCGCGCCTTCACTGCTGGCGGCCAATTTCGGACGTCTCGAAAAAGAGGTTGCTCGTGTCAACACCGCCCGCGCGGATTGGCTGCATCTGGACATTATGGACGGCCACTTTGTCCCGAATATCTCCTTCGGGCCGGAGGTTGTCAGAACGCTTCGGTCTGAGTCGCGGCTGTTTTTCGATGTGCATCTGATGTGCTCCAAACCCGCCATCCTGCTGGAACCCTTCGCTCAGGCAGGCGCCAACCAGATGAATATTCATGTCGAACTGGGCGACGCCACGGTCACTTCTCTCCTCTGGAAAATCAAGTCGCTTGGCGTGAAAGTCAGCCTGGCGATTAACCCCCCAACCCCAATCTCCCTGGCCCGCCCTTTCCTGCCTCTGGTCGATTCGCTCCTGATCATGACCGTCAATCCCGGCTTCGGCGGCCAGTCTTTTATCTATGAAATGCTCCCAAAGATACAGCAGGCGGCGGCTTGGCGACAGGAACGCGGCCTGAACTACCACATCGGCGTGGATGGCGGCGTCGATTTTGAAACCGCCCCTGAATGCGCCTGTGCCGGCGCCGATGCCTTTATCAGCGGCACCACACTCTTCCATCGGCACAACCTCACCGCCGCGGTAAGGAAGATGCGCAAGGCTGTCGAGGGGGCGGCAACCCCTCCCAAACCCATTCGTCACAAGGCGTCCTGAGGGTCCCCTGGAGCCAGTCCATCCGATCCCGCTCCAGCCACTCGTCATATTTTCGCTCAAACGCGTTGTCGTCGTAGGGCAGGTTGCCTTCTTCCGATTCGCGGAGGTCCCATGAACTGTCGTGGCTCGAATCCATAATCTGGAATCCGACTTATGTTTCGCGGTGCCAGGGAGGTCAGCGGCAGCTCCTTCCGTCCGCAATGGTTTGATTTCAAAAGACCGAAACTCAATGTGCCCGCTCAGGGGATGATGGTAAGGAGGGGTAGGACACACGAAGTCGCCTCTACCGACCTCGCGGGCCGCAAAACCAACGGCTTTACGGCTCGCAAAGAACTTGCCGGAAGCACGCACCCTGAAACCACCCCTTCGGATTTTGGAGTTCCATCCACACCGGCCTCCGTCAACGCCGATCAGGCAACGAGGGATTTTAGCCCTGCAAGGCCGTCACGCTGCCCGTGATAACGAGCTCGATGGGAATGCCTCGGAACGTGTGTGGGAGCTTTTGCTCCACGGCACGATTGCGGACGTAAACCCTCAGACATTGATCGCCGATACCAACACCCTCTACCCCGTCAATGCTCAAAAACTCGCCTTTGGCGAGACCCTTCGCCGTCTTAAGGTCTGACGCGCTACTTTGCACTCTTTCCGGCATCACAAAAGTATCGGCTAAACGATTTGGATTCTCAAGCGCGAAATCACCTGATCGATCGGGTTTGTGAAGGTCATACTGCCCCCACCTGCGAAAAGCAAACCCACAGGCCGACGTGTCACACCGTCCACTACAAGCGAACCTGAGTCGCCTCCGCTACTGAAGGAGCTACCTGCACCCACGATTGCGAGCTGGTCCTCGAAATGAGCGGTGTTCGAACCGTAGAGCACATTGATATCGGCGCTGATATCCATGATGACTCCGATGGTGTGCAGGGTGGTGCGTCCGTGTTTTCGGACGGACTGGTAGAGGCTCGCGGGCATATCCGGGAGGACGACTGGGCCGATCGTGAGGATTTCAGGCAGTACATCCGCAGGATTGACGCGGATGTCACCGACAGCGATCAAGTCGGTAGGCAGGTCGTTCACTGCCGGAGGCACAAGTTCGGCGCCAGCAAGCTGTGATTTCGGCAACTTTGTGCGAACGTACACCCGCACCGCCAGCCCATCGGTTGTGGATCCGTTCGTGGCCTTCGCGCCAAACCCAATTCCCACAATGTTGGACTTCTCCGGTATCTTCACCCCCGGCTCTCCGGGAACTGCGAGCGCGCGAACGCCGAACAGCTTGGCGGCAATTTCCCCCTTGTAAGCTCGGGCTTTTTCCAAAGTGGCGGCAGTCCGCGTGGCCCCTCCCGTCGGCGGTGGGCCTGCAACGGCCGTTGCCGCGACTCGCCGAGCTCTCTTGGATTTCATAATCATACGTCGCACTGGATCGCCAGTATAGACTGATTTCCCGTACGGTCAAACCCCCGCCAAGGTGAATCTTGGGTTCAGCCCTCTTCCACAGGCCCCCGACCGCACGATGGGGGATCAGGAGTTCTGAGTCTGAAAACGACAAAACCTTCGATGTCATTGACGGGCTGCAGCGGTTTCCGATCCTTAGCCTGATTGCCCTAGCAGTTTCAAAGACCTTCAACGCCTTGTTGATCACCAAATTGATGCGGACCGCAACCGGCATGCACGAGCTTCATAAACATTCCGTGTCGGTTCGGTCGTGCTCGGCAAGCACGGATTTCTTTTACCTAAAAGCCGTCTTGCTTTATACAAAGGGTGTTGCCCGAAGTGTGCTTAACACAAGAATTACCTATGCAACCCATCAGATTTGGAACGGACGGCTGGCGCGGCGTTATCGCGCAAGATTTTACCTTCGCCAACGTCGAGCGCGTCGCTCAAGCCGCCGCCGATTATTGGAACAATAACCCCGTCGCCGGAACTCAAAACAGAGTTATCGTCGGGTATGACCGGCGGTTCCTCTCGGCGGAGTTCGGCCGGCGCGTGGCCGAAATCCTTGCCGCCAATGGCTTTGAAGTCGTTCTGACGCCTGACCCGACTCCAACCCCATCCGTTTCATTTGCCGTCAAGCACCAGCGTGCCGTTGGCGGGGTGATGATCACCGCCAGCCACAATCCTCCCATCTTTAACGGTTTCAAACTCAAGTCGCATCATGGCGCTTCGGCAGACCCTTCGCTTTGCAAGGCGGTAGAAAGCTGGCTGGACCGGAACGAAGTCAAGCGCGGCCCTCTCAAGGATTATCAGGCCAGGCAACTATCTCTCCGCGACCTCCGTCCGGCCCATTTCTCCGCCCTCAAGAAACTGGTCGATTTCAAGCTCATCGCGAATTCAAAGCTCAGGTTTGCCCACGAGGCGCTTTATGGCGTTGGGGCCGGCTGCTTCGACCAGTTGCTGGCCGGCACTTCGTGCAAAGTCTCCACTCTGAACGGCAATCATGACCCTCTCTTCGGCGGCATCAACCCCGAACCTATCGAGCGGAACTACGTCCGCAGCGCCGCCTTTCTCAAAAAGCACCCGCATGATATTTGCCTGGTTACCGACGGTGACGCCGACCGCGTTGGCGCCATGGACGGGCGCGGCAACTACCTGAGCACCCACCAGGTCATCTGCTTGCTCCTGCGCCATTTCGCAGTGAACCGCAAGCGCCGCGGCCGGGTGGTCAAGGCCCTGACCACCACCTCGATGGTCGATAAGATGTGCGACGCCTACGGCCTGGAACTGGTCGAAACCGGGGTCGGATTCAAATACATCGCCGCCGAGATGATTAAAGGCGGCGTCCTGCTCGGCGCCGAGGAGAGCGGCGGCATCGGATTTCACGGCCATATTCCGGAGCGGGATGGAATCGCCGCGGGCCTGTTCCTGCTTGAACTATTGGCCACCGACCGGTTGCCCGTCCGCCGCCTCGTCGCCAATCTCGAGAAGGAATTTGGACCTCATCGCTATGGGCGAATCGATACTCATGTCCCGCTCGAAAAACGCCAGCGCCTCATCGAGTTTCTTGGCGCCAATCCCCCAGCCCGGCTCCTGGCCTCGCCCGTCGCCGAGGTCAAGACCTACGATGGCGTCAAGTTCATCGCCCGCGACTCCTCCTGGCTCATGCTCCGCGGATCGGGCACAGAACCAATCCTGCGCATTTACGCCGAGGCTGGCAGCGATGCCGATGCCGCCAAGCTCCTGAAACTCGGCCTCCGCCTTTCGCGGCAGGCAGGCTGAACCGAATCAACTCCCGATGCACCAGAAGGCCGGCCGAACCGCGGAGACGCGAAGGATAGCGAGAAAAATGACGCGGGGCGGGCAGGGGAGGTTAGACCAAGTTCCATGCCAACCGAAAATGGCAAATCGCCAATCGCAAATCCTCCGAGGGCCTCACGGCAGATCGGTCCGGCCCATCAGGTAGCGATCACATTCGCGCGCGGCGCCACGGCCCTCGTTGAAGGCCCAGACGACCAGGCTCTGGCCGCGGCGGCAATCGCCGGCGGCAAACACGCCTTTGAGGTTTGTGGTGTATTGGTCGAAGGGCGCCTTGATGTTTGAACGCGGGTCGCGCTCAAGGCCCAGCGCCTCCAGCAGCGGTTGCTCGGGGCCAAGAAAACCCATGGCCAGCAGCACGAGTTGGGCAGGCCGGACCTGCTCCGTCCCAGGGACCTCTTTCGGGGTGAACAGGCCCTTTTCGTTTCGCTCCCACTGGATCTGAACCGTAAGGACTTCTTTGACCTGGCCGTGGCTATCGCCAATGAATTCCTTGGCGGTGGTGAGATAAACCCGCGGGTCGGCGCCGAATTTGGCCGCCGCCTCTTCCTGTCCGTAATCCAGCCGGTAGATCTTTGGCCATTCAGGCCACGGATTGTTCGCCGCCCGATCAGCAGGCGGGCGGGGAAGGATCTCCAATTGTATCAGGCTCCGGCAGTCTTGACGCATGGACGTACCGACGCAGTCGGTGCCGGTATCGCCGCCACCGATGACCATGACATCCCTGCCCTTGGCGGAGATAAAGTTCCCGTTCCTATGGCGGTCAAGCAGGCTGCGCGTGTTGGCCGCGAGGAATTCCATGGCGAAATGGACACCCTTGAGTTCGCGCCCCTTTACAGGCAGATCGCGAGCCTTGGTTGCTCCCGTGCAAAGAACGACCGCGTCAAATTCCTTCATGAGGTCTCGCGCCGGGTAATTCACGCCGACCTCGGTATTCGTCAGCATCTTGACCCCTTCCGCCTCCAACTGGCGCACGCGGCGCATCACGACGTTCTCCTTGTCGAGCTTCATGTTGGGGATGCCATACATGAGCAAGCCGCCAATGCGGTCCGCTCGTTCGAACAGAGTCACGGAGTGTCCCGCCTTGTTGAGCTGTGCGGCAGCGCACAGGCCGGCCGGGCCCGAGCCGACCACGGCGACCTTCCTGCCCGTTCGCACCTTGGGCGGTTCGGGCTGAACCCAGCCTTCTGCCCAACCGCGCTCAACGATGGCGTATTCGATGTTCTTGATGGTGACTGGCGGGGCATTGATGCCCAGGACGCACGAGCCTTCGCATGGGGCGGGGCAGACCCGGCCGGTGAAATCCGGGAAATTATTGGTTTTGTGCAACCGCTGCAGGGCTTCCTTCCAGAGGCCGCGATAGACCAGGTCGTTCCATTCAGGGATGAGATTGTGAATAGGGCATCCGGACGCCATCCCATTGAGGAGGGTCCCGGTGTGGCAGAAAGGAATGCCGCAATCCATGCAGCGGGCGCCTTGCTGACGCAGCTTGGCCTCGGGCAGATGCTGGTGGAACTCGTTCCAATCACCTATCCGCTCCAAGGCGGAGCGGTCCAACGGCAACTCGCGCAGATACTCGATGAATCCTCTGGGTTTTCCCATATTCGGCATTCTCTAACCGCCGCCCACGCGCGCCACGTCGCGCGCGTTCTCTTCAAAAGCGGCCATAATCGCCTGTTCCCCGCTCAGCCCGGATTGCTCGACTTTCTTCATGGACTGGAGGACCCGGCGGTAATCCTTCGGAATGACCTTGACAAAGTGCGGCACAAGCCGCCGCCAATCCGCCAGGACCCTCGCCGCCAGCGCGCTCTGGGTGAAGGTCTGATGCCGCTGGATCATCTTCCAGACAAATTCGGTCTCATCGGCATCGGTCAGACTTTCCAGCAAAACCATCTGCTGATTGCAGTGGCGCGGAAAATCGCCCGTCTCGTCCAGCACGTAGGCAATGCCGCCGGACATGCCCGCGGCAAAGTTGCGGCCAGTTGGACCGAGGACAACGACCCGTCCCCCGGTCATGTACTCGCAGCCGTGGTCGCCCACCGATTCCACAACGGCAAAGACACCGCTGTTGCGCACGCAGAATCGTTCGCCCGTCATCCCGCGGATGTAGGCCTCACCCGCAGTGGCACCGTAAAGGGCGACATTGCCGATGATGATGTTCTCTTCCGGCACGAACGTGGAGCGTTCGGGAGGATAAACGATGATCTTGCCGCCTGACAGACCTTTGCCCAAGTAATCGTTGGAATCACCTTCAAGCCGGAAAGTCATTCCTTTGGGCATAAAGGCGCCAAAACTCTGGCCGGCGCTGCCGGTGAAATGGATTTGTATCGTGTCTTCCGGCAGGCCCTCCGCGCCCCAGCGCCGGGTGATCTCGCTGCCCACGATGGTGCCGACCACGCGGTTGACGTTACGGATCGGCAAATGGGCAAGCACCTTCTGCTTCCGTTCAATAGCCGGCGCACAAAGCCGCAGAAGTAAAGTGTTGTCCAGGGCCCTTTCCAAGCCATGGTCCTGCGGAATCTGACAGAATCGTCCGACCTTGGCCGGCACTTCCGGCTGGTAAAGAATCTGGCTGAAATCCACGCCTTTGGCCTTCCAATGGTCCACCGCCTTTTTGACTTCCAGCCGGTCAGCCCGGCCAATCATCTTGTTCATCTGGCGAAAGCCGAGTTGGGCCATGAGTTCGCGCACCTCCTGCGCTATCATGCGCATGAAATTGACCACGTGCTCCGGTTGGCCGGCAAAGCGCTTGCGCAATTGGGGGTCCTGCGTGGCCACGCCCACCGGGCAGGTGTTCAAGTGGCAAACGCGCATCATGATGCAGCCCATGGCCACCAAAGGCGCCGTCGCAAAACCGAACTCTTCCGCCCCGAGCAGTGCCGCGACAACGACGTCACGCCCCGTCTTCATCTGGCCGTCAGCCTCGACGATGATCCGCGAGCGCAAATTGTTGAGCACCAATGTCTGGTGAGTCTCGGCCAGGCCCAACTCCCATGGGATGCCGGCATGCTTGATGCCGGTCTGGGGCGAGGCGCCGGTGCCGCCATCATAACCGCTGATCAGCACCACGTCGGCATGGGCCTTGGCTACCCCGGCGGCGACCGTCCCGACGCCCACTTCCGCGACCAGCTTGACGCTGATACGGGCGTGATGATTGGCGTTCTTCAGGTCATGAATCAGTTCGGCCAAATCCTCGATGGAATAGATGTCGTGGTGGGGCGGGGGAGAGATTAAACCCACGCCCGGCGTGGCGAAGCGCACCTTTGCTATCCACGGATACACCTTCTGGCCCGGCAACTGGCCCCCTTCGCCCGGCTTGGCGCCCTGGGCCATCTTGATCTGAAGCTCTCGGGCCTTGACCAGGTATTGGCTGGTCACGCCGAACCGGCCCGAAGCAACCTGCTTGATGGCGCTATTCTTTGAATCGCCGCCGGGCATCGGTTCGTAGCGCGCCGGGTCTTCGCCGCCTTCGCCGGTGTTGCTTTTGCCGCCGATGCGGTTCATGGCGATAGCCAGAGTCTCATGGGCCTCCTGGCTGATGGAGCCGTAGCTCATAGCGCCGGACTTGAACCGCTTCATGATGCTCTCGACCGATTCAACCTCCTCGATCGGAATCGATTTGGCTTTCCTGAATTCGAGCAGACCGCGCAATGTGCATAGGTTCTGGCTCTGTTCATTGATGAGCGCCGAGTACTCCTTGAAAATCTCGTAGCTGCCGGTCCGCGCCGCCGCCTGGAGCTTGTGAACCGTCAGCGGATTGAAGTGGTGGTACTCTCCCCCCTCGCGCCACTGATATTGGCCTCCAGCATCCAGGACCACGCCATCCACCTGCCGTTGGGGGAAGGCCCGTTGATGGCGGAGCAGGACCTCCTGGGCGATCATCTCAATGCCCACGCCCTCAATGCGGGAAGGTGTCCAGGTGAAATACTTGTCGATGAAGGACTGCTTGAGGCCAATCGCCTCAAAGATCTGCGCGCCTTGGTAACTCTGGATGGTCGATATGCCCATCTTCGAGATGACCTTCACCACACCCTTCATCGCCGCCTTGAGATAATTCTGACAGGCCTTCTTGTGCTCAATCTCGGTGAGCAATCCCTGCCGCAGGAGATCGTCGATGCTCTCAAAGGCCAGATACGGGTTGATCGCGCCGCACCCATATCCGATCAGCAAACAGTAATGATGCACCTCACGCGGCTCGCCGGACTCCAACACCAGGCCGACTCGCGTGCGCGTCCCCTCGCGAATGAGGTGATGGTGAACCCCGGCCACCGCCAGCAACGATGGGATGGGCGCCCACTCCGGGCTGACGCCCCGGTCTGACAGGACGACCACGTTGTAGTCCTCCCGGATAGCCTGGCTAACCTTGGCGCATAGCGCATCCATGGCCTTTTCCAGACCGGCAGGGCCCTCGGCCATCCTGAAGAGCGTCGGCAGGGTGATTGACTTAAACCCGGGCATGTTCACGTGCTTGAGCTTGGCAAACTCTTCGTTGGTGAGGATCGGCGACTTCAACTCGATCAGCCGCGCGTGCTCGGGCTTCGGTTCGAGCAGATTGCGCTCGGAGCCAATCGCCGTCTCGGTGGACATGATGATTTCCTCCCGAATGCAGTCGATGGGCGGGTTGGTTACTTGCGCGAAGAGCTGCTGGAAATAGTTGAACAACGGCTGCGGCTTATTGGAGAGCACAGCCAATGGAGTGTCGGTGCCCATGGAGCCAATGGCCTCGGTGCCGTCGCGGGCCATGGGGAGCATGAGGATGCGAAGGTCCTCGAAGGTGTAGCCGAAGGCCAGTTGGCGCTGGAGCACGGTCTGATGGTCCGTAACGGGGGCAACATCCGGGTCCGGCACATCGGCCAGGCGGACCAGGTTGCTGTCCAGCCACTCACGGTACGGGTGTGCGGAGGCGATTTTCTGTTTGATCTCCTCATCCGCCACAATGCGGCCTTCCTCGGTATCGACCAGGAACATGCGGCCCGGCTGCAGTCTGCCTTTGTGGAGCACGCGTTCCGCGGGCACATCGAGCACGCCCACTTCGCTGGCCATAATCACCAGGTCGTCCTTGGTCACGTAGTAGCGGGACGGGCGCAACCCGTTCCGGTCCAGCACTGCCCCGATTTTCTTGCCGTCGGTAAAGGCAATCGAGGCAGGGCCGTCCCACGGCTCCATCAGGCACGAATGATACTCATAGAAGGCCTTCTTCTGGGCGTCCATGGTCTCATGCTTTGTCCATGGCTCCGGGATCATCATCATCATCGCATGCGGCAAGGAGCGCCCCGCCAGCACGAGAAACTCCAGCGAGTTGTCGAACATCGCCGAATCGCTGCCATCGGGGAGGACCACCGGGAGCGTCTTCTTCAGGTCGTCACCGAAGAGGTCGGAGGCAAACATGCTCTCGCGGGCATGCATCCAGTTGATGTTGCCGCGGAGAGTGTTGATTTCCCCATTGTGAGCCATGTAGCGATAGGGATGGGCGCGGGTCCAGCTCGGGAAGGTGTTCGTGCTGAAGCGCGAATGCACCAGGGCCAGCGCCGATTCCATGGCTGGATGCGAGAGGTCCGGGTAGTATTCCGCAAGCTGCTTTGTCAGGAGCATCCCTTTGTACACCAAAGTCTTGTAGGAGAGGCTCGAGAAATAGAAGTACTCCCCTCCTGACACCTTCCCGGAATACCGGATGAGATTAGCCGCCCGCTTCCGGATGACGTAGAGCTTGCGCTCGAAAGCCATGTCGTCCGCCAAGCTCGCATTCCGGGCGATGAACACTTGGCTCATATACGGCTCGGAGCTTCTGGCGGTGTCGCCCAGAGAGGTGTTGTTGGTCGGAATAGTGCGCCAGCCCAGCAACCGCTGTCCTTCTTCCGCGACGATTTGCTCAAAAACCTTTTGGCACTCAGCGCGTTGCGCCGCATCCGGAGGAAGGAACACCATGCCAACGGCGTATTCCTCCGGTGAAGGGAGGCAAACCCCGCCCTCGCTCGCCACAAGTTTAAGAAATTCGTGGGGGGGCTGGATGAGAATCCCGGCGCCGTCCCCGGTGTTGGCCTCGCAGCCGCAGGCGCCGCGGTGGTCCAGGTTGAGCAACACCTCAAGCGCCTGCTGAACAATCGCATGAGACTTTCGGCCTTTAACGTTCACCACAAAGCCGACTCCGCAGGCCTCCCGCTCGAACCGCGGGTCATAAAGCCCCTGCCGGGCCGGCGGTCGCAGAGGATGGGCCGGGCCCTTAACCTGTCCATTAACCGTTCTTCTCATTGTCAGCAGTGCAGCATCCAGGATGTGCCTGGTTGCAAATCTCGATAGTTTTGACCCAGATTACCACGCGATGCAATCCTGGACTTTGGGAATTTTGGTCGTCAGACGAGCGCGGGAAAACCAGGGAAACCACGGAATACACGGAATACACGGAAAACAGAGCCACTTACCGGCTTTCCGGCGTGGAGCTTGGGTAGGACGGTTTCGGTGTCCTCGTCTTCTTCTTTCCGTGTATTCCGTGTATTCCGTGGTTTCATCCATTAGGTCCCGCTCAGCGCCTTGAGCGCTTTGGCGGGGTTGGTGACGCGCAAAATCATCAGGCCCTTCTTGGCGAGGGGAGGCGTGGCGCTGTAACAATACTCGATGTTGATTTTGGCCTTGGCCAATTGCTCCGCAATGGCCGCCAGCTCGCCCGGCTTGTTGCTGCCGTCGATCATCAACACGTCGTCCTCGACCGCCAGGGCGCCACGCTCCTCGAACACCTCCAGGGCCTTGCGGTAGTCGCTCACAACCAGTCGAACGACACTGTGGTCCACGGTGTCGCTGGTAGAGATGGCGTAGATGTTGACCTTCGCCTCCGCGAGGGCCTCGGCCATGCGAGCCAGCGTACCCGGCCGATTGTCCAGAAAGATCGCCAACTGTTTAGTAATTTGCATAGTCTCCTTTATACCAATGGGCTTACTTGATCAACCCACGGAATACCTCGGGCTGACCGTGATGTCGAGCCAGGAACTGAGGGACAAGGAGTGCTCGGGCGCATCTCGCCTGTACCACCGCGGGTCCCGACCCGGCCAAATCCGAAATCCGAAACAAACTCAAGAACTCCAATGACCCAAGGCTCAAAACGGCCACGGCTTCGGGTTTTGGTGATTTCCTCATTGCTTCCTTCGGATTTGTCTCGAGTTTAAAATTTCGTGTTTCGGATTTATTCCCGCACCGCAAGGTGGTAATTTCAAGATGCGCCCCGCCGCCCCTGATGCCTCCATTTCGTGGTTGACGCTCACCCCGGTTCCTCAATAAGCTATAAGGCATAACTGGCACGGTGCATGAAGCATCGGGCCAGCCAATTTTTTATGCCTGAAGGATACTGCGTCAAATGCAAGGCCAAGAAGGAGATCGTCGATGCCGTTGAAGAGACCATGAAGAATGGGCGCAAAGCCATCAAGGGCAAGTGCCCGACCTGCGGCACGGTGATGTTCAAGATTCTTGGCGGAAAGGCCGCGACCATGCCGGCTCCAGTTGCGGCTCCGACCGCTTCCGAACCGGCGAAATCGTCTTCAGCCTCCTGAAGCCTATGCCCGAACAACTGGCTTACGTCATTATCACGCCGTACTCGCTTTACAAGTCGCGGACGGGGGGAATCCTCAGCCGGCTGATCACGCGGACGGGTTTAGAGCTTGCGGGGGCCAGGATGTTCGGGCCGAGTCCTGAACTGGTCAAAAAGTACGCCTCGGCGACCATCTCGGCCAACGACCCACAGGACAGGAAAGTCCAGCAACTTATTTACGATTACATCCTTCGCAACGTTGGCCCGGACCCGAAATCGGGGCGGCGAAGGCGGGTGATGGTGCTGCTCTTCCGGGGCGAGGATGCCGTTCGCAAGACACGCTCGGTGGTGGGCAACATCAGCGCCGAGCGCCGAGGCGGGGAGACGATTCGTGACACTTACGGCGACCTGATTACGGACGAGAATGGCGAGGTGCGCTATTTTGAGCCGGCAGTGCTCGCGGCCCCCACACCGGAGGAAGCGGAAACAAAGCTGAAACTGTGGGCACAATACTCCGACTCGGATGGGGGTCTGCTCGAGAATGTCATTGGGTATCAGCCCAATGAGAAGCCGCAGCGCACCCTGGTGCTGATCAAACCGGAGAACTTCCGGTTCCCCACCGGACGGCCGGGCAATATGATCGACTTCTTCTCGCGCACCGGCCTCTACATCGTTGGTGTCAAGCTGCACCGTATGAGCGTAGCACAGGCGACGGAATTCTATGGGCCGGTTCGCGAAACGCTTCGCACGAAGCTCAAGGGCATGGTCGCCGCCCGGGCCAGAACCGCGCTGGAGAAGGAATTCGGGTTCAGGATCCCGTCCGAGAGAGAAGCTGAGTTGGGCGACCTCCTTGGCCCGCTGTTCGGCGACAACCAATTCGAGAATATCGTCCGGTTTATGTCGGGGCGCGCGCCTTCGGAATGCCCGGCGGGCGAGTTGCACTCGCCGGGGTCGGAGAAATGCATTGCGCTGGTGTACGAAGGAGTCGAGGCGGTGCGCAAGATTCGCGACGTGCTTGGCCCGACCGACCCTTCCAAAGCGCCGCCGGGGTCCATTCGACGCGAATTTGGGCAGACGATCATGGTCAATGCCGCCCATGCCAGCGACTCGGAGGAGAACGCCCGTCGGGAAATCGGCATTGTGAACGTGACCGAGAATACCTTCCGGCGTGTGGTCGAGGAGTTTTACGGCCAGAAAATCGCGGGTTAACGTGGTGGAAGTCGCCGCCGCCTTGGTCTTTCGCGCAGGCAAGCTCCTCATTGCCCAGCGCTATCCCGGGGCGCATCTCGGGGGATTATGGGAACTTCCTGGAGGCAAACGCGAACTGGATGAGAGCTATGAGCAATGCCTGGCCAGAGAACTGGTCGAGGAGTTGGGCATCGAAGTCGAAGTGCTGGACCTGATTGAGGCCTTGACACATCGCTATCCCGACAGGACCGTCCACATCCAGTTCTATCGCTGCCGGTGGGTGGCAAACGAACCTCGAGCCCTGGGGTGTGCCGCCTTCGCCTGGGTCTCCAGAGATGAACTCGCAAACTTCACGTTTCCGGCGGCGGATGCCAAGCTGCTGGAGAGGCTCAAGCGCGATGCAGGGCAGTGGCAGCAGGAATAGAACCGTGGCCCAACTGGCAAAATGGACAGAATGGGGTTGCGCTATGCCAGTTGGAGATGCAGGGCGCTGCGGAAATGGATAGAAGCCGAATCGAAGCAGCGATCGAGCGAAGTGTGCCGTTCACCCTCCAGATGGCTGACGGGAAGGAGTCTTATGTGCCTCACCGCGATTACATTTCCCTGCCGCCATCGGGCGCGTTTGTCGTGGTCTATGACAACCAGGAGCACGTGTTCGTGCTCTCACTCCTGACGATGACTGGCCTGACGTATCCGTCAGAAGCACTCGACTCGAAGAGCGCCTCGTCCAAATAATCGCCAGATCGCGACCTTAGTGGCGATGGGCGCAAATACAGTGACGTGCCGACGGCGGCTGCTCCTCCGCAATCGCAAATCGCAAATCTAAAATCGCAAATCGTGAATGCGTCACCGAACTTACGCCCTGGAGCACTTAACGCCCGATGCTCTTGTAAATAAAGCCCAAACGCTCCATTTGGGCAGGGTCGAACAGATTGCGTCCGTCGAAGAGAATCGGGTGGGTTAGGGCCTTGCGGGCACGTTCCAAATCCAGCTTCTTAAACTGCTCCCACTCCGTCGCGATAACCAGCGCGTCGCATCCCTCGGCGACTTCGTCCATATCTTCGACGAAGGTCACGCCATCACCGAGCAGGGCGCGGGCCTTTTCGGCGGCCTTGGGGTCATAGACGCGGAGAATGGCGCCTTCTTTCCGGAGCCGGTGGCAGAGCTCGATGGCCGGCGACATCCGCACGTCATCGGTGTTCTGCTTGAAGGCCAAGCCCAGCACGCCGATGGTCTTGTCCTTGACGACCCAGAGGGTGTCGGCAATTTTCTTTACGAAACGGCTCATCTGCTCCTCGTTGATCTTTTGGACCTGCTTGAGGAGGCCGAAGTCGTAGCCCACCTGCTCGGCAATCTTGATAAAGGCGCTGAGGTCCTTCGGGAAGCAACTCCCGCCGAAGCCGAGCGACGCATCGAGGAATTGGCGCCCGATACGGGCATCCCTCCCCATGCCATTGGCGACCTCCTGAACATTCGCTCCTGCGGCCTCGCAGATGACGGAGATAGCGTTGATATAGGAGATCTTGAGCGCGAGGAAGGAATTGGAGGCGTGTTTAATCAGCTCCGCCGAGTTGATGTCGGTAATAATGAGAGGCGCGTTGAACGGGGCATAAATTTCCTTCATTGCGGCCAGCGGCCGCGGTGAGCGAACGCCGATCACCACGCGGTCCGGATGCATCAGGTCATCGACGGCAAATCCTTCTCTGAGGAACTCCGGATTGCTGACCACGTCGAACTCGGCCCGGGCCTTGCAATACCGTTTGATCGTCTCGGCGACCTTATCGCCGGTCTGGACAGGGACAGTGCTCTTATCGACGACAATCTTGTAGCTCGTCATGGAGGCGGCGATGTCACGCGCCACTCTCTCGATAAAGCTCAAATCCACCGCGCCATCGGAAAGGGGTGGCGTCGGCACGGCAATGAAGACCACGTCGGACCGCTGGACGCCTTCGGCGGTGCTAGTGCTGAAAGCCAGGCGCCCATTGCCGACATTCTTTCTGACCAATTCTTCCAGGCCAGGCTCGTAGATGGGCATGCCGCCGTCCTGCAGCAGTTTGACTTTAGCCGCATCGTTATCCACGCAAACGACCTGGTGGCCGACTTCGGCAAAACACGCCCCGGTTACCAGCCCCACGTAACCCGTGCCGATGATGGCCAGCTTCATGATTACTTTGATCCGGTGGAAACGGAATCCGTTCCTTTGGGGCTTGGGCCGGGCTTGGAAGCTGCGGCCTGCGCCGGGCTAGGAGTCAGCTTGAAGGCCCCGGCGTTGGTCTGCAGCGATCTGGGAATCAACTTCAAGACCGGGCTCGCGGGCTGTTTGCCGCCGGGGATCACCTTCACCGGCGCGACGCCTTTCCGGAGCATCCTGGGTGTCAGCTTCAGAGTCGTGGTAGGGTTGGTTTGCACCGGCGGCTTGGGCATCAATTCGGGATGCGCCCGAATGATTTCCTCGTAGCGCATGCCAGCCTCAGACCCCATGGCCCCGTAAGGATCGGAGCGTGCCAACTGCTCGTAGAGCGGAAGAGCCATCGCCGGTTGGTTCTGGGCCTGGTAGAGCCGGGCCAGGGCGAATCTGGCCTGAGGAACTACGTTTTCGGCGGGGAACCGGTCAATAAGGTTCTTATAAGCCATGACAGCGTCATTGGTCTTGCCTTGGGCATCCAGGCACGCCGCCAAGCCGAACATCGCCTGGCTGCGAAGCGTGTTGTCAGGATTGGTTCGAAGGAACTGTTCAAACTGGGTGCGCGCCTCGTCGTACCTTCCTTGCATGAACAGGTTCGCCCCGGCGAGCAGCCGTGCCTGGCCGCCAGCCTGGAATTTGGGGTATTCGGAGGCGACTTTGAGGTAATTCTGCGCTTCGGTGGGCGCCGTGACACCATGGGACATCGCCTGGGGCACAAAGACCTCCGATAGGGCCTGACCGGCCTTGACTCGTTCCATTTGGCCGTGCCAGATGGCGTACCAGGCAATCAACCCCACAATGGCAACAGCCATCGCTCCTAAGGCCGCCTGTTTCTTATTCGCTTCAAACCACGCCCACAGCTTGAGCAGCGTGGCTGATTCCGTCACATGACCTTGCATATAAAGAACACAAGTTTTCCGCCGACTAGCCCAAAACACAAGCTGGAAAAATCACTTTTTCAACGGCGGGTGCATATCTCACAATCTTTGCAGGGGGGAGGCGTTGGTTGAGGTTTTGACATTTGGGCTGGCGGGGGGAATTGGTTTAGCGCGGCATCAATTTAGGGTGTTGAGGGGCTTGGCGTGAGGGTAAAGTTCGTGCCAGCGGTCGTTGCGCCAGAAGCTTTCCAGGCACATCAGGGCTTCGTCTCCGG
>JAJYHY010000130.1 GCA_021784555.1 bacterium
AACTCCTCCACCGCGTTCAGATCGGCACACTGCCGGCCAAGGACTGGTTGAAGGTCGCCAACCAAGTGTTGAAATTGACGACCAACCATCGCGCCCGGAGGCTGGCCAGCAGGCATGAGATCCACTGGCCGGACATCCTGCCGTTGGATGCAATCGCCAAGAGCCGGAATCAGAAAATCAAACGATTCCGGGTACAGCAACTGGAACAGGGTTACAGAAAACCGAAGGGCATCTCCATCTGATGCCATCCCCGGCGATTTGACTGGCCGGCTTGTCTGCGCGCCTCGACAACCGGCCAGACGAATCGCCTCTCTAACGGGAACCTATGCGCCCGCGCACTCAACGGGCATTTTGAAATCCCGCTCCACTGCGCGGCCGTCTGTTCAAACCACTCCCGACCGGCTCCGTTCCGCTTCCCGATTTCAAAACGCCCGCTCAGTGCGCCACTCGGCAACCCAGTTTTTACGTTCGGTGCGCACCAACCTGTTCCCGAACTCCAATATTGAGGCCGAGTTGAAGAGGTTTGGAGCCAAGTAAATCACTCTGCCAGTGGTGACCTCGATCAGCTTGCTGGCCATCAAAGGCGCCGAGGCCAAGGCCGGGCGCAAATTGAGCTTTGCGGAGGTGGCCACGCCCGGCGCCTCCTATCTTGAACGGCTGCTGGCTGGCGAGACGCAATGGGCGATGCAGCAGATGTTCCCGCAGTATGACGCCGTTGCGGGTTTGCTGCTGCTGCCAGCGCGGATGCCGGACATCGTCCTACAGTCCGAACCGGAGGCGAAACCGGCACGTTCCAAACAACCGATGCTCAACCTGGGTGAATGAACCTATGAACTTGGATAGGGACGATCCGGCGGCGCTTTGCCAGGGGATGGGCAGGGACGAGGTGGATCGAGTTCATCGTCTGTTGCGTGAATGGGGTGCGGGTCCGGATAACAGTTTTCCGGTCCAAGTGGCTTTACTGACCAACGCGCAGCTACGCGCGGCGGCCAGTGTCCCACGTTCCATCGACGATAGCCGGCAATGGCTGGAGCAACCTCTGGTCGAATACCGCCGGCAGGCCAAGTTATTGGTCCAGGGCTTTTCCAGCGAGATCAGAGGCCAAGTCGAAGAATTGAAGACCATTACGAACGAGCACGCCGCGAGAACTCCCAAGCGGCGCTCTCGCACATTAAATTCAGGCTTGCCGAGGCATTCGGCGCGTGGAAATCCGTTCGCAACGAGAAAGCGCAAGCCATGGCGAGTGCCATGATCGGAATAGTTAACTCATCAGCACATCTCCCTTTGATCGCGGCTTGCGGGATTCCGCATCGTTATCTTCGCCGGCCATCGACCCGATCAGATTGGAGTGCGTGAAGCGTTCAGAACCCAAGAACAAGGAAACCCTGAAGGAAACGGTGGTCAGGTGAGCCAGATTTGCCGAATCATTTCTCGCAAGCTCTCACCGCCCCACGTACCGAGCAACCGCTTCCGCGCGGGAGCGGACGTGCAGTTTTTTCGTAGATGTGGAGGACTTACGTGTTCACGGTGGTGGCGCTAATGCCAAGTTCGTCGGCAATTTCCTTGGAGCGATGCCCTCTGGCCAGCAACCGCAGCGTGTCCTCCTCTCGCCGGCTCAAGCGCAAATCATCTCCTCCCGGCGGGTCAGGCTGGCGAAACGCGCTGACCACCATCCGCGCAATGTAACTCGACATCGGCGCCCCGCCGCGATGCACCTCGCCCACCGCCTCCAGGATTTCCTCCGGAGTGGCGTGTTTGACAAGGTAGCCGGCGGCGCCCGCCTTGAGCGACTCGAACACCTGTTCGCTATCCTCCTCGATGGTCAGCATGATGATCTGCGTCTGAGGCAGCAACCCTTTCAATCGCGCCACGCACTCAATGCCGCTCAGCCCGGGCAAATGGATGTCCATCAACACGACATCGGGCATCCCGCACCGTTGCCCGCCACGCGAACCACCAGGTTTCCCCTTTTCAAGATTCAAGCTGAGCACCACCTCGCCGGCCTGGGAGTGCCGGATGACGTTGGTCAAAGCCTCGCGCACCCCAAGGGCCAACTGGCCATGCGCCTCGCCGTCAAGGGGCAGCGATGGAACGTCCTTTGGGAATTCCACCCGGTTGCGGATGGCCGTGGAGCGTAACAAGTGGCCGGCTTGTTGCTCCAGGAATGTGGCCAGGCTCGAAACCGTGTCACAGCGTGGGTTGACCGCCCAGACCACCTCCCGCATACGCTCGGCCAGAGTGCGCGTCCGGCTCGCGGCCTCAGCCAGACGTTGCGCGCTCTGCGCCCCGTCCCGGCCATCTGCTCGGATCACATCCAACTCCAGGGCGAGGCCGGTTAGCGAGGTGCCCAGGTCGTCATGCAGATCGCGGGCGGTCCGGGTGCGTTCGTTGGCGAACGACTTTTCCCTCTCGAGCATGAGCACCCGGTGCTGCCACCGCAGTCGCCAACTCAGGAATACCGCCCCAAACAGCACTCCCGCGCAAACCAGCGAGACCGGAAACCACATCGTCTGGGTGAATTCAGTCACCAGCGAGAAGGCGAACGGCGTGGCGGCCTGGCTCCAGACGCCATGGCTGTTGCAAGCCTCAACCTCAAAGGTGTAGTCGCCCGGCTGAAGGCCGGTAGAAACCGCAACTCGCCGACCCCACGCCGCCCTCTGCCAGTCCTTGTCCCACCCCTTCAACCGGAACTTGTATTGAACCTCCTTGGGCCCAATAAAACTGTTGGCCGTGTAACTGATCTCCATCTCACGGGCTCGCCCCTGGGCCAAATGCAGCCTCGGAGTTCCGGTTCCGGACGCGGGTCTGGGCCGAGCGCAGCCATCCCCAAAAACGATTTCGCCATCCACCTTCACCTGCTCGATGACAACCTGCGGCGGCACGGGGTTCGCTCTCCCCAGGGTTGTGTTGATCGTGGCACAACCGCGTGTCATGGGAAGCCAGAGACGCCCGTCGGCCGTTCGCGCGGCGGTTGGCTGGCACTCCCCATTGGCTTCCGGGCTGGCCAGGCCATCGCCCGCGCCGAACCATGCGCAGTCCACCCAGTTCTTTCTGCCATCGGCAACCGCGTTCAAGCCGCTCTTGCGCACGCGCCAGATCCCTCGGTTGCACGATGCCCAATAATTCCCAAACGCGTCCTCAACCAGACAGTAGGCCGTGTTGTCAAACAACCCCTGGCGCGTGGTCACGGCACGCACCTGTTTGCCGCGAATCCGGTTCAAACCCAGATCAGTGTCGATCCAGAGCGTTCCGTCCGGCTCGACGCACAAAGGGGTTGCCGAATCGCTCAACAAGCCGTCGCGCGTCGTCAAGTGCTGCGCCACCACGCCGTGGAGGATGTGATAGAGGCCACCGCCGTCGGTGCCCAACAACCGGCTGCCGTCAGGCGCTAGCTTGATGCCGAGTATCCGGGGGCAGGCGAAATGCACGCGCACCGAGACCAGGCTGAAGCAACCGGACGCCGAACGCCGGATCAGGCCGTCGGTGGAGCCTATCCAGAGGTTGCTCTCGAAGTCTTGCACTAACGCCGTAACTGTCCAGGCCTCACCCCAGCCAAGGTCCGCCGCCGTTTCGCGCAAGAAACAGCCATTGCGCAGGGTGAAGAGGCCGTCACCGTATAAGCCAAACCATAGCCTCCCGGTGCGATCCTCGAGAACGGACCGTATCGACTGCTCCACGAATCCATCCGCAGGGTCAGCGTCGTTTGTAAACGTGCGAAATCGGCCATTCTGAAGGAGCACCAAACCCGCTCTTGTCCCGAACCAGAGCCGTCCGGCATCTCCTGGCGCAACGGAATAGACCTGGCGCTTGGACCCGTTATTAGTCGTCGCGAGCACGGAGGAAAACGCCCGCGGTTTGAACCGGACAAGGCCATGATCACCTGTGCCGACCCAGACACTGCCCTCCCGGTCTGCTGCCACACAGCGCACGTCAGTTGAGGTCATGCCCTCGCGCAACCCGAACATCCTGAAATGCCCTTTGTAAACTTCCACCACTTTCGGGTAGGCGAAGCAGCCTGTGAGCCATAAAGCGCCCGCGCGGTCGCAGGAAGCGTCATCAAAGCTAGGCGATGTAATGCTTGGGTCGATCGGATAGCGCCTCAGCCGGTCTCCGGCCCAGCACTCCAGCACTCCGGGTGTGGACAACCAAGTCTGCCCATCCCGCATCCCCAGCCACACTCCAGCCATGAGGTCGGCACAACAGGTCTGAATCGGGCCGTGGAGCAGCGGACCGCGGCAGGGGAACCGCTCCCACTGTCCGTCGCGCACGGCGGCGATTCCATCGGGGGTTCGCACCCACAGGCAATGTTCACCATCCTCCGCCAATTCACAGACCTGATCGTTGCCGGGCTGGGACATTTCCAGTGCGCCGCGATAGACCCTGAAGTTCATGCCGTCACATCTCGCCAGACCGTCGCTGGTCCCAATCCACAAATAACCGTCGTGCGTCTGAACGATGGCACGGACGCTGTCCTGCGGGAGGCCGTCCTCGGTTGTAACGCAACCCGCCACGCCATAGGCCGGATCGGCGGTGAAAACCGGCCAGTCAGACCTCCCAAGGGCGGCCCCTCCAGATTGAATTCCCTTGTCCCCATTGCTTTGTCAGGATTATTTGCGCACACGGTACGCGAGGGGTGGCTCAGGAGGCTCGGACAAGGGGATGGGGACAAAGGAATTGTTGTGAAGGCGTTGGTCCTGGCAAGGCTCGGCCCCATATCGTCTTGTTCTTGGCACAACCTCACGTGAACCTGACTTGTTTGCACCGCATTCTCATGTTGGAGGACCCTGGCGAGGGGACGCTCAGACAACTTGTTCTTACCAACGACAATTGAGAATTGAGAATTAAGAATCTCAAATTGGGTTCCGCTTTGGAGGGTTCTTGGGATGAGCGCGCGGGTTCGGTTTCGCGGTGAAGGTGGGTCGCCATCAATTTACAATTTGCAATTCTTAATTCTCAACTCTCAATTAACCTCCACACCTCTGATGCAGCCATTGTGAAACCTGACCGCTCCGCAACACGTTTTGGAATTCAAGAACCCCAGGTGCGGTAACGGTAATAGGCGGCGCAGGCCCCCTCGGAGGAGACCATCGTCGCGCCCAACGGATGCTCCGGCGTGCAACGAATGCCGAAGGCAGGACATTCTCGCGGCTTGATTTTGCCCTGCAGCACCAGGCCGCTGAGACATTCCGAAGGCTCTTCTACCCGCAGTGAAGCGATGCCAAATCTACGCTCGGCGTCGAACTCGGCGTAGGCCTCGGCCAAGCCCAGGCCGCTGGCCGGAATCTCGCCGATGCCCCGCCATTTCCGCGGGATAACCTGGAACACTTCCCTCATAAGCTGCTGAGCGGGCCGGTTGCCTTTTTGGGATACCGCGCGGCTATACTGGTTTTCGACCTCCGCGCGTCCGCTCTCCAACTGCCTCACGCACATCAGGACTCCCTGCAGAATATCCACCGGCTCGAACCCGGTAACGACAATCGGCACGCGGTACTTGGCCGCGATCGGAAAATACTCCTCGTATCCCATAACGGCGCAGACGTGCCCGGCGGCCAGAAAGCCCTGGACCTGGCAATCGGGCGCGCGCAAGATGGCCTCGAGGGCGGGCGGCACCAGCACGTGCGAGACCAAGAGCGAAAAATTCTCAAGCCCTTTGAGGCGCGCCTGCCACGTGGCCATGGCCGTGGCGGGAGCGGTCGTCTCAAACCCGACGCCGAAGAAGACGACCTGTTTGCCCGGATTCTGCGTGGCGATTTTCAAGGCGTCCAAGGGCGAATAGACCATCCGTATATCCCCTCCGTCCGCTTTGACAGCGAGCAAATCCGACTCGGTGCCGGGAACGCGGAGCATATCGCCGAACGAGCAGAAGATGACATCGGGCCGGGCCGCAATCTCGATCGCCTTGTCGATCAACTCAACCGGAGTAACGCAGACCGGGCAGCCGGGTCCATGAATCAACGAGATCTGGGCCGGCAACAGTTCGTCGATGCCGAACTTGACGATGGCGTGTGTCTGGCCGCCGCACACCTCCATCAACGTCCATGGGCGGGTGGTAATGCGGGCGATCTCGCGCGCGCACCTCTGCGCCGCCGCGGCGTCGCGGTATTCATCGACAAACTTCATCGTGCGGCGGACGGCGCGGATGTCTCGGGGGGCCTTTCCCGGATGTTGCCGGGCGGGGCGAGATCACTGGCCTCAGGCACAACGCCAGCCTCCTCTAGCTCGCCCAGGTTCTCCATCTCGCGCAGGTATTCAAATATCCTTTGCGCCTCGTCCTCATCGACCCGGCTGATGGCGAACCCGACGTGAACGATGACATAGTCGCCGATCCGGGCCTCGGGTACATAAGCCAGACAGGCCTCCTTCAGAACACCGCCGAAGTCAATCCTGCCCATGCGGGTCAGCGGGTCCTCCCCGGTGATGCTGGTTATCTTTCCCGGAACAGCTAAACACATCCGCCAACCATACACCCTCCTCTGAGCCGGAGCAACGAGTCCGGCTTGAAGGGGTGCGATTAAAAGTGCCGGTCAGGCGCGGGGTCAGTCCTCACTTTTTCCGCGGCGAAGGAAGGGAAGTGGCGGAAAAAGGTGCAGGACTGACCCCGGCGCCTTCCAGGCCGGAGCAACGAGTCCGGCTTGAATGGCTTGAATGGGTGCAATTGGCGCCCGAGGCGCAATATTCTCCCTCACCCGATCGAATCCTCCACCCAGGATTCATGCGAATGCATAATCCGCCAGCCCACCGGCCCTTTCTTCCATATCATTGTAAATGCGTGTCTGTATCTGGGGCGCTCGCCGCCTTTCAACTGCATGTCAACCGTGTCTTGGCTTGTAAGCAGGGCAGCGTCTGCCGCCAGAGGGATAGCCTGCACCTCGCGCGGCTCCAGATGCTGACTGTCTCTTTCCGCGAAGCAGGACGTGATCGCCTTGACCCAATCGCCTCGCCGGCCAAAGCAGTCTCCCCCGGCGACGGCAGACACAAACTCCTCCCGGCTGTAGTAATTCTCCCGGGCCCCGGCATCCTTCTCATCGATCGCCGTTATCATGCGCGCAAAGGTGTCCGTTACCTCCTTTACGATACTTGCCGCCGATGCTCTCATTCGCGCTTCCTATCATCCTCTGATCGTGTTTCTTCCGCCGCCCTGTGCCATTATCCGTCGGCGGGTTGCCCTTCGGCAGAGCCCGCCCCCCGTTTGGCGGAGTTGCTGGATTTTCCAAGAAGGGCACGTTTTGTCAATCACGATTTTTCGTCTATCTTGGGCGCAGACCACCCTGGCGGTTGGCCTGCGACTGGTGGCGGGAAGCCTCCCGAGGCGCGGGGTCAGTCCTCACTTCTTCCGCGGTGAAGGATGGGAAGTGGCGGAAAAGGGTGCAGGACTGACCCGGCGCCCCCCGTGCCCGACACCTTTAATCGCACGGGCGCAAGACAGAAATCCTCGGCACGTAGCGCGGGATTGCCCCGGCGCGTCGGGGCAATCCCGCGCTACGAAGAATTCTGTCGTGCGCCCTAATCGCACCCGCCAAGAGTTCTATGGTTGCCTATCGGCCAACTCTGGTTACAATGCTACGATAAGCATGAAATCAAAGCACAGGCGGCACCGGCACTCACATCAGCAGCGGAGCAGTCGGGCGCCCTCACCACTCACGCCCCCATCCGCCCGGCGGACTGGTTTGAAGCTGGCGGTCCTGGCAGGCGCAGTCTGTCTGCTCGGCGCCGGAGGCTGGTTTGGTATGAGGGTCTGGCGGCATTCGGAGAGGGCGGAGGCCCCTTCTTTTGACATTCCCCAGGCCGACTCCAATCCACCGCCCAATGCGGCGTCCGCCCAGCGTCCCTCCCCTGCGGGCGAAAAAAACCGGGAGTTTCTGGCTCAAATGAGCCGAGGCAGCGACCTCCTCAGCCAAGGAAAACCCGAAGAGGCGCTGGAGGTCCTCACTAATGCCGCGCGGTTGAACCCCAAAGATGAGGATGTCCATTACAACCTGGGCCTGGCCCTGGCGCGACTGCACAACTTCGACCAAGCAATTCGTGAATACAAGACGGCCCTGAGCATCTTCCCGAACTACGTCGAAGCCCATAACAACCTGGGCAACGCCCTCATGCAAGTCGGACGCACCCGAGAGGCTATCCAGCAATTCGAAGAGGCCGTGAAAGTCATGCCCGACTACGCCTCGGCCCACAACAACCTCGGCACGGCCCTGCAGAAGGCCGGTCGAATAAGCGAGGCCCTGCCCCAGTTCCAAGAGGCGGTGGCGCTCAAACCCGATTATTGGCAGGCCCGCTTCAATCTCGGAATGACCTACTTGCAGGAGAAGCGGCCCGACCAGGCGCGCAAAGAATTCGAAACCGTGCGGCGGCTTGAGCCCTCTTTTGAGCCTGCTGACGCGGCCATTGCGGCGATTGATAAGAAATTGTCGGACCTCGGCCCCGAGAACTCGCCACCACCGAAAGACTGAGATCTGAGTTATGCCTAAACCGCGCATCCTCGTCATCGGCAGCTCAAATACCGACATGACCATCCGCCTGGAACGAATCCCCCAGCCAGGCGAAACCATCCTGGGCGGCGACTTCTCGACCGCATCAGGCGGCAAAGGCGCCAACCAGGCAGTGGCCGCCGCCCGCGCGGGCGGGGAGGTCACCTTTGTGGCGCGCGTGGGGCAGGACATGTTCGGGGAAAAGGCCGTCGCCGGGTTCCTCAAGGATAGGATTCATGTTGAACATATTGTCCGGGACGCGGATGCGCCGTCGGGTGCGGCCCTGATCTTCCTGGCCAAGGATGGCCAGAACAGCATCGCTGTGGCCGGCGGCGCCAATGCACGGCTCTCACCGGGTGACGTGCAGAAAGCCGAATCCGTCTTCGCCAGTGCTCATCGGGTCTTGATGCAGCTCGAGATTCCGCTGGAGACGGTTCAGGCCGCGGCCGAGTGCGCCTCACGCTCCGGTGTACAGGTGATGGCGCCAGGTTTCCAGATCGAGGCAGTGGACACGACCGCGGCTGGCGATGTCTTCAACGGCGCCCTGGCAGTGGCTCTCGCCGAGGGCAAGCCGCTCATTGAGGCAGTGCGCTTCGCCAATGCCGCGGCGGCCATCTCCGTAATCCGCCTCGGGGCGCAACTCTCCGCGCCGGACCGAGCGGAGATAGAGGCGCTCGTGGCCAGGGCCAGCCACGCCGAGGAGAACGGCGGTTGAAGAAACGCCAACAACCGACATTCAACATCCAACAACCATCATCCAAACATCGAGCAGCGGAGGCCGAAAATGAGCGTGTCGCGACTCCCGATGCCAAGGGTCTGCGGAGGGAGTTGGGGACATTGCAGGCCTGCGGCGCCAATATTCTCAACATGGTTGGGATTGGGCCGTTCATTACCATCCCGCTGGCGCTGGCGGCGATGGGCGGGCCGCAGGTGCTGGTGGCGTGGGTGCTGGGCGCCTGCCTCTCGGCGTGCGACGGTTTGGTCTGGGCGGAACTGGGCGCCGCCATGCCCAACTCCGGGGGGCCGTACACCTATCTGCTGGAGGCCTTCGGTCGCCACAGCTTGGGCAGGCTGATGAGCTTTCTCTTTCTTTGGCAAAGCATCGTCGTTTCGCCGCTGAGCATCGCGTCGGGCGCGGTAGGATTGGCGGAGTACGCAAGGTTTCTGGCGCCGCTCACACCCCTGGAGGTGAAGGGCGCCGCCGCCGCGGTGTGTGTCCTCGCCACCATCCTGCTTTACCGGGACATCCGTTCCATCGGGCGGATTTCCACGGGCATGCTCTTCCTCGTCTTGGGGACGATCCTGGTGATTGTGTTCGGCGGCCTCACGCATTTGAATCCCGCCCGGGCCTTGAGTTTTCCCCCGGGCGCCTGGAATCTCTCGACCTCGTTTTTCTCCGGGCTGGGCGCCGCCACTCTCATTGCCGCCTACGACTATGGCGGCTACTACAACATCTGCCTGATTGGGGGTGAAGTGCGCGAGCCGGGGCGGGTTATCCCCCGTTCGATTCTGCTGGCGATCGGGATCGTCAGCACCCTTTACCTGTTGATGACGTTCTCGGTGATTTCGGTTGTGCCGTGGCGAGAGGCGATACGCTCGACGGCCATCGTGTCGCTGTTCACTCAGACGTTATATGGCGCCGGGATGGCCGACGTCATGACCTGGCTCATCATGATTGCCGCCTTCGGCTCGGTCTTCGCCGTGATGCTGGGCTATTCGCGAGTGACTTACGCGGCGGCGGTGGATGGGCATTTCTTCAAGGTCTTCGCGCGCCTGCATCCCGCCAAACGCTTTCCGCACGTGTCCTTGCTGACCCTGGGCGCCGCCTCCGCGTTGGCCTGCCTGCTCGATTTGAAATCCTTGATTACCGCCCTGATGGTCATCCAAACCATGATTCAGTTCCTCGTTCAGTGTGTGGCGGTGATGCTCATCCGCTCCCGGCGCAAGGATATGACGTTGCCCTTTCGGATGCCTTGGTATCCCCTGCCCGCTCTGCTGGCGCTGGCCGGCTGGACCTACATCGTCGCCACCAACGGCTGGCGTTACGTCGCGGCGGGACTCCTTCTGCTGCTCCTGGGCATCGGCGCCTATCTCTGGCGGGCGCGGGCGGCTTCGGAATGGCCCTTCTCTAATGAAACGGTTTGACGTCGCCTTGTTCGGCTCCGTGTTTGTGGACCATGTGCTGACCGGATTTGATCGCTGGCCCAAACCGGGCCAGGAGGTATTCGCCCGGCACTACCACCGCGAGGCCGGAGGCGGTTGCTTTAACACCGCCTGTGGACTGGCGAAGCTGGGCGCCTCCACGAGTTGCTTTTCAGTCGTGGGTTGCGAAGACGGGGAATGGTTGTTGAATCGGGTCCGCAGTTGCGGGGTTTGCGTGGAGCAGGTGCGGCTCTCAAGCATGCCAACCGCGCTGACGGTCGCCGTGTCATTGGCGGAGGACCGGTCATTGTTCACCTTTAATGGCGCCAATGAGGAATTGTCGAGCTGGCTCGAATCGCCTCAGCTTCCGGGCGAACTGGCCGCCGCCAGACACGTTCACTTCGCCTACCCGCTGCCGCCGGACCCCGGCTTGGGCCTCGTTCGCTCCCTTCATGCGAACGGTTCGACCGTCTCGCTCGATGTGGGCTGGCAGGAGGATTGGCTGACCCACGCCAGTTCCTGGTCGTTGCTGCGCGAAGTGGACTGGTTCTTGCCGAACGAGGCGGAGGCGGCCTTGATGACCGGCAAATCGGACCCGGAGGAAATGCTGCGGGTGTTCGCGTCCGGCGGCGGGCGAGGCGTCGCTATCAAGCTCGGTCCGCGCGGGGCGGTGCTCTTCGACGGGGCCCAATCGCCTCATAAGCAGGCCTATCTGCCCGCTTCAGGCCGTCTGGCGCAAGTGGCAGGAGCGCGGACGCCCTCGTCCGCGTCCCCGGGAAGCCGCGGCAGCGGACGAGGGCGTCCGCGCTCCTGTCACCACCTGGGCAGTTACAAGGCGGCGCTCAGCGTGGAAGTCGTGGATACAACCGGCGCCGGCGATGCCTTCAACGCGGGATTCATTCATGGCTTTGTCTCCGGGTTAGGCTCGGAGACGTGCTTGGAGCGGGGCGTGATTTGCGGCTCGCTCTCGGTGCGCAAGCCGGGATCCCTGAATGCCTTTCCTGAAATCAATGAAGTCGTACAATACCATGAATACTACCAACGGCGGTAAAGTGGCCGTCATCGGCGGAGGCGGAATCCGCACCCCGCTGCTCATTTACGGAATGAATGAGACTGCCGAGCGCAACGGCCTTCGCGAGTTGGCGCTCTATGACATCGACCGGCAACGCGCCAGTCTGATGGCACGGCTCGGCCAGGCCATCGTTGAGCGCGAAGGCGGCGGCTTGAAAATCGCGGTGGAGGACTCCCTGGAAGCCGCGGTCGAAGGGGCCGACTTTGTCATCAGCAGCATCCGGCCGGGAGGGATTGCCGCGCGGGCACGGGATGAACGGCTGGCTTTTGAGCACGGTTTTGCCGGTCAGGAAACGACCGGCCCGGGGGGATTTTTCATGGCGATGCGCACCATCCCGGAGGCGCTCAAACACGCGCGTATCGTGGAGCGCTACGCGCCGAAGGCCTGGTATGTGAGCTTTACCAATCCGGCGGGCTTGATAGCCCAGGCCCTGGCGCTGCACACCAGACTCCGGGTGATCGGCATTTGCGACACACCGGTCGAGTTGTTTCATTTCATTGCACGCGCGCTCGATACGCCCTCCTCGGAAGTCCGTTGCGAATACGCCGGCTTGAATCATTTGGGCTGGGTGCGAAGGGTCTGGGCGCGCGGAGAGGACGTGACGGCCAACCTTTTGGCCAATCACCAAGCCCTCCGGAGCCTTTATCCAGCCGACCTGTTTGCCCCCGAACTCATCCGCAGCCTCGGCGTCATCCCGACCGAATACCTCTATTTCTATTACCGGCGCGGGGCCGCCTACCGGAACCAGGCACGGGTCAAGACCACGCGCGCCGCGGAGATCGAGCGGCTCAATGAGCAAGTCCTCGCTGAGATTTCCAAAACGCTCGATTGCGGCGACGAGTCCCGCGCCATTGACGCCTACACCCGCTACCTGAATCAACGCTCCGGTTCATACCTGAAGCTCGAAGCCAGCGGCGGCTCTGCCTTCGACCCACCCGCGGCGCGCGCCGACCCGTTTCGTAGCGCCACGGGTTACCATCGCATGGCGCTCGAAGTCATTGGGGCGCTGCGGTGGGAGACCCCGCGCGGCGTCGTCGCCAATGTCCTCAACCAGTCCGCCCTGGACGATTTTGCCGATGACGACGTGATCGAAACTATATGCGACATCAGTTCGGCGGGAGTTCGCCCCCGCCGCTTCGGGCGGCTCCCCGAACCCGTGCGAGGCCTGGCCCTGGCCATGAAGGCCTTCGAGCGAGAGGCGGTCCGCGCGGCAGTGGAACGTTCGGCCCTCCGCGCCCGCTCGGCCCTGCTGCTGCATCCGCTGGTCGGCGATTGGGATGCGGCGGAGGACCTGGTACGCTCGTTGGCCTCATCGCAACCGGGAGTTTTTCAACCAGCCTGATTCGGGTCACCCATTTTGGGCTCTTGCATGAGATCCAGTCTTGACCCCGGCGGCGGGCCAGTTGATTGCAGGGCCGTGACGACAACAATCAGCGTGACGGCCCGAGGGCAATTGCCTCTACCCAGGGGCCTGCGCGAACGCAAACGGATCAAGCCCGGCATGGCTGTGCGTGTGACCGAGGTGGGGGAGGGGCTTTACGTCACGCCCATCCCTGAGCCAACCGAGCAGGAACTGAGAGAGGTCATCGCGGCGGCCGGGTCGCTGCGCCGGAGCCAAACCTCCGAGGAAGAGGCAATGGTCCAGCAGGTGATTGATGAATATCGAGCCGAGAAGAGGCGTGCCGGCCAATGACGGTCGTGCTCGACACCAACGTGGTGGTGTCGGCCGTCTTCTGGGCTGGCGAATCGCGGGACTGTATGGTGGCCTGGGCGAAGCGGCGCTTCCAGCTCGCGGTGGCGTTGCCGGTCCTTGAGGAGTATGCCGAGACCACGCGGCGGGTGCGCACCAAGCGGCCGGAGGTGAATCCAGAGCCGTGACTGAAGTGGATCGAGCGGAAGGCAAGGGTGTTCGGTGGCTTGATTGAATTGGTAACCGGACGGCCTGCGAGTTTCACTCTCACGGAAGACCCAACTCATCTGGGTCGATCTCTCTAACCTCTAAACACTTGTTGATGTTTAGAGACCGTTCGCCCTCGAACCGAAGACTGCCACCGGGACTGACACCCACTGCGCCGATACTCCAAGTCTTTGCTCGAACCCACCCCGAGGTGGATTCATGATCAATGCACTGAAAGATCTTGTCATTCAGACTGTCTTCCATTGCTCCCTTATAGAACTTTCCTTTCGTGAGGTGCATAGTATTAAACCACAAAAAGCGCGCATTAGGGGCTGATCAAGCAAAAAAAACATTATTGGTCCCGGTTTGATTGCATTCGCCTGAGCCGCGGGTTATCAACCTTGAAAGCAGGCCAATTAGGGCAGCCGGCAAACTCTACCAAATCCACAAAGGCGTGAAGCCGGGTCACTGTCTGCTGAAGTTCCCTGATGACGTGGTCGAGGTAGCGAGTTCCGCATGTACTTCCATCTGTTATCAAAGCAAATGTCCTCACTATTGACACAAGGGGCGGCGGCTTCGCAGCGCGTGGGCCTGAGCAAATCGAGGGCGGCCTAAAAGGCTTGCAACAGACCTTTGAAGGTCGGAGAGTTGAGCTATGAGCGCAAGCGCGTTAGGCGAAAAGGGGCGGATCACCATACCACAAGACGTACGTGAAGCCACCGGACTTCGGCTCAACGACCAGGTGGACTGGCGTTTTGAGGCGGGAGAGATCCGCGGACGCAGGCTTGTCCGTCCGGAGCCAAAGCAGGTTCGCGGTAAGCTCGTCCGGAAAGGCAATGCCTGGGTTTTCGAGCTCCCAAAGGGCTACGCCATCGAGCGGGACGGCATTGAACGAGCCGTTCGAGAGGAAAGGGACAGCCGCTCATGAGCGCCTAAGCTCCCGCTGCGTGGAATGGCCTTAGCTGCCGCCCTTGAATTGCCCGTCGAAAAGATCGCCGGGTTCTGCCGCCGCTGGAAGATCGCCCGGCTGGAGGTCTTCGGCTCGGTGCTGCGCGATGATTTCCGGCCCGACAGCGACATGGACTTTCTCTACGCCTTCTAGCCGGATGCCCACTGGGGATGGGACATCATTACCATGGAAGATGAGTTGGCCGCGCTGGTGGGTCGGCCCGTGCATTTTATCTCGCGAGAATCGGTCGAGAGGAGCGACAACTGGATTCGGCGCCGGCACATCCTGAAACGTGCTCGTGAACTCTATTCCGCCTGAGACGGCCTGGTTGGCCGACATAGCGGCCGCATGCAAGCACATCGGCGATTATCTCCACGGCGTGGACAAACCGAATTTCCTTTCCAACTCGGAAAAATGCTATGCTGTGTTCGCTCAACTGATTATCGTCGGCGATCCGTCGCCGGGCCCGCAACTCGTCTGGAAAGGCACGGACAAGCGGAGCCGCGACCCATTCGACCTCCCTATAATGATCTATACGGCGTCAGGCCCTCCCGAACATTGCTCTCCAGTTCTCCAGGCAACGTTTGGCCGTTTCAAGCTCAGGAAAACGACTCCCCTCCTGCTCGATTAGGAAATACTCGGCTCCGCCGACGGATTCCGCCGCGGCGATGAGCTTTCTCCAGGGTGTCACGCCCTCACCAAACAGGACGCGATAGCCCTTGCTTGGCGCCCAGTCTTTGAGATGCATGACCTTGATGCGCCCGGGATTGGCCTTAACCCAGGCGACCGGGTCGGCGCCGGCCTCCTCGCAGGTGCCGACGTCCAACTGCAGTACGAAGTCCTTGGGGGTGTTGGCGGCGACGAGTTCGAGAATGCGTTGGCCGTTTCCCAGCCTGGCCCATTCGGCCTGGTGATTATGGTAGCCGGCGCCCAGGCCATGCGGCTTCAACTCTTCGACCGCGGTCGTGAGGTGGTCACAGAGGCGCTTCCAGCCTTCAACGCCCCGGGTGCTACCGGGGGCGCTGGCCAGCACGATGTAACGGGTGCCAAGTATTTGGTTTAATTCGATGGCATGGGCCATGTGTTTTCCGGGAGCAAATGACGCGAAGCCGTTGTGGGTCGAGTAACAACGCAGGCCGAGGTCGTCCAATTGGGCACGGACCTCTTTGGCATAGGGGGGCGTCCACTGGAAGTAGGGCGCGTAGAATTCGACCACCTGGTAGCCATCCTGCGCCACGGCCCGGAGGGTGGCGGCCAGGTCGCGCGCCAATTCGTCCCGCACGGAGTAAAGTTCGAGACCGATGGGGTATTGCTTCGCGCCGGCGGGCTGTGGAACGGCAGGCTCGCGTGACGTTTCAGCGGCCGACGCGCGCGCGGCAAAGGCCGCGGGAATGGCCCCGGAAATCGCCAGGAAAGTTCGCCGGGAAAAAGAGGGGGAACATGAGTTATTCATATAGCATTCAGAGCGCCGACGGGTTTTCCTTCGGCAATGTGGGGAGAATAGGTCTTTGAGACGTGTTTGACAATTCTAAAATCATAAAGGCGCGGCACGGTCCGAATGCGCCGCCTGGGGAGTGATGGCTGCGGTTGGGTTTGGCTCGGTTTCGCGATTCAACAGCGTGTTTAAACAGCGCGTGGGTTGGCGCAAAGCCTGGCGCCGGCTTTTAAGCCAGGTTGATTCTGCGCTTCCTCCTCGTGCTCCTTGGTATGCCGCCACGTCTCGTGTGTGTCTCAGGACGGGACAGGCACTGTCAATAAAGCAATCTTCAATCTCACATGTACGTTGCTAATCCACCGCCCTCCCAGGCCGGCCCGACGGCCCGGCCGGCGGCGTGTGACAATGCGCGAGGCCAGGGAGAGCCGCCTTTCCCCGGCCGGCCTGACCTGGAACGGCGAGCGCGGGTGTGCGCCTTCGGCGCGGCATGGAACCTGCGGGCCGGTTTAAGACAATGACAGCTATGAAACACAAAACCTGACCGGCGCCATCTAACCAACAACACCAACTGAGAGCACCCATGAAACGAAATAGAAGCGAAACAACCAAAGCAACCTATGCGGCCGTCTGGGCCCTCCTTCTCGGCTTGCCCGCCCTTGTCCTGGCTCAATCGACGTCGATCACGACTCAGCCGCAAAGCCAGACGGTGGCACCCGGCGCTGTGGTGAGCTTTACGGTGGGGGCGGCGGCGAATGTAAATGCGACGGACTACTTCTGGTTTACGGATTACAGATGGTTCAAGGATGGCGTCCTGGTCCGCGACAGCGGACTGGAGGAGAATGCGGCCTCTGACACTTTGACCATAAATAATGTCCAGGTTTCCGACGCCGGGGTTTACACGGTGATTGTCGGCGCGAGCATCGACATCCAGAGCACCCTGTCGGAAACTAACTCCGTGACCAGCGATGGCGCTCTTCTGTCGGTGGACACGACCGGCGGCGCGGGGACGGGTGGCGGAACCGCCGTCCGCACCATCGACACCACAAACTTCGTCGTTTCGATTTCGGTTAGGCCAGCCTCGACGGTTTCGTCTTACACGGTGCGGGAGCGGCTTCCGCAGGGCTGGACGGCAAGCAACATCAGCCAGAGCGGCGCGTTCAATGCCGGCAGTGGAACGGTCTCCTGGGGGCCCTTCGCGGGTTCGTCTTTACAAACACTCACCTACGGTTTCGCGCCGCCCGCGGGCCAGGCCGGCGGGACGGTCTATTTTGGCGGCTCGGCGAACTTGGGCGGCGTGGTGACGCCCCTTGCCGGCCAAAACAACTTTGTCTATTCGGCGCCGGCCATCGATGTTGGACCGCGCAGCCAGACCATAGCAGAGGGAGATTCGGCGAGCTTCCAGGTGGTTGCGTCGGGCAGCGGCCCGCTCAGTTACCAATGGGAGAAGAACGGCGCGGCGCTGTCCGGGCAGACCAGCGCCACCCTGGCGTTGAACAATCTTCAGTGGTCCGACGCGGGCAGCTACAGTGTAATTGTGAGCAACACGGCCAGCGCGGTGACGAGCAACCCCGCCGTCTTGACGGTCGGCTCGCCCATCGACGAGCGCATTATCGGCTTGAGCGGCGACCTGGCCATGGGCACTGTGACGGTGGGGACGACGGCTCAGACCACCCTGACCATCACGAACGGCGGGTTCTACGCGCTGAGCGTCAGCCACCTTACCTATCCTTCCGGCTTCAGCGGCGACTGGAGCGGGATAATCCCGCCGAACGGTTCGACCAACGTGACGGTGACGTTCGCGCCTGGCGCCGCCACCAGTTTCAGCGGCCAGATGAGCGTCAGCTCGGACGCTTCCAGCGGCAACGGCGCCGCAGTGGTGTCGGGGAGCGGAATCGCCGCCCTGCAATGGCAGAGCAAGGCCGTTGCGGGAATGGGCGACTGGAAATCCATTGCCTTCGGCAACGGGCGGTTTGTGGCGGACAATTCCGCCAACGCGCTCTACACCTCATCGGACGCGGCGGCTTGGGCGGCGAATGGCTCTTTGAGCGACTATACGGGGCTAGAGCTTGACCGGGTGCGATTCGTAGGAGGCCGTTTTCTTCTGGCTGGCGAAGCGGGTTTCTCAGGCGTCGTCTTCGAATCCGGGGACGGCGGCCAGTGGGCAGGGGAAGGGGCCGGTGGTGTCTACCCGAACGACACGGCCTGGGGTAAGGGAGTGTACGTTGCGGTTGGCTGGCAAGCCTCAGTCGCCGTGTCCGCGGACTCCACCAGTTGGGTTTCCGGGAAGCTGTCCGTCCTCGCGTATCCAACCCTGGCCGCTGCCGCGTTCGGCAACGGCCAATTTGTGGCTGTGGGAGGATCGGCTGGTGGCGCGATGGAGATCGTCACCTCGGCGGATGGCACCAATTGGGTGGACGTGTCGCCGGCGATGGCCAATGCTCTGAATGGCGTGACGTTTGGCGCGGGCCAATTCGTCGCGGTCGGCAAGGCAGGCACGGTGGTGACCTCCGCCGACGGAACCAACTGGTCCTCCGCGCACGTGTCAGCGCCCGGGGTGGACCTAAACGACGTGGTTTACGGCGGCGGCTGGTTTGTGGCTGTGGGTTCGGGCGGCGCGATTGTAACCTCGCCCAGCGGCGTGTGGTGGAACCAGGATTCTTCACCTACGACGGAGGATTTGCACGGCGCAACTTATGCCGATCAACAGTTCTACCTGGTTGGCAACAACGGCGCTATTGTGGCCTCTTCCCCCCTCGGCGCTCCATCGACCGGCTCGTTGCAGGTGACCCTCAGTCCGGTCGCGGCGGTGAGTTCGGGAGGGCAGTGGCAGGTGGACGGAGGCGCTTGGCACGACAGCGGAGAGACCGTCTCGGGCCTCACGACGGGCGCTCACACCGTCGGCTTTAAAGTGATCAGCGGCTGGCTTGCGCCGGCGCCTCTGTCGGTGACCATCAACACCGGGCAGACGGCGACTCTTGCCGCCACCTACGAGGCTGCCACAGCCAAGATTATTGGCTTAAGCGGCAGCCTGGCGTTCGGCAATGTGACTGAGGGCCAGATCGTTCAGAGTGCCTTAATCATCACCAACAGTGGCGACGCCATGCTGACGGTCAGCAGTATCAGCTATCCGGCCGGCTATAGCGGCAACTGGTCTTCGGGGACTATCGCGGCAGGTGGTTCGCAAAGAGTGACAGTCACCTTTGCGCCAACGGCTGTAGCCACCTACAACGGAATTATCACTGTTGTTTCAGACGCCACGGGCGGCAGCGCCAGCATCACCGTGTCCGGAGCCGGAGTTTCCGGCACCGGGACGAGTGGAGGTCTGGACGAGTGGGTGGAACAGAATCTGCCGTCGCAGGGCACGGCGCTCACCTTTGTGGCGTATGGTGGCGGAACCGAAGTGGCTGTGGGTTTCGCCGGGGCTATCTTAAGCTCCAGTGACGGCACGAATTGGCCGGCCCAAATCTCAGGGACAACCAATACGCTTTGGAGTGTCACTTACGCGGCGGGCAAGTTTGTGGTCGTGGGCGACTCCGGGACAATATTGACCTCATCCGACGGCGTGGTTTGGGCGAGCCAAAACTCCGGAACCCTTGGCTATCTGGATGGCATCGCCTATGGGAATGGCGCCCTCCTGGCGGTGGGTGCCGCCGGTACGGTGCTCAGTTCCAGCGATGGGGTCAATTGGACTTCGCGGAACTCGGGCGTGACGAACGAACTCTACGCGGCGGGCTTCGGTAATGGCCTCTTTGTCGCCGTGGGGCCGGGCGGCACGATTTTGACATCGCCGGATGGGCTGAATTGGAGCAGCCGGAGCGCCGGCACGGGCGCGGACCTGTATGGCGTGACGTATGGCGCCAGCGGGTTTGTCGTGGTGGGCGACGCGGGCAACATCCTCCGCTCTTTGGATGGAACCACCTGGGTTGTCGAATCTTCGGGCACAACCCAGGCCCTCTACGGCGTGGCCTTTGCCGGCGGCAGTTACGTCGTGGTGGGCGACGCGGGAACAATCTTGAGCTCTTCGGACGGAGCGAGTTGGACGTCGCGGAATTCGGGGACGACCACGGCCCTCTATAGCCTTGGTTACGGCAATGGCACGTTTTTTGCCGCTGGAGATTCGGAGTTGATTCTAAAGTCGGGAACGGTTTCCACGCCCGCTCTGACCGGGTCCTTGGAGGTGACGCTCTCCCCTGCCGAGGCGATCAGCGCTGGGGCGCGATGGCAGGTGGACGGCGGGGTTTGGGAGCCAAGCGGGGCGACGGTTTCGGGCTTGAGCATTGGTATTCATACGGTGAGCTTCAATACGACAAGCGGCTGGACAGCCCCAACGAATCAGCCGGCAACCATCAGCGCTAACCAGATGACCAGCCTGACGGCGACGTACGCCCCGGTCATCTCAACCGACGACCACTACATCCACTTAAGCGGCAACCTAAGCTTCGGCAATGTCTCCGTGGGAACGACGGCCCAAGCCGCGCTGACAATCTCTTGCACTGGCAACTCGCCGCTGACCGTGAGCGGCATCACCTATCCACCCGGGTTCAGCGGTCCCTGGAGCGGCACACTCGCGGCCGGCGCCTCGACGAACGTAATGGTTGTCTTTGCGCCAACTGCGGCCGGGACTTACGGCGGCAACCTGATCGTCGATTCGGACGCAAACGGCGGCACCAACATGCTTGCCGTTGTGGGGAGAGGCGTGAGCGCCGGGATGCAGGGCGCGCTGGGGATTCAGCATCGCGGGAACGGGGTTCTCCTTTCCTGGCCAATCTCGGTCACGAACCTCGAGCTGGAGGTCAGCGCCAGCCTCGGCCCCTCGGCGGTCTGGATGCCCCTCCCCGTTCTGCCGGTGGTCGTGGGCGGCCAGAACACGGTAAGTGTGGACGGCTCCAGCCGGAGTCAATTCTTCCGCCTCGGTACTCCTTCGGCTACGACGCGCATCATTGGCCTGAGCGGGAACCTGGCCTTTGGCAACGTAACGGTGGGCGCGAGCGCCCAGGCGACGCTGACCATCGCCAACAGCGGCAACAGCACGCTGACGGTTACAGGCATCAGCTTCCCGGCTGGTTTCAGCGGCAACTGGAGCGGCACGATCGCCGCCGGCGGCT
>JAJYHY010000131.1 GCA_021784555.1 bacterium
GGCGGCCTGACCTGGACAAAAAGCCAGTTCTGCCGCGGCTGGCTCATTACCGGGGACACCGGCTCCGGCAAGACCAGTTCCGGCATCAACCAACTCGCCCACCAGGTCTTTCAAAACGAGCCGGCTTGGGGCGGCCTGTGCATCGACGAAAAGGGCGTCTATTGGGAGACCCTCTCCGCCATGGCCCGCCACTACGGCCGCGAGTCGGACCTCATCCACCTGCAAATCCGGCCGGACCACGGGGGCGCGCACTGGACGCCGCCCCACCGGTTCAACCTGGCCGGCGACCGGAGCATTCCTTTCAGCACCTACGCCAAATTCATCGTGGACACCGCCACCAGCCTCGGCCAGGGTGGTGACAAGGGCTTCTTCAAGAGCCAGGCCCAAACCCACGTCGCCCACGCCCTGGAAATGCTCTTCGAACTGCATCGCCCGGTGACTTTGCTCGCCGCCTTCCAATTGCTCTCCGACAGGGACTTGCTTGAGGAGGAGATGGAGAACTTTCAAAACCTCCTCGAAACGCCCCGCCGCGCCGCCGTCTATGCACACTTTGCCAACCGGTTCTTCAACCAGCCGGAGGAACAGTTTGGCGGCGTGCGCGAGACCATCGGCAATTACCTCCAATACTTCCTGACACCCGAAGTGGCCGAGGTCTTCTGCGCAGAGGAGAGCACCTTTGACTTCGGCGCCATTGACCGGGGCAAAATCATTTGCGTGACCATGCCCCAGAAATTCCAGACCGAGCGCCGGTATGTGAACACCTTCCTCAAGCTCCTCTACTACAATCACGCCCTCCGGCGCTTCGACTGCCCGCGCGCGGAGCGCGCCGGCAACAACCTGCTCATCCTCTGGGCGGACGAGGCCCAGCGGTTCATGACCGCCAGCGAGGATGGCACCAGCGACTATAACTGCGTGGACGTCATCCGCGAGGCGGGCGCAACCATCATCGCCGCAGCCCAGAGCACGACCTCGTTTCTCCCGCCCCTGGGCAACGACAAATCCAGGGTGCTGACGTTGAATCTGCGCAATCGCGTCATCTTCCGCTCAGCCGATGAAGCCGACGCCGTTCAGGCCGCCGACTTCCTCGGCAAGAAGCGCGTGGTAAAGCGGTCCTGGGGTTCCAGCGCGGGGAAGCGCAGCGTCAATTATTCCGACACCGAGGAGCACAAGATCAAGCCGCACAAACTCCGCAATCTTCGCGACCACCAGTGCGTCCTCGTCCACTGCGAAGGCCGATTCCGGCGCGTGACCTTGCCGCCGCTCGAAGCCAATGGGAAAGTTGCAAGGTGGTTTCCGTGGCGGAGACGAATCTAGGTCCAGCATCATTCAGCCAGGATTATCGCCTTCACTCGAAGGTTTGCCGTGTTCCCGCCGTTGCGCTCATCCGAGAATCCTAAAAGGCTTCCCGGCTCTCATCAGTTGCGTTTTGGGCTCCCCAGTTGCCTCAGGGCCGCGGCCAGTTCCGGGCCCAGCCGGCGAAGCTGCTCATCGTGCGCCGCGGAAAGATCACCCAGGATTTGTTCGCCGCCTTCGGTGAGCCGGACCTCTACTCGGCGGCGATCCATCGTGGAACGTTGACGGACCACCAAGTTCAAATCCATTAGCCGATCCAGAAGCTCCACGGTGCTATGATGGCGCAGTTGCAGCCGTTCGGCCAGCTCGCCCACCGTGACGACGTCGCGGCCGGGAAACCCTTTGATCGCCAGCAAGGCCTGGTGTTGCTGGGGCGTAATGCCGGCGCACTTGGCGGCCTCCTCGCTGAAGTGCAAGAAGCGGCGCAGGGCGTAGCGGAATCCAGCCAGGGTTTCGTAATGCGCCTTGGTAAGTTTATTGGATGCAGCCATCACCCCTGAGTCTAGCACGGATGGCAAGAAAGACCATGATGGAACGTCTCGCCGTCGTGCCGAGAAAGCCGCGTCTTGACATGTATCGCTCAGCGATATACGGTGCCAGCGGATGATGGAATTGAATCTCAAAGAATTTTGGATACGGGGGTGGTGTTGCCGGTGGTTGACGGGTGTGACCCGACACACACGTGGTTGGCTATCTTGGTTGTTCGGCAATTCTAAGGCCTCGAATGCGACTGCATCAGGAGGAACACCTGCACGAAAGGCGGCAAGCCGCCTCGACGGCCTCTTGTAATTGCCGAGGCGTGTCTTCGAACGGGTCCCTTGGCGTAAGTCGAGAAATGGAGGCTTGGCACCGACCCATCGCCTCCAGGACGGCCCCTCGCTCCGCCTCGTTCAAGGCCTTGTCCAACACCGAGTAGAACTCTTCTTCCTCGCGCTGATTGTGGAGGCGCAGAATCAGTTCGAGACTCTCCTCAACCTCCTCCGTACCAAAGTCTCCCCGCTCCACCTTCCTCGCGATGTCGTCCAGATAAATCAGGATCTGTCCGTGCTCGCGTTTGAACGCAGGGGTCGGGCTGTAATTCCTCTCGGCGCACTTGTGGTCGAACCAGGGGAAGAGAATTCGCTCCTCCCACAGGATGTGCCTTTCCAACGCGGACCGGAGTTCGGTCAAGGCCTGCTTGGCGCCGAAAGGTTGCGTCGTCTTCAGCCTCTGGAACTGTTCAAGCAACCGCCGGATGTGTTCGTGGTCGTTCGTATAATGCTCGTAAATAGATTTCTCGTCCATAGCGCTTCTCTCATGTTGAGACGGGTTCTTGCACCCTCGGGCCTGCTTGGCCACGCCAATCCGGTCCCGCCCTTGTCTGTTGTCAACACGGCCAGATTATCGGATTGCGAGCACGGGCATCTTGACGCAGGTCAAAGAAAAGCGCCTTCTTGATACGAATCGCCAACGTCAAGAAGCATGACAGCAGGTGGATGCAGGAGCTCACGGCGCCGTCAGTACTTCAGCACCGTGGCCAAGAATCTCCGGCAGCCTTCGCTCACCGGCGCCCCGAATACCCGCGCCGTCTCGCCAGTTTCGATGATGCGGCCGCCGGCCAGGAACGCGACCCGGTCGGCCACCACGCGGGCGAAACCCATTTCGTGGGTCACGAGGATCAGGTCAAGCCCTTCAGCGCGGAGTTCGCGGATCATGTCGAGCACCTCCGCGGTCATCTCGGGGTCGAGCGCCGAGGTCGGTTCATCGAGCAACAGCACGCGGGGCTTGATCGCGACGGCCCGGGCAATGGCCACGCGCTGCCGCTGTCCGCCGGACAGGGCTGCGGGCCTCTTGTCCGCGTGGGCGTCCAGTTGGAACCGGCGCAGCAACTGCATCGCGATTTCGCGCGCCGCCGCCGACGCGTGACCGTGAACCTTCTCCAGCGGAAGCGTGACGTTGCGCAGCGCGGTCAAATGCGGAAAGAGGTTGTAAGCCTGGAATACGACTCCGACCGCGCGGCGGTGACGCTGGAGGGTCGCTTCATCGAAAGCCAGCGGCGCGCCGTTGAAGGTGAGGCTGCCGGAGTCCGGAATTTCCAGGCCGGCCAGGATGCGCAGCAATGTGGTCTTGCCGCCGCCCGAAGGGCCGATCAGCACCAGGCTTTGAATGGCCTCGACGTCCAGTGAGACCTCGTCGAGGACCCGGTGCTCGCCAAAGCGTTTTGAGAGGTTGGCAATCTTAAGTGTCAAAGCGGACCTTCTTCTCCAGGGCGCGCGTCCAGAGCGAGATCGGCAGCGTCAAAATCAGGTAGCCAACGGCCAGCGGCAGGTAGCACTCCAGAGTGCTGTAAGTGACGGAGTTCACGTCGCGGGCGGCCTGGGTAAACTCGTTGACCGCGATGATTGACAGGAGCGAGGAATCCTTGATGAGCGACACGAACTGCCCGGCCAGCGGCGGCAGCGTCAGGCGCAAGGCTTGCGGGAAGATCACGTAGCGGTAGGTCTGAGCGCGCGTCAGGCCGATGGCGCGGGCGGACTCCAGTTGCGATTGGCCCACGCTCTCGATGCCGGCGCGGATGATTTCGCTGATGTAGGCGCCGCTGAAGAAGGAGAGGATGAGCACGCCAGCCAGGTAGCGATTCTCCAGGCGAAAGGCCGCGGCGACGACGTAGAAAAAGATCAGGATTTGCACCAACAGGGGCGTGCCGCGGACGACCTCGACGTAAAGGTTGCCGAAGTAACGCAACGCCAGCAACCGCGAGCGTCGCGCCAGCGCAAACCCCAGCCCAATCAGGGTGCTCAGCCCCAGCGAGGCCGCGGAGATGGCGATGGTCACAAGCCAGCCCGACAACAGGTCCCAACGGTAGCGGAAAACCGAGGGCCAGTTCCAGCGATAGGTCAGTTGGTGAAACGCAAAGCAGAACACCAGCGCTACCAGGACCAAGGCCAGGAATGCGCCGGTCAGCCGCGCGCTCCAGGCCACCGGCCCGTGGCGCGGGTCGGCGGGTTCCCAGAGCAGCGGCTTGAGCGTGAGTTTCATGTACGGCGCTAAAAATAAAACGGAATGCCCAGCTTTCGAAAGGCTTCTTTCTGTTGCTTGAGGTATTTGTCGCCCAGGCGCTCAAAACCTCCCTCGGCGCGGAACCCGGTCAGAAAGGCATTCACCCGGGCTTTCAGCCCGTTGTCACCCCGGCGGAGGCCGATCGCCCAACGCTCCTCCTGAAACGGCTTGAGGATGGCCATGGTCGTGTCCGGGTTGCGTCGCCAGTGTTCGAACACGGAGATCTGATCATAAAGGAACACCTGGGCTTTGCCCTGCACCACTTCGAGCACGCAGGCGTCTTCCTTGTCCAGTACCAGCACGCGGGCGCGCTTCAAATGCGCTTCGGCGTAAAGCTGGCCAGTCGTGCCCTGCTTCACGGCGACGGTAACGCCGGGCCGGTCGGCCTGGTCAATCGAGCGGATGTTCGCCCGCTGGTTGACCAGCAGGCACAAGCCGGTCCGCAGATAGGGTTCCGAGAAAGCGATGGACTGCTCGCGTTGCGGTGTCGCGGTCATCGAAGAGAGGATCAGATCGATCTTGCCCGTCTTGAGCGCGGGGATCAGGCCGTCGAACGGGATGTTCTCAATCTGGATAGGGCGATGAAGAAACCGGCCCAAGGCCTCCGCCAGGTCCACGCTCACGCCGGCCGGGCGGCCATGCGCATCGATCATTTCGAAGGGCGGATAGTTCAATTCCATGCCGACGATCAAACGGGGTTGACTGTTTGGAACGCACCCGGCGAGGGCAAGCAGCGATCCAAGGGCCAACGCAACCAAAACCGTTCGAATCTTCCTCAAATACCAATGCACCGGCATGGCCGGCACGCCGGCAACGAACTCCCGGAGCGCGCCGGCACGCCGTGGCGCGCTTGGGTTGTCAATAGCCGCCGAACTCTTCCGCGCGGATGTCGTCGTCATCAATGTCGGCCTGGTTGAGCAGTCGGTGCAGGCCGTTGACCATGCCCGGCGGGCCAACGACATAGTACACTGGCGGCGGAGCAACCTCCTCAGCAGGCGCAGCGTGAGTGGCTTGAACGACAGGGGCCAACGACATAGTAGATTGGCAACGGAGTGGCCTCCCCCAATGCCGGAAGGGCATCGCTTGGCTGGGGCGCTTGGCGTGTCGAGTGGTCCCTTCGCAGAGAAGCTTTTCACTTGCAGGTCCGGGTTCAGCACGAAGAAGAAGAAGAACGGACAGGCGTCGGATTCAGCGATGAACGCAATGGCCGCAGTGTGAAGACACTGACACTCCTGCTCAGGCCGTCTGCAGATCCCTATCTTGCTTCCTGCTTGGCTGCTTAACCGTGGACGCCTCAAAGATGCTCCGAATGGACGCATCCAACAGGGCATCGAATTCAGCATTGGATTGCTGGGCCGACAGTCCCTCAACCAAAGCCCGCGAGAAGCTCGCGACGACGCCCTGATTCCTGCGAAGACGTTCGTTGGCTTCTTCCCGGGAATACCCCCCGGAGAGCGCCAGCACCCTCACTACGTTCGGATGTTTGACGCAATCGGCATAAAAGTCGTCGCGCTCCGGCAGCGTAAGCTTGAGGAACACCAATTGCCGGGCTGGCAACGTGCTGAGCTTCTCGAGTACGGCTGTTTTGAGCGTCTCCTCAGCTTTGGCCTTTTCGGGGCAATGAATATCCACTTCCGGTTCGACTATGGGCACGAGGCCCGCTGCGAGAATCCGCCCAGCCACTGCGAACTGCTGATCCACGATCTCTTTGATCCCCACTATATTGGCTTGGTGGATGAAAGAGCGCATCTTGGTGCCGAAAATGCGTTTGGAGTTTGCCTGGTTGAGCAGCGCGGCAAGCTGCGGCATTGGTTTCATCAAACGCACCCCGTCTTTCTCCTCCGCAAGGCCTTCGTCCACTTTCAGGAACGGGACAATCCGTTTCACGTTCCAGAGATAGTCCGCCGTGGGTTGCCCCTCGATCTCCCTGTCCATGGTGTTCTCAAACAGGATCGCGCCAAGAATCCCTTCGCCAGTGAAGCTGGGGCTGGTAATGATGCGCGCTCGCATCTGATGCATAAGCGCGAACATCTCGTCTTCGTTGGACCATGCGCCTTCCGTAATTCCGTAAGCAGCCAAGGCTCTGGGCGTGCTGCCCCCGCTTTGGTCCAGCGCGGCAACGAAGCCGGGCTGCGTTCTCATTCTCTGCAGTTGTTGTTCGTTTAAGCCAAGAGCATTCATAAGGTCTTCCTCAATTCTCGGTAGAGCCGCACCCAATGCAGCAAGAGGCCGCCTAGTCTCCCACGGGTTTCCCTTCACAAAGCGACCTGCTGTGCGAATTTGGTGGGCTGGTAATCCTTGATCAACAAGACCTCCCTGCCGTCCTTGTGCATCCACACGCCGCGCAGGTTGATCTCCGGCGTCTTGTGCGGGGCAAACAGGATGTCCTCGTGCGTCGCGTGCCTCTTGTCATTGAACTTGCTGGGGTCCAGCGAGCCGCCTAGATGATCGTCCCGGCCCGTGGCCACATGAACGGTGCCCAGAACCTTTTCATCCTGAATGTCGGCTCCGGCAAATGGCAGCACCTGCGTACCCAACCCAAGTTCGCCCAGCTCGCCCGTTGCCGGGTCGCTTTGGAAGAGCCCCAGGGCTTGTCGCACCGTCGCCGAACTGCCGCGCAGGAGCGAGACGTTACGAATCCGGGTTTCCGCGACCTCCATCAAGGCCAGCGTGCCGTCCTCCTTGAATTTCATCGGGAACTGGCCGCGAGCGCCAACGGGCACCCAGTAGATTTCACCGGCAGGCAGGTTGGCGATTTCTCCCGGGACGCGGCATAGGCCGTGGCTTTTCTGAGCTTCCTGGCGGCCCAACTCCAGGATGAGCTGGTATTCGTGGCCCAGCGCTCCAAACTGGAGCACCATGTTGTCGCAACGGGTCAGCGCTTGGCGAAACCGCTCCGCCTTGGCGGAAACCTCTTCATAATTCCGGGCAAGCCCGGTGTGGAGGATCGTTTCGTTGCAGCCATGCATGGTCGCGCCGCGAAAGCCCATTCTCTTGGCAAACGCCGTGAGGGGCGCAGTGGCGGAATAGGTCGAGAGATAGAGCACAATGTTCAGGTGGCTCAAAACGTCTTCCACCAACCGCCGGGTCATTCCGTTCAGGCCCACAACGGTCGTCGGCAAATCCAGGTTGCTGCCACCGGTCGACGTGTAGGCGTAAAACTCGATACTGGCAAACGGTAGTTGGCGCTTCTTTTCGAGCAAGCCGCGGTAGAAGACCTCGTAGGCGATTCGACAAGTGACGTGGTTGGCCCCGTCGAGAAACTTCGCCTCGCGCACTGCCTGCGGGTCTTCCAAATCAATAAAGACACCGATGCGCTCCCCGTCTTTGGGCCGGAACACGGTGTCGATCAGCCCAACCAGATCGAATTGTGAATTCTCCATAGCATGTCCTTTGTCAAGCTTTCCGCTCAGTAACCGCCGAAATCCTCCGTGCGAATATCGTCATCGTCAATGCCGGCCTGGTTCAGCAGTCGGTGCAGGCCGTTGACCATGCCTGGCGGGCCGATCACATAATAGATTGGGGATGCCAAACCGGCGCGATGCTTGGCCAGCAGGGCCGGAGCGAGGCGGCCCCGCTCCCCCGTCCAGGGACGGCGGGATTTGTCCATTTGGGTCATGGTCGCAATCAAGCTGTAGTTGGGGTTCCGCTGCTGCAGCGCCGTCAGTTCATCCAGAAAGGGGGCGTCCTCAGGCCGGTGATTGCAATAGAAGAAGACGATCCGGTGGGCGAGTTTTTCACGGGCGGCGTGGAACAAAATGCTGCGGACGGGCGTAACACCGATGCCGCCGGCCAGAAAGACCGCCGCGCGGGCGGGGTTGTTGTGGAGGGCCAAATTGCCGCCGGGGCCCTCTATTTGGACCTCGGTGTTCAACGGCATTCGAGCCAGTTCCCGCTTGAAGGCGGTCTCACGCAGGCGGGTGGCCACCATGAGCTGTTCCTCGTGCGGGGCGCTGGCGATGGAGAAGCCGCGCACCTTGCCCTTGGGGTCAGCCGCGAAGGAATGAAGGAGGGTGATGTCCATCCACTGGCCGGGACGAAAGGCAAAACTGGGCGGCTTATCGAATTGAAAGGCCATCGTTCTTTCGGCCACGGGCCATCGGTTTCGGAGCCGACTCAGATACTTGGCTGGGGGACTGGGTATATCGCTTGGCATATTTGTGCTCTCCTTTTGACTGAGAGACCTCCGAGATGCCAGTCCGTCTTCGGGGGCCGACCCCCAGGGCCGGCCCCGCCGCGATGAAAGAAAGGATTGGCGTCGCAGTTGACATAAATCGTCCCACGATATAGTGTAAACCCGCTCGATGCAAGTTGAATCCAGAGATTTTTTGCCGCCCCCGCGGGCCGTCCCGCCGCGTTCGTCCGTCCGGCGTTTGTCGGGTCGGGCGAGGTTGGAACGGCGCCCTGGCCGTCGCGGCGAACCAAGGGTCGGCGAGGCCGGCCCAGTTTCTCCGTCGAAAACCGCCTCGTTCCGGCCGGCCGGGCGGCAATCGCGGGAATTCTGGCTCAAGCCGCTGGCCCCCTTCCGCCTGGACCTGACGGTCTGGGCGTTGCGGCGGCGCCCGGCTAATCTTATCGATTGCTGGGATGGGCAGACGTACCGCCGGGTGCTGGTTCTGGGGGACAGGGCGGTCGAGGCGGCCGTGACGCAACACGGTCCGCCAGACTCGAGTCGGCTCCGCGTGCGTCTGAGCGGGGCGCGATTCCCTGTCGCGGAAAAGGCGGCCAAGGCGGTGCTGGAGCGGGTGCTGGGGAGCAGGCTGGACTTAAGTCCATTCTATCGGTTGGCGGGGGCCGATGCCAAATTGGGGCCGCTGGCCGAACGGTTTCGCGGCCTCAAGCCGCCCAGGTTCCCCAGCCTGTTCGAGGCCCTGGCCAACGCCATTGCCTGCCAGCAGATGTCGCTCTCCCTGGGTATTCTCTTGCTGAGCCGCTTGGCGGAAAGGTTTGGGTTGAATCGGCAGAAAACTGTTGAGGCCGCCCATAGTTTTCCGCCGCCAGGGAAGCTGGCGAGATTAGAGCCCGAAGTCTTCCGCGAGATGGGCTTTAGCCGGCAGAAGGGGCGCGCGCTGATTGCCCTGGCGCGAGAGTTCCGGGACCATTCGGAGGAATGGGAGCGCATTGAGAGGTTGGATAATGACACAGCTTTCCAGCGGTTGCTGGAGTTGCGCGGCGTGGGTCGCTGGAGCGCCGAATACGCCCTGCTGCGCGGCTCGGGCCGCCTGGACGTTTATCCCGGAGACGACGTTGGCGCCCGCAATAATTTGACACGCTGGCTGGGCCTGCGGAAGCCGTTAGACTACAAGGGTGTGCGACGACTGACCGCCAAGTGGCAGCCTTACGCCGGTTTAGTCTATTTCCACCTGCTCCTGGATCGTCTCGAGAAAGCCGGCCTCCTCAATTGACGATGGTATGAGCCACAAGCTTTTGGTTGCGGTTGAAGGGGGAGCGAACTCGGTTTTCACGGTGGTTTACGCCGCCCAAGCCTGCGCGGGCGGCCAAGACCCTGAACGCGGCGGAATGGTGATTTTCCATGTGCTCCCGCCTCTGCCGCCGTCGGTCGAAAGCGGCGATGCCGCGGTGACGAGAGAACTCGCACGCCGCTTTGATGCCGAAAACAGGAACGCGGCTACCCTAAGGTTGAAGCAATTGCGGAACCAGGCGATACAGCAGGGGGCGGAGCCAGAACTCGTGAGGACAGCGGTGGCGGAGAACGGCGAGGGTGTCCTGGACCAGATCCTAAGGGCCGCGACCATACACGGCTGCGATACCATCGTCGTGGGCAGGCGCGGGCAATCCCTGATAAAAGAGTTCCTGGCCGGCAGCGTAATGGAGCGTTTGGTGTGGAAGCCGCTTGGCTTTGCTGTCTGGATAGTGGAGCACCCTCGCTCTGGTGAGGCGCTTTGACACGGGCATGTGACGGACATAATTTACCGAACCTGGAAGCTCTCAAAGGATTTTTATGATTCGCGTCAAACGGGTTTATGAGTCTCCGGCCGGAAGTGATGGCCGGCGGTTCCTGGTGGACCACCTATGGCCGCGCGGTTTGAAGAAGGAGGCCGTTAGAGTCGAAGGCTGGCTCAAGGCGGTCTCGCCGAGCAACGAGTTGCGGCGCTGGTTTGGGCATGATCCGGCCCAATGGGAGGAATTTCAGCGCCGATATTTTGCCGAGTTGGACGAGAAACCGGAGTCCTGGCAACCGCTGCTGGAGGCGGCGCGGCAGGGCGACATCACCCTGGTTTTTAGCGCCCGTGAGATCGAGCACAACAATGCCGTGGCCTTAAAGAACTATCTGGATAAACGGCTGAAAGGCAAGGTGGCGCGCCAGGACCGGCACCGGCGCGCAGCCGCGGCGTGACGACGCCGACGAGAGTGTTATGAAGGAAGCCGTCGCTGACCGCGAGAGTCCGGTCGCCGCGACCGCCGCGAACACGAGATCGCGCCATTGGCTGGTCGTGTTCTTCGGCTCGACGGTTGGCAAGAAAGTGGTGATGGCCCTGACGGGGGCTGTTGGAGTCGGTTTCATCCTTCTGCACGTCTCGCTCAACCTGCTGGTCTATGCCGGGCCGGCAACCATAAACGGGGCGGATAAGTTCTTGAAATCAACCGGAGGCTGGCTGTGGCTGGCGCGGGCGATTCTCCTGGGGGCCGTGGTCCTTCATATCGTGACCGCTTACCAGTTGTCCCGGATGAGCCTGGGCAGCCGGCCCGTGAAGTACCAGCAGTGGGAACCGGTCGGCTCCACTTTCGCCTCGCGGACGATGCGGTGGTCGGGCGTGCTGCTGGCGCTATTTATCCCGTTGCACGTGCTGCATCTGGCGACCGGCGCCTTGCATCCGCATTTCGTTCCGGAAAACGTTTATCGCAACGTGGTGAGCGGGTTCCGGGTGTGGTATATATCGGTCCTCTACATTTTTGCCATGTGCCTGCTGGCGCTGCACCTCTATCACGGGGCCTGGAGCATGTTCCAGTCGTTGGGTTTCAACCACCCGCGCTACGCGGGCTGGATTCGCCCGGTGGCCACAACCTTCACCATCGTCGTGGTACTGGGATTCATTTCCATCCCCGTGGCCGTCCTGTTAGGGGCCATTTCCTGATCCCATCGGAACTGAGATGAACCTGACTCTCCACATTTGGCGCCAGAAGAACACGCGAAGCCCCGGGCGCTTCGTCCGCTACGAGGCGACGAGCGTCGAGAGGGAGATGTCCTTCCTGGAGATGCTCGACCAGCTCAACGAAAAGCTTCTGATCCAGCGGGAAGAACCGATTGCCTTTGACAGCGATTGCCGCGAGGGCATTTGCGGCACATGCGGGATGATGATTAATGGCGTCGCCCATGGCCCGCGGCGTGGCGCCACCGTTTGTCAACTGCACATGCGCTACTTCCGCGATGGAGACGTTCTCCGGCTTGAACCTTGGCGGGACAAAGCCTTCCCGGTCATCCGGGACCTGGTAGTGGACCGCCGCAGCCTGGACGACATCATTCAGGCGGGTGGGTTCATTTCGGCGCGCACCGGCAGCGCACCCGAAGCCAACAGCATTCCGGTGCCAAAATCGAGCGCGGACCTGGCGATGGACGCCGCCGCCTGCATTGGGTGCGGGGCCTGCGTGGCGGCCTGTCCCAACGGTTCGGCGGCGCTGTTTACCGGAGCCAAGATTTCGCATTTGGCCCTGATGCCCCCCGGCCAGCCAGAACGCGCCCGGCGGGTCATTCACATGGTAACGGCAATGGACCAGGCCGGTTTTGGCAACTGCACGATGCACCGCGAATGCGAGGCGGTCTGCCCCAAGGAAATCAGCGTCAGTTTCATCGCGCAGATGAACCGGGAATACCTCCGGGCCAACTTTAAGGAGAGGGAAGTCGTTGCTCCGACGGCGGGATGAAAAAGGCGACGCCCAAGCGAGTTCCGACGCGACCTAAGGCGGCCAAGTCGTCGCCCCCGATTCTGACCATCGGTCATTCGACCCGAACGCTGGAGAGTTTCATTGCTCTGCTCCAGGCCCACAGAGTGAGTCTTGTGGCCGACGTGCGCACCATTCCTCGGTCAAGACGCTGTCCCCAGTTCAACGCGGCGTCGCTGCCCAAATCTCTGAAGAAGGCGGGCATCGGCTATATCCATCTGGCCGGTTTGGGCGGGTTGCGGCATACCAGCCGGGCCTCAGTGAACATGGGTTGGCATAACGCCTCTTTCCGCGGCTTTGCCGATTACATGCAGACACCCGAATTTGAGCAGGCCCTGGCCGAACTGATGGAGTTGGCTCGGCGGGAGCGGCTGGCCTTGATGTGCGCCGAAGCGGTGCCCTGGCGCTGCCACCGCTCGCTCATTGCTGATGCGCTCTTAGTCCGCGGCCTTCGGGTGGAGCACATTACCAGTTTGGCCGCCAGCAGACCCCATAAGCTAACTCCTTTCGCCAAGGTCAGCGGCCTGCGCCTCATCTATCCGCCACCTTCGGGTGAGTGCCCCATCGCGCTCCAGGACAAGAAGCCGGATGGTCCTAGGACAGAGGCCGAACACCGGCTTCTCTATTCGGGAAGAGCCAATGACCATGGTTGAAGATCTCGCCGGCTTCGTAGAGCAGGCCGGTTATGGGAGGGTGTCCCCGGACGCGCGGCAGCGATTGCGGGTGTGCATGGTGGACGCGCTGGGGTGCGCTATCGGCGCTCTGGGGGCGCAGCCGCTGCAGGCCATCCGCGACTACACCGCCCAGTTCAATGACTCTACGGGCTGCGCGCTTATCGGCGGCGGGCGCGCGGCCGCGGATCGGGCCGCCTTCCACAACGCCGCCCTGGTTCGATACCTGGATTTTAACGACAGCTTCCTCGCTCCTGGAGAAACCTGCCATCCGAGCGACAATCTGGGCGCCATTCTGGCCGCAGCCGAGTACGCCGGAGGCAGCGGCGCCGAATTCATCGGCGCCCTGGCGGTGGCTTACCAGGTTCAGTGCCGCTTGAGCGAGGTCGCCCCGGTGCGCGGCCGGGGCTTCGACCATACGACCCAAGGCGCCTACGCCGTCGCCGCCGGGGCCGGCAAGGCGCTGGGGTTGACCGCGGACCAGACGGCGAATGCCCTGGCAATGGCCGGCACGGCCCTGAACGCCTTGCGCGTCACCCGAACCGGGGCGCTCTCCCATTGGAAGGGGCTGGCCTTTCCCTTCATGTCCATGTGCGCCTTGCAGGCGGTTTTTCTGGCGCGAGCCGGCATTACCGGGCCCAGGGAAGTCTTCGAGGGCAACAAGGGATTCATGGAGTCGATTTCGGGCCGCTTCGAAATCGACTGGCGGGCCGAAGATTTGGAGCGTGTAAAGCGGGTCATCCTCAAGAAGCACAACGCGGAAGTGCATTCGCAATCGGCCATCGAGGCCGTGCTCGAACTGAAGCGCGCCCAGCCTTTCCAACCCGAAGCCGTGGAACGTATTGAGATTGAGACCTTCGATGTCGCTTACAAGATCATTGGCGGCGGGGAGGAGGGGGACAAAACGGTCGTGCGCACAAAGGAAGAGGCCGACCATAGCCTGCCATACATCATAGCCGCGGCGATTCTGGATGGGCAGGTGATGCCCGAGCAGTATTTGCCCCAGCGCATCCTGCGCAACGACGTCCAGGACCTGCTGCGCCGAGTCGTCGTCCGGCCTGCCCCCGACTTGAGCCGGGAGTTTCCGGACGCGATGCCTGCCCGCATCCGCGTCTGCTGCCGAAACGGGCCGACCTTGACCCGGGAGCAGCGCGACTATGAGGGATTCCATACCCGGCCGATGAGTTGGGAAAGCGTGGCGAAAAAGTTCAACCTCCTGGCCGCTCCTTACACGACGCCGGAGTTGCGGCGGCGCCTCCTCGACGCCGTAGCGGACCTCGAACACCTTCCGGTCTCCGCTCTAACCCGCCTTTTGGCCGAAGTCCGGTCGCCCCATTTAACATCCCGGGAAGAATCTTCTTATGAACCAGCCAAATTCGCCAGCACCTGAGCGCGCCTTCGACTTTCTGCCCATCAACCGGCGCCCAGGCAAGCCCCGTTCGAGCGGCGTGACCGAAATCCGCGGCCCGTATTATACGCCTATGGGCAAACGCTATCTCGAGGACGTTCTGGAAACGATGGGGGCCTACGTCGATGCCCTCAAATTTGCGGGAGGGTCGTTCAGCCTCATGCCCCGAAAGGCCCTCCAGGAACTGCTCGACCTCTGCCACGCTCACCAGGTGCTGGTCTCGACTGGCGGCTTCATTGAGCGCGTATTAACCCACGGCCCCGACGCCGTTCATCGCTACATCCAGGAGTGCAAGACTCTCGGATTCGACATCCTCGAGATCTCCAGCGGCTTCATCAGCCTTTCGACCGAGGATTGGCTCCGGCTCATCCAGGAGACCCAGCGAGCCGGACTCAAGGCCAAACCGGAAGTCGGCATCCAATTTGGCGCGGGGGGCGCCACCGCCGCCGAGGAATTAGAAGCCGAGGGCACCCGCAGTCCGGACTGGGCCATTTCGCAGGCTCGGCGGTTCATCGAGGCGGGCGCCTCCATGGTGATGATCGAGTCGGAGGGCATTACGGAAAACGTGAAGACCTGGCGCACGGACGTGGCGGCAAAGTTTATCAATGCGCTCGGATTGGAGAAGCTCATGTTCGAGGCGGCGGACCCGGAGGTCTTCGCCTGGTACATCAAGAACTATGGCGCCGAGGTGAACTTGTTTGTGGACCATAGCCAGATTGTCCAGCTCGAATGCCTGCGCTCGGGCCTGTGGGGCACCAAGAGCCTTTGGGGGCGCCTGTTGACCTACAAGGGGTAAAAGCTGGAAGGCACCGGAGCGGTTTACGCGCGGACAAACGTAAAGACTTCGGGCACAACCAACTGAAATTTGCGGCCGTGTTCGTATTTCTCGCGCAGGCGTTGGTGAAAATGCAGCCAGTCGCGGGGGATAAAAGGAAACGGTCCCAGCTCTTTGGGCGGCCGGTAATGCGGCAAGAGGTATTCATCCAAGTGCCGCCGGGTCTCGTAGGGGTTGCTCCTCACAAAGCGACTTGCTTGACGAATTCGGTGGGCTCGTAATCCTGGATCAGCAGGACCTCTTTGCCGTCTTTATGCATCACGACGTGGCGCAGACGGATCTCCGGCGTTTTGTGCGGCGAAAACAGAATATCTTCGTGCGTGGCGTGCCGTTTGTCTTTGAACTTGCTGGGATCCAGGTTGCCGCCCAAATGGTCATCGCGCCCGGTGGCGACATGCACCGTGCCCAGGACTTTTTCATCCTGAATATCTGCGCCGGCGAAAGGCAGCACCTGTGTCCCCAGCCCCAACTCGCCCAACTCACCGGTAGCGGGGTCCTCTTTGACCAGCGCCAATGCTTGTTGGACAGTGGCCGCCTTACCCCGCAGCAGAATGGCGTTGCGAACCCGCAGATTGCCAACCTCCATCGATGCCAGCGTACCGTCTTCTTTGAATTTCAGCGGGAACTCCCCCTGCGCACCGGTGGGCACCCAGTAGATTTCGCCTGCCGGCAGGTTGGCGATTTCGCCGGGAGTCCGGCACAGGCCGTGGCTTTTTTGGGCCTCCTGGCCGCCCAACTCCAGCGTGAGTTGGTGTTTGTGGCCCAGCGTTTCGAACTCGATGACCACCTTGTCGCAACGCGTCAGGGCCTGACGAAAACGCTCGGCTTTGGCCGAGACCTCCGCGTAATCGCGGGCCAGGCCGGTGTTAAGGATGGTTTCGTTGCAGCCATGCATGGTCGTCGCGCCGCGGAAACCCATGCGCTTGGCCAACGCGGTGATGGGCGCGGTGGCGGAGTAGGTCGAGAGATAGAGTACAATGTTCAAATGGCTCAGAACATCCTCAACCAGTCGCCGGGTCTTGCCGTTCAGGTCCACCACCGTTTCGGGCAAGTCGAGGTTGCTGCCGCCGGTCGGCTCGTAGGCGTAGAACTCGACACTGGCAAAGGGCAACTCGCGCTTCTTCTCCAGGAGACCGCGGTAGAACACCTCGTAGGCGATGCGGCGCGTGCCGTGGTTGGCCGCAGCGAGAAACCCCGCGTTATGCACCGTCTGCGGGTCCTCCAAATCAATAAAGACGCCGACGCGTTCTCCGGCTTTGGGCTGGAACACCGTGGTCATCAGCCGAACCAAATCAAATTTCGAATTTTCCATAACTTGTCCTTTCTCAAGCGAGTCGGCTAGCAGCCGCTAAAATCTTCCGTGCGAATATCGTCATCATCCGCGCCAGCCTGGTTGAGCAATCGGTGCAGACCGTTGACCATGCCGGGAGGGCCGACCACGCAGTAGATGGGGGATTTTAACCCGGCCAGATGCCTTGTGCTTGCATCGCATTAACAAAGTCAGGTGACAAACGTATGAGTTGTCTATAATTTGCTACACTTCAGCACGATGAGCTTTTTCGCCAGGTAGGTATTTCCCGAAAGATCACCGGTTTGTCGCCCCCAGTGCTTCGGGACTCGAGCCAGCAAGACGCGGCAGGGCGCGGTAGTGGAGCGGAAAAGACTTGCGCCACGGTGCCGCACTCGGGGGGTGGCCGTGGGCCAGGAAGGCCACCTGATTGCCCATCAGACGGGCAAGACCCACTTCATGGGTTACCAGCACGAGGTCCTGGCCTTCGGCCCGGAATTGGCGAATATGTCCAGCACCTCCGCCGTCATTTCCGGGTGAAACAGCACGCGGACGGTGCGGCGATAGCGCAGCAGCGCGGCTTCATCAAAGGAAAGCGGTGTTTCGTTGATGTGGATTCCCCCGGTGCCGGGCGTAGTCAAATCCGTCAGGAGACGTAAGAGGGCGTTGCGCCGGAGTCGTTCAGGTAGAGATGGCGGAAGATTCAGGAAACGTGCTGGAGCGGATCCTCAACGCCGCCACCGCGCATGGTCGTGGCACCCTCGCGGTTGGCCGGCGCGGCCAATTCCTCCTGAGAGAGTTGTTGGCAGGAATCGTGGGGGAACGCTTGTTGTGGAAGCCAATTGGTTTGGCCGTTGGATCGTTGCGCCTCCGTCTGCCGCCGGCAAGTGAGCGCCGGCTGAATTTCAATGCTCCGGCGGAGGTTCGCATAGGCTGGTGATCAGCCGTCGCAGCCGGTCGTGTTCAATCAGGCCGTTGAGCCATCTGTTCGGAATCGCTTCGTGGCCAAGAGCCGCGCCTAAAATGGCGCCCAGCACCGCGCCCCGGTGGCAGTTGTCACCGCCAAGGTTGGTGTTCGCGATGAGGGCTTGCTCGAAGTTAGGAAAATACTTCAAGGCCAAATACAGCACTGCTGGCCATGAGCCGGTCACTGGGCAGCCGGCGCTGAAAATCTCACCCACGACCGTCGAGTCCTCACGACCCAGCAGATTTTGCAGTTCCAGATCCCTGGAACCAGCCAGGCGGCGAATTTCCGCGCCACAGTCGGCTCCCCGCAGGAGATGGAGCAGCAGCCCCGTCAAGTCGTGAGCGGCCTGTTCAATCTCCGCCCCACGATGCGTCAGGGACAAATGTTGGTGAACAGCGGCCATAATCTTTGCCTCGTTTCGGCTCAGACCGATCAGGCCGGCAACGAGCCCGGGCAACGCTACTAATCCGCCAATGTCATGGTTGACTATGCCGGCCTCAAACAGGTCGCGACCCCGAGCGTAGTTCTGGAAGAAGGCTCGATGGGCGCTCTCGACGTAAGTGTCCCGGTGCCGGCCCGGGGTGAGCATAAAGCCCAAGTAGCGGCGCAAGTAATCGTTTGCATCGTAGCCTCCGCGTTCAGCCAGGGATTCCAGTAATTCCACCGCCAGCTTTAGATTTAGCGTGTTTTCGCCCGGTCGCAAGAACTGGTGGTAGTGAATACCGGGCTCTCCCCAGTAATGCGCCTGGTCGTGCAGAATTTCCGCCTTTGAATTAACGGGATGGTAGTGGGCCTCGCCCAGGTGACTATCGGGATGCGGATTCCGGGGCGCGAGGTAATCGCGCACCACGCCATAATCACGCTTCAAGGCGGCGACGTCATAATACCAATGCGCTGGTACGGCCAGGGCGTCGCCGACGAAGCTTCCCCAAATCGTACCCGCGCAGCGGGACGCCAGGCGGGATTTCCCCTCCACGGACGGCGCAGCTAAACTGCTGTCTCGTTCGCCCATAACCAAGCAGCCGAAAGGTCGCTATGCGCCCCGCTTGAGCCGAATCACCAGCGTGATGGCCTCCAGTCCGGGCTTGAGCAGGAGCGAGACCGGGCACTGCTCCTTGGCTTGCTCGGCGGCTCGCTTCAGCGTCTCTTCATCCAACTCGTCGCCACTGGCTTCGGCATCCAGATGAATGGTGGTGATCTTCCAACCACCGCCTTGCTGGCCCAGGGTCAGCGTTGCCTTGGTATCCACCGCCGTGAGCGATTGCTTTTGATCGCCCAGAACCTTGGCCAGCATCATGCTAAAACAGGCGGCATGGGCGGCGGCCAATAACTCTTCGGGATTGGAGCCTTTCCCGCTTTCGAACCGGGAAGGAACCGAGTAAGGCAGGTCCCGAAGCGCCCCGCTGCCAGTCGTTATTTTACCTGAACCGTGGCGCAGGTCACCGCTCCAGTGAGCTTGTCCGTATCTTTGAATGTCTGCCATAGCTGCTCCTTTTCTGGGAATAATCCCTCTGAGAATGTTCGCGGTCCGCGGCCAGATGTCAATGGGGCTGCGCACGCCGCTTCTCCTCTTCGACCTTGGCTCGGATCCAGCGTTTGGATGTAGTTCAACAAAGGGCCATGGAACTCACGAAACCGCTGGGCAATCCACACGACGGCTTGGCGGCATGCACCGGAACAAACCCGTGCGGAACGCCGCCTCGAGGGCGGCGCTGCTTTTTCGGTGACCAATCCGTGATGCTACGGCCCTTGACACGCATCGTTCAACGATATATGTTTGCGCCTTGGTGAAACTCGACTTGATAACGCAACCACCCTGGCCCGCGCCACGGCCTTTGCCGATGCCTTGCCTGGCCCAGGCGGAGGGCGCGCAGCCGGTCCATGACCCATGCGAAGAGCGTCTGTTTTTCGCTTGCCAGTACGCCAGCATCGGGGTGGGACACCTGTCCTTGGAAGGGCGCTGGCTGCGTTTCAACCGGATGCTCTGCCAAATCACAGGATGCTCGCGCGAGCAGTTGCTGGGGCGGCCCCTTCGCGATCTCGTTCTCCCGGAAGACCGGGACATTGACCGCGTCCAGCTTGAGGACCTCCTGGCCGGGAGGATTCCGAGTTACACCGTCGAAAAGCGGCTAGTTCGGCCCCATGGGTCACCGCCCTGGATGCAACTGACCACTTCGGCAGTCCGGCCACCAGAGGGCACACCCGCTTTTCTACTGGTAGTGATGGAGGACATCTCCGCGCGGAAAGAGGCGGAGACAGACCGTGCCACCCTGGCCGCAATCGTCCGGCAATCGGCTGACGCCATCATCGGCCAGTCGCCTGACGGGACGATTACCAGTTGGAACCTTGCCGCCGAGCGGCTGTTCGGCTACCGGGCCCAGGAGGTTCTGGGCCGGCAGGTATCCATGCTCGCCCCCGCCGAGAAGGCGGACGACGTTGGCGCGGTGTTGAAGCGGGTGCTCCGAGGCGATCTGGTGGCCCGTGAGGAGGCGGTGCGCATCCGCAAAGACGGGGCGCGCATCTACGTCGCGCTTTCCGCCTCGCCGATTCTCAACACGGACGGAAAGTTGATTGGGGTGGCCAGGATCGTCCGGGATGTCACCAAGCTGAAAATGGCGGAACAGACGCTGCAGGCCACCCGGCAGCGTCTGGCCGACGCCAACACCCGGCTGGAGGAACAGGTCCGGGAGCGCACCGCCCGGCTGCGGGAGACCCTGGCCGAGATTGAGCATATCTCTTACAGCATCATTCATGACATGCGCGCGCCCCTGCGCGCCATTGAGGCCTATGGCGAGTTGATTGAGTCCGACGCTGCCAACCGCCTGAGCGGGGAAAGTCGCGAGTTCCTGGCTCGAACCAGGAGAGCCGCCACCCGCATGGACCGGTTGATTCGCGATGTGCTCAGCTACAGCCGCCTGGTCCGGGTTGGCCTGGAGTTGCGCTCCGTCAATACCGGAGAACTGCTGCGCGGCATTGTCGAAACCTATCCCGCCTTCCAATCGCCTCGGGTGAGGATCCGCATCGCCCCCCATCTGCCCTGGGTGCAGGGCAACGAGGCGGCCTTGACACAGTGTTTCGCCAACCTGCTGGATAATGCGGTGAAGTCCGTCCGTCCGGGCGAGCCGCCCCAGGTCGAGATTAAAGCCGCCGTGAACAACGGCCGCGCCCGCATCTTTGTTGCCGATAACGGCGTAGGCATCCCCAAGGAGCTGCACGAGCGAATCTTTCGGGTCTTCGAGCGGGGCAGCAATGCCCAGGAGGGGACTGGCATCGGCTTGGCTATCGTGCGCAAAGCCGCCGAGCGAATGGGCGGCAAAGCCGGGGTCGAGTCCGAACCGGGGCAAGGCAGCCGGTTCTGGGTGGAGTTGCCACTTGCCTTGCAGCCTGAGGCCTGCCCCGGCGGGCGGGCAACAGACCCCATTCTTGAGCCAGCGCGCCGAAACTAGGATGGCGCCATGCTTACACCTCCCTCAAACGGACCGACCCGCCGCCCTCTCTTGGTTTCGAAGGGCTGGATTCAGGCGGTGGCCATTGTGGTGCTCTTCGGCTTCTTTGTGTTGGGACTGCTGGCCTACCGCA
>JAJYHY010000527.1 GCA_021784555.1 bacterium
TATAACGAACCGTGTCGAGGAATTTCGCCGCCGGGCCAAGCTTCTCCCTGAGCCGCCGTATGTGCGTATCGACAGTGCGCGTATCGATCAAGCTGTTGTATTCCCACACGTCGCGCAAGAGCCGGTCGCGAGATTGGACGCGCCCGCGGCGCTGAGCCAGGACGGTGAGCAGCTTGAATTCGGTGGCCGTCAATCCGATCTGTTTGCCCCGCCAGCTTACTTCGTGACGCGAACTGTCAATGAGCAAGCTGCCGAACTTGAGAGCGGCCTGGCCGGTTTCCGGCGGCTGGCCGCGTTGAAGCAGCTTCTTGACCCGCAAGACCAACTCGCGCGGGCTGAACGGCTTGGTCACGTAATCGTCCGCGCCCAGTTCCAGACCCAGGACGCGATCAATCTCGCTGGCCTTGGCCGTGAGCATGAGGATGGGGATGCCGGCGGTCGGGGTCTCGCGCCGGAGCAGCTTGCAGACTTCCAGCCCATCGATCTCCGGCAGCATCAGGTCCAGGACAATCAACGCCGGCGCCTCCGCTCCAGCCTTTTTCAGCGCTTCCTGGCCGTCCGCCGCTTTGAGCACGTCAAACCCGGCCCGTTGCAGGTTGAACTCTACCAGTTCCACCGCTTCGGGTTCGTCATCGACCACGAGGATTCTTGGTTTCACTCCGCATACGAATACCACTGGGGAGGCAATCCGACAATGGCCGGATTGTGACAAGAATGTTACGGGATTTGCGATTTTAGATTTGCGATTTGCGATTGCCAGGAGCTCCGTAGAGCGCCGTTGCGCTCGAGCACATCCCGGAAGCAACTCCCCGCTCGGCGCACTTGATCGGCCACCTTGTCGGCGACGCGGACGAGGGCGTCCGCGCTCCTATCGCCGCGCGCGCAGTTAGCAAATCGAAAATCGAAAATCGGAGCTCCTTTTTCCGTGACCACCCGTTGGCTCTGCCTTAACCTGAGGAGCCTGATGAATCGCCAAAAACTGGAGCAGTGGTGTGAGCATGGCATCATAGGTTTGTCGCTGGCAATCCTGGTGCTGCTGCCTCTTGCTTTTGGCGGACTGCCGCAACCCCCAGCCGGTTCGTCCGTGGATTTTTTGTTGCTGGACCCATTTCTGTTGGCGCAGTTTCTTCTCCTGCCCATCCTGGCGCTTTGGGTGGCCCGTGTCTGGCTCGATCCGAAGCCGCGTCTGTTGCTGCCCCCGATCTGCTGGGCGGTGGCGGCGTTTACCCTGTATGCCCTGGGGCGCTACCTAACGGCGGACATCGAGTATGTGGCGCGGCGGGAGATCCTGTGTGTGCTGGTCTATGCCTTGGTCTTCTTTGTCATCATCAACAACCTGCACCGACAGGAGACGGTTCAACTGGTGAGCTTCACCCTGATTGGGCTGGCGACTTTGATTGCGTTCTATGCGCTCTACCAGTTCCTGGCCAACTCTGACCGGGTCTGGTACGTGTTCAAGCCATACCCGCACCGCGGGTCGGGGACGTATATTTGCCCAAACCACCTGGGAGGCTTCCTGGAGATGATTCTGCCCTTAAGCTTGGCGTTTACCTTCGTAGGCCGGGTCAAGCCCGTGACCAAGGTATTCCTGGGGTATGCCAGCCTGGTAATTGCCGCCGGCATCCTGGTTACTATGTCCCGCGGCGCCTGGTTTTCCAGCTTGCTGGCGCTGGCCCTGTTCTTTGGCGTATTGCTCTTTCACCGGAGCTACCGCTTTCCCGCCCTGGCCCTGTTGGTGTTGGTCGGCGGTCTGAGTGCCATTTATCTTCCCCGGAGCTACGCGCTCCAGGCCCGCCTGACCCGGCTCTACAAACGCGGCAAAGTCGATGATGACGCTCGCTTTGCCCTCTGGCGTCCTGCCATCCAGATATGGCGGCAGAATATCTGGTGGGGGGATGGTCCCGCCCATTTTGATTACCGTTTTCCCGCCTTCCGCCCGGAGGCGGTTCAGCAAGGGGCCGACAGCGTCCACAACGACTATCTTAATACCCTGGTCGATTGGGGCTTGGTCGGCGTAGCGCTGGTTGGGGCGGCGTGGGTTTTGCTCGGCCTGGGGGTGCTCAAAACCTGGCCGCATGTTCGAAAGATCCCCAAGGACATCGGAGGAAAAGCCAACAGCAGCAAGTTCGCCTTCGTCTTTGGCGCCTCTCTGGGTTTGGTGGCTATCCTGGCGCACTCTCTTGTCGATTTCAACATGCATGTGCCGGCCAACGCTATGCTGGCGGTGAGCCTGATGGCGCTGCTCAGCAGCCATTTGCGCTTCGCCACGGATAGCTATTGGGTCACAGCGCATCTGCCGGCCAAGATCCTGCTGTCCCTCCTTGCCCTGGGGAGCGCGGTGTACGTGGGGGCGCAGGCCTGGCGCCATTCGCGCGAAAATGTGTGGCTGGCGCGGTCCACCGACGCCGCCCCCTATTCGTCCAGTCAGGTGTACTTGCTCAAAAAGGCGGTTGCCGCCGAGCCGATGAACCCGGAGACCTGTTCTGACATTGGCGAAGCGTTGCGCGTGCAGAGTTCCGAAGGCGGCACGAATTGCCAGGAACAGGCCCGCGAGGCCATGGATTGGCTGGAGCGTGCAATGAAGCTGAACAAATGGGACACGGCGGCATACTTGAACTATGGCTGGTGCCTGGACTGGTTGGGTCGGCAGAATGAATCGGGCCCGGTCTTCGCTCACGCGGAGCAACTCGACCCAAACGGTTTTCTCACGGTCGCCAGGATCGGCCTCCATTACGTCCAGACCGGGGATCTCGCGGCCGCCAGGGCATGGTTCGAACGCTCGCTCCGGCTTCAAGACAGAGAAAACAAGCTGGCCGAATCCTACCTCAAAATCATCAACGCGGACCTTCTCGAAGCGGCGACGAACCGCATCGACGCCAGCCTTTGGAAGGTAACATATTGAAAGCCCATCCATCGATCATGAGCGCTAACCCATTCAGCATCGGGGTCAGTCCTGCACCTTTTTCCGCCACTTCGCCTTCCATTTCCGCGGAAAAAGTGAGGACTGACCCCCGACGCTCGTGTTGAAAGTCCATCCATCGATTATGAACGCTAACCCATTCATGACTCTTGCGGCCATCGCCTGTCTCTCGATGGCCTCGGCGCTGGTTGCCGACCCGGCTTCCGAAGGAAGGCTTACCCAAGTCCCCAATGCCATGCACGTCCCCATGGCCATCCGCCCGCAAGTCACGGTCGGTGTGCGCTCCGGCGACATCGTCGGCGCCGATAACCGCGCCCTCCAGGCGGCGGTCGATTACATTGCCGGCCTGGGCGGAGGCCTGGTTCGGGTGGGCGCGGGCGAGTATCTCATGCGCGACTCGCTGCACCTGCGCTCGGGGGTGACGGTGCGCGGGGTTCGGGGCAAAACCGTGCTGCGGAAGGCCGCCTCGGTCGGCTCGCCGTTGCGCCTGGACGGGGATTATGGTGAGGAACAATTTACGCCCGCCAATCCGGCGGGATTTGCCGTGGGAGAGGGCGTGGCCATCTGGGATAAGAATGCCGGCGGCTTTCACACCACGGTGGCCAGCATCATTGGACAGAACGGAAGCACCTTCGCCATCAGCCTGCCTCTCAACGCCGATTGCATGGTCGAGCATGGGGCGCAAGCGGCAACTGTCTTCCCGGTGGTCAGCGGCTATTACGCTGACAGGCTCCGGATCGAGGGCCTGACCATCGAGGGCAATAAGGGACAAAACGTCTATCTCAATGGTTGTCGCGGCGGTGGGATTTTCCTGTATCGCTGCCCCGGCGCCGTCATCGACCACTGCACCGTACGCGACTACAACGGCGACGGCATCAGCTTCCAGCAATGCAACGACGCCAAAGTGCTGGCGTGCGTCAGCGAAGGCAACACCGGTTTGGGCATCCATCCCGGCAGCGGCTCCCAGCGTCCCTTGGTCCGGCAGTGCCTTGCCCGAAACAACAGTCAGGATGGTCTCTACCTCTGCTGGCGTGTCAAACGCGGCGTCTTTGAAGGCAATGTCCTGGAAGACAATGGCCGCTACGGCATCTCCATTGGGCACAAAGATACCGACAACCTGCTCCGAAACAACCAAGTGCGAGCCAATGGCCGGGACGGTGTCTATTTCCGGAACGAGACGGCGCCCATGGCGGGCAACCGCAATCGTCTGGAGAACAATGTCATCGAAAACAACGGCCAGGGCCACGACGCGGCGGGGATCGACGTCCAAGGCCAAACCGGCGATCTCCTCTTCGAGAACAA
>JAJYHY010000132.1:0-18297 GCA_021784555.1 bacterium
GCAGCATCATCCTGACCAACGACTACACCTCCCCGTCGTATCCATTGTTCTTCCTGCGTCCGGCACTCTTTACCTCCAATTCGCTGTGAAACTCCACTCACCATTTTTTGTGGAAAACATTCAACCTTCAACATTCGTTGGGGTGCCTTTAAGCCTGTCGGTCGGTCGCCAGTCGCAGCCAAAGCGGCAGAGGACTGCCGCACTCCAAGACGCTATCGCGCTGTCCGGGATGCCGCTGAATCCGCAACGCCTTGGAGTGCGGCAGTCCTCTGCCGCTTTCCCCCCCGCCGGCCACCACTGACCGAGGCTCTTAATCCCACCCGTCTATGACGCCCTCACTTGACCATCCGGAAGAAAGACCAACCCCCTCTCGCCGCGCTTTTGGCTGGCTATTCCGTTGGCGGACGCTCCGCCGCTTGCTCATAGTGCTGGTCGGCCTCGTCACGCTTCTCGCTCTGTTCTGGACCGAGGAGAGAGTGCGCGGCAAATACGAGTGGGAGGCCTACAAGGAGAAATGGGAGGCAAAGGGCGAACACTTCGATTTCGCGCATTTCGTCCCCCCGCCCGTGCCAGACGATCAGAATTTTTTCAAGGCGCCGATATGGTCGGCGGCCTTCAAGCAGCGGTGGATGCCCGCTCTGACGCCGGGTGTCCTGAAAGCCGTGGCCGCCCCTGCCGACAGTGACGACCCGCTTGCCATGAACGCCTTCGTCAGTCCAGTCCATGGGCTGTACCCGCCTTTTGAGACGGGAAGCTGGAGCGAGGGCAAAATCACCAACCTCGGGGACCCGGCTGCCTGGCATCGCTATTTTCGGCGTGCGGCGGAGGTCACGAATCTCTTTCCGATTCTCTCCAGGCCCCGGTCCCCCGCAGAAAGTTGGCTGTTGTTGCTGAGCAGGCACGATCGGGCTATCGAGGCCCTGCGCCGGGCCGGCAGACGGCCGCAGTCGCGCCTGCCCCTCGATTACGGCAATCCATCTGGCCCAAGTGCCGCCTTGATGCCTATCGTGATAGACTTGAGGGGATGCATTCACGTGCTCAATCTCCGGGCCGCGGCGGAGTTGGCTGAGAGCAACACCTCCGAAGCCTTCAGCGACGTGAAACTGATGTTCCGTCTGACTGACTCTATTCGGAACCAGCCGCTGTTCATCTCGCAGATGGTACGGGTGGCGATGATGGCTATCACCCTCGATCCAGTTTACGCGGGTCTCCCAGAACATCGATGGGACGATACGCAACTCGCAGGGCTTGAGGCCGAATTGGCTAAAGAGGATTTCCTGGCGGACTATGATTTTACCATGCGTGGCGAGCGGGCCTTCGGGTTCTCTTTGGTCAGTTCCTCGCCTCGTTACCGTCTGAACCCCTTCCGTTACCAGTATTGTTTAGCGCTCGCCCGGATGTACCGGCAGTGGGTCCTTCCGGTCGTCGATCTCAAGGCCCGGACCCTCTCCCCTACACGGGCTCGCCGACTCCAACAGGACGAAGCGACGGCCTGGAAGCATACCACCCTCTATAACATCCTCGTCAAGACCGCCTTTCGGAATATCCGCCATGTGGAGCCAAGATTCGCCCTCGCGCAGGCCGGCGTCGATCTGGCGCGGGTTGGTTGTGCTTTGGAGCGTTACCGCCTGGCGCATGGCGAATACCCGGTGGGGCTCGATGAGCTGGCGTCGCGGTTCATCCCAAAGGTGCCGCACGACCTCATCAACGGGCAGCCGCTCCATTACCGTCGCACGCCGGATGGCCGCTTTGTGCTCTACTCAGTCGGCTGGAATGGCAAGGATGACGGCGGCGTCCGTAGTGGCGCGACCGCGTTTAACGAACAGTGGCTGGAAAGCGGCGATTGGGTTTGGGAGTATCCCGCGAGCCACGCTTCGGGACCGCAGAAATAGGGGTCCAGAGACGGCTCTGTCCGCCGCGAGCGCATCCCGCCAGGAGCCCGACTAGAGTCCTTGAACATGAGCATCCATTGCAAGTAGGTCAGATGCACGTGAGTTTATGCCAAAGAACAAGCCGATATGAGGCGAAGCCTCGCCCGGGCCAACGCCTTCCCAACAATTCCTTTGTCGCCATTCCCTTGTCCGACCCGCTGATCCACCTCTCGCGAAGCCGTGTCCACGAATGAGCCTGACAGGGGAATGGGGACAAAGGAATTCAATCCGAAAGGAACGTCGGTTGGGAGGTCTGGGGCGAGGCCTCCCTAGCGGAAGAACGGGTGCAAATGGCCCCCTTTCTCTGTGGTGCTCTTTGCGCGCTTTGCGTTGTTTCGCGGCTCTTTCGTCTTTTCCGCGGGGGCGCTCATTCCCCTGCAAAGTTTCGGCGCAGATGGTCGAGGCAATAGCCGGCGCGGGTCGGCTCGCCAGTGGCCTGCTCCATGAGGTGTTGGGGGCGGTAGCGCTGGCCGTGGCGATGGACTTTTTCGCGGAGCCAAGCGAGCAAGGCGCCGTACTGGCCACGGGCCAACTCGGATTCGAGGGAGGGATGGTCGAGGGTGGCGCGGTGCATGAGTTGGGCGGCGTTGAGGCTGCCCAGGGTGTAGGTGGGGAAATAACCGAGGTCGCCAATGCTCCAGTGGATGTCCTGCAAGCAGCCATCCGCGTCTCGAGTGATCTTGAGGCCGAGCAGTTTCCCAAACTCCTCGTTCCAACAGGCCAGCGCGTCGGCCACGGGCAGTTGGCCCTCGCCAAGGCTGCCGGCCTGAAGTCCGTGAGGCCCTAATGGGATGGCATCGCGGCTTGGACAGAGGTGTTGTCCTTTCCTAACGGGTCTTCTGCGTGGGGTGCCCCTGGTGGCTACTGCCAACTTGACAACCGGCCAATAAAGAACGACTAACACGGCGAACAGGCATCATAATGCAAAAACTCTTTTCGCAGGTGAGCAACAAAACCGCCGCGTTAGCCCTCGGAACCGCGGTGGTGCTGGCCATCTCCGCCCTGGCCTTCTCCGAAAAACCGGCCGATACGCCGCGCCCCACGGTCAACATTGTCCTCGACGAGCGCCCGATTGTGCGGGAAGCCGCGGGTGGGCGCAGCAGCTTCGCCCCTATCGTGAAACGGGTCGCGCCCTGCGTGGTGAAGGTGCTCACCACGACGAGATTGCCAGTCGGCAGCCTTTTCGGGGGTTCGCCGGGCATGGACGACCTGCTCCGGCGCTTCTTCGGCATTCCCGACAACGGCGAGCGGCCCGGTGGCCGCGTGCCCGTCGAACAAGGCATCGGTTCTGGGGTCATCGTAAGCACCAATGGTTATATTCTGACGAACGACCACGTGGTGGATGGCGCCGACGAGATGAAAGTCGGGTTGCAGGACGGGCGTGAATTCAGGGCGAAGCTGGTGGGGCGCGATCCCCAAAGCGACATTGCGGTCATCAAAATTGAGGCGACGGACCTCCCCGCGATTACCATGGCCGATAGCGATAAGGTGGAGGTCGGCGATGTCGTGTTGGCGGTGGGCAATCCCTTCGGCATCGGCCAAACGGTGACCACCGGCATCGTCAGCGCCACGGGTCGCGGGGGACCCGCCGGGCTGGATTATGAGGATTTCATCCAGACCGACGCGGCCATTAACCCCGGCAACTCCGGCGGGGCACTGGTCGATGTGGAAGGCAGGCTCATCGGCATTAACACGGCCATTCTGAGCGGGAGCGGCGGCAACCAGGGCATTGGCTTTGCCATTCCCTCCAATATCGCCCGCGCGGTTATGCAGGGCCTCATTCAGGATGGGCGCGTCATTCGGGGCTATCTCGGCGTGCGCATCCAGACGTTGACTCCGGCCCTGGCCAGGGAATTCGGCATCAATGAGCTCCGCGGTGGCGCCCTGGTGGCCGAGGTGCTCCCCGGAAGTCCCGCGAGCAAAGGCGGCATCCGCACCGGCGACGTCGTTGTCGAGTTCAATGGCAGGAACATCCGGGACGCCCGCCACTTGAAGCTGGCCACCGCGCTGGCGAAGCCGGGCCGGGCCGTTTCGGTCAAAGTCTTTCGCGATGGCAAGAGCAAGACCCTCCGCATCGAGGTCGGCGCCCCCCCTGGCTCTGAGCAAAAACTCGCCCAGAATGATTCCTCCGGCAACCGGGACACCGGCACGCTCAATGGTGTGACCGTTACCGATATTGACGCGACGGCGCGGCGCCAACTCCATCTCCCCAGAGACCTCAGAGGAGTTCTTGTTACGGATGTTGACCAAGACTGCGCGGCGGCAGACGCCGGACTGCAACCGGGCGATGTCATCGAAGAAATTAATCATAAAGCGGTCAGCAGCGCCGAGCAAGCCGTGGGCATGACGGAGAAAACCACCAAGAAGATAACGTTGCTCCGCTTCTGGCGTGATGGCGCCAGCCATTTCATGGTCGTGGACGAAACCGGCGAGCATTGAACTCCGGTAACTGCTCAGGTCAAGCTGCCAGACGCACGCGATAGGAGCGCGGACGCCCTCGTCCGCGTCCCCAGAAGCCCGCGGTCACGGACGAGGGCGTCCGCGCTGTTATCACCACCTGAGCAGTTACGAATCCCGTCAGGAGGAGGCTCGTTCAACCGGGGGGGCAGCCGGCTTGGTGCGATTCGGACGGGTCAGACGCGTCCGACCCGTCCGACGTGTCAGAATGGCGCCTTGGGAATGGGGAACCGCGTAACCTCACTTGCTTAATGTTCTCTTAAGGCTGGACTTGGTAGGATGCTTCAAGAACAATGAACCAGACATGCTGACCCAAAACGGCTTCGGATATGAGAGTGCTTATTGTCGAAGACGAGCCGGATTTACTCGACAGCCTTCTTAAGGCGGTGCGAGAGGACGGCTACGCGGCCGATGGGGCCGCCGATGGGGACGACGGGCTGTTCAAGGCCGAGAATTATGAGTACGACGCGGTGGTGCTGGACATCATGCTTCCCGGCATGGACGGCTGGGAGGTGCTGCGCCGGTTGCGCAAAACCAAGAGGACGCCGGTTTTGATGCTGACTGCCCTCGACGCGGTGCGCGACCGGGTGCGAGGGCTGGACACCGGCGCGGACGATTACCTGGTGAAGCCCTTTGACACGAGCGAACTGTTGGCGCGCTTGCGGGCCTTGATCCGCCGGGCCGCCAGCCAGCCCCAGCCGCGCCTGGAGATCGGCGACGTGGTCGTTGACACGGTCGCCCGGACGGTCAAACTGCAAGGGCGGGAGGTGACGCTCACCGCGCGCGAATACACGTTGCTGGAGTTCCTGGCGGTCCATCGCGGCAAGGTGGTCACGCGGACGATGCTCTACGAGCACCTCTTCGATGAAAACGATGACTCGATGTCCAACCTACTGGACGTCCACGTCTCCAACATCCGCAAGAAACTCGGCCACGCTTTCATCACCACCCGGCGGGGGCACGGCTACTGCATCGAGGCGGCGCTATGATCTTCAACTCCATCCGATGGCGGCTCCAGGCCTGGCACGGCCTGATCCTCTTCGTGGTGCTGAGCGGCTTCGGCCTCACCGCCTTCCAGGTCGCGCGAGATAACCAGTGGCGCCGCATCAACCAGGAGCTTGAACAACGACTGGGCTTCCTGGCGTTTTCGCTGATGTCTCCTCCCCGGGCGCATCCGCCCCGCTGGCGGACCTCGGCAGCGGGTGTTGGAGACTCTCAAATCGACCACCGCGCCGACGCTCGCCCGGCTCCGGAAGAGATGGGCGAGGCTGGCCCGCCGCCCGACGGCCGCCGGCGCCCGCATCCAGGCTTCCGCATGAACCCGGAGGCCTTTTGCGAGCGGCTGAATCGGTCCCTTGAGCGGCGCATTGCCGCCGAGGCGGGCCAGACCAACACGTTCTACTTCGTCGCGTGGGGCGGTGACGGCAAGGAACTCAAGCGTTCCCCCGGCGCGCCGGGAAACGTCCCCAGGCCGGAGAACGTCCGGCCTGTTCAGGCGCCTGGCGCCTTCGGCCGGCTATCCAACCATCAGGAAGTTATGGCGGTGAGGCAAGTCGTTGCGACCCAACCGTCTGGCTCCCCCTCACCCCTGCCGCCAAACGGGGCGGAGCGTGCTCGCGCCCCTCCGGCGCGGGGCCGAGGCCTCGGCCCGATGACTCCTCTCGCCCCCGGAATGCGAACACGAGGCGACTACCGCGAGGCTTACAAATTCCTCCCATTCGGCGCGTGTCTTTTGGTCGGACGTTCCATGGCGCCGGAGATGGCGGCGATGCGGCGGCTGGCGTATTGGCTGGTCGGGGCCGGCGCCGGGGTGCTGATGATCGGGCTGGCGGGGGGGTGGTGGGTGGCCTCGAGAGCAATTCGGCCCATCGATGCCATCAGCCAGACAGCGGTGAAAATCGCCGCCGGCGATCTCGCCCAACGCATCAACACCGCGGATACCGAGAGCGAACTGGGCCGGCTGGCCTCCGTGCTCAACTCCACTTTCGCGCGGCTTGAAGCCGCCTTTGCCCACCAGTCCCGCTTCACCACCGACGCCTCGCACGAGTTGCGCACTCCGGTCTCGGTCATCCTTTGCCAGACGCAAACCGTCCTCTCCAGAGAGCGGAGCGGGGCGGAATACCGCGAGGCCTTGCAGGCCTGCCAGCGCGCCGCCCAGCGCATGCGCCATCTCACTCAATCCTTGCTCGAACTGGCCAGGCTTGACGCCGGCCAGGCGGCGATACAGCGCGAGGGCTTTGACCTCGCCCGCGCGGCGCGGGAGAGCATGGAGCTTGTCCGCCCGCTGGCGGCTGAACGGGGCGTGGAGCTTCGCGGCGAATTGACCTCCGTGCAATGTCGAGGGGATGCCGAGCGGCTTGGCCAAGTGGTCACGAATCTTCTGACCAACGCCATCCACTTCAACCGGGACCATGGCGAGGTGCGAGTCTCCACCGGGAGAGAAAATGGGAGCGCCATTCTGTCGGTCGCCGACACCGGCCAAGGCATCCCTCCCGAAGACCTGCCTCACATCTTCGAACGGTTCTATCGCGTCGATAAATCCCGCTCGCGCATTCAGGGGCGGACCGGGCTGGGCTTGGCCATCTGCAAGGCCATCATTGACGCCCATAGCGGGGTTATCGAGGTGTCCAGCCAGCCTGGGATTGGCAGCAGCTTCACGGTCAAGCTGCCATTGAAACAGTGAGTCAGAGCCGCCGCCTTTCCGACCGTCATTCCTCCTTCACCGCGTGTAGATAGCCGGGCAGGTCCAGCGACCAGCGCCCCTGCCCCATAACCGGTTGGCGGCTTCGGCTGATCAGCACCTGCCGCGTGGCCTTGACTAACGCCCCAACCTTCTCCAGCCGCGCAAAGTCCTCCGGAGCGGGCGCTGTCGTCAGCTTGATCTCAATGAGTTCGCGTTGCCTCGGATCAGGTTGGCAACGATTCGCTCGACCATGGCTGCAAAATAGAAATGAATCTCTATTTTGCAAGGAGATAGAGATTAGCCAATCCGCCGCCGGAACATCCAGTCGGCGGCGGAGAGGGTAACGGCCGCGATGACCAGCAGCGGCCAGAGGCTTTGCAGGAGGATGGAGACGCCGATGTTTCTCACGAAGAGGCCCTTGACAATTACTATGAAATGCTGGAGGGGGTTGAACCAGTCGATGCGCTGCAGCCAAAGCGGCATGTTCTCCACCGGCGAGGGGAAGCCGGAGAGCAGGACGGCGGGCATCATGAAGCTGAACACGCCCAGAAAGGCCTGCTGCTGCGTGGAACAGATGGACGAGATCAGGAGTCCGAAACCGGACAGGGCCAGGATGTAAAAGAAGGCGCTGCCATAGAATAGCACCAGCGACCCCACGAAGGGGATATGGTAGATGAAAACGCCCGCCGCGAGAATAATGGTGGCTTGGGCCGTCGCAACCAGTAGCGCGGGAACCGTCTTGCCGGCCATGATCATGCCGGGTGTTAGCGGCGAGACCAGGAGCTGGTCCAAGGTGCCTTGCTCACGCTCGCGTGCCACCGAAAGCGCGGTCACCACCAAGGTGCTGATCGTGGTGATGATAGCTACCAGGCAGGGAATAATGTGCCGCACATAATCCAGGTTTGGATTGAACCAGTGGCGGACGATGATTTCGGAGTTGGCGGGGCGAAGCGGCAGGCCCTGCCGCTGGTCGAGGTAGCCCTGCACGATCTCGCGAATGTATCCCAGGGCGATTTGGGCGCTATTGGAGCGGCGGCCATCCAGAATGGCCTGGATGGCGGCGGGATGGCCGGCGGCAATTGAGCGGGAAAAGGTGGGAGAGAAGCGCACCGCCACCAGTGCCTCTTGACTGTCGATCACGCGGCGCAGTTCGGTGTCGCTATGAATGTAAAGCACCTCGGTGAAGGCCTTCGCTCGGGCCACCCGCTGGATGAGTTCGGCGGACTCCGCTCCCGTGTCTTCGTTGAAAACGGCCAGCGTGTTGTTCTTCACTTCAAGCGTGGCGGCGAATGGGAAGACAGCCAACTGGAGCAGCACGGGCATAATCAGGAGCATCCGGCCCTGCCGGTCACGAAGCAGGGCCTGCAATTCCTTAATGATGAGGGTAGCGATGCGGTGCATTATTCAAGCTGGCGCCGTGTCTTGAGGGCGGTCAGGCCGAGAAAGAAGACTGACGCCAACGCCAGAAAGAGCATTGAGTGGCCAAGCACCGACCAAACAGTGCCGGCTTGAAAGAGCGTTTGCATGGCGGCAACGAAGTAGCGCGCCGGCACCAGGTAAGTGATCGCCCGGATGACCACCGGCATGCTCCGGATCTCGTAAATGAACCCGGAGAGAATGAGGGCCGGCAAAAAGGCGGCGTTGAGCGCGGCCTGGGCGGCGTTGAACTGGTTGCGGGTCACCGTCGAGAGCAGCAGGCCCAGTCCGAGCGCGCTGCCCAGAAAGAGCGAACCGAGCATCCAGAGCACGACAACAGACCCGCGGAAGGGAACATGCAGCAGGAAGACCGAGACGCCGACGCACAGGAAGAGCGAAATGATTCCCAGCGCATAGTAAGGAAGCACCTTGCTCAGGAGCAGCTCGGCGCGTGTCACCGGCGAAGCCAATAAGGCCTCCATCGTCCCGCGCTCCCATTCGCGCGCCACCACCAGGGAGGTCAGCATCGCGCCAATCACGGTCATGATGACGGTAATCGAGCCGGGAATCAGGTAGTTCCGGCTCTCGGCGGAGGGATTGAACCAGAACCGCGGTTCAATGGTTACCGCGGGGTTGATGGGACGGCCACTGTCGGCGGCCCGCTGCTGGAGCCAACCTTCCCAGGCGCTTCGGACGTAGTTCTCGACGAAGCTCGCCGTATTCGGCTCCGCGCCATCCGTAACGACCAGGAGGGGCGCGGTGGCGCCGGGCCGTTTGAGTTTTTCGGCGAAGTCCTGCGGGATGACAACGAATCCCCGAACACGGCCTTCGGTGAGGGCCCGCTCCATCTCTGCGCGATGCTGGGTGGTGGTAATCCTCAAATAAGGCGACCCGTAAAGGCTGGCGGCAAAGAGCCGCGCTTCGGGGCTGGAGTCTTCCATAACCAGACCGACGCGCAAACCATAGGAATCGAGATTGATGCCGTAGCCAAAAATGAACAGGAGCACCACTGGCAGCAGAAAGGCAATGATGTTGCTGCTCGGATCACGCAGGATCTGAAGCGTCTCCTTGCGGCACAGGGCCGCCAGCCGGCGCACAAAACCGGAAGGCAACCTGGGGTCGGATTTCGGCCCTCGAATCATATCAAATCTTCGCTGTTCATTCTGGCTGAAATTCGACACCAAACCGGCGGGCAAGACAATGCCGCAGTTGACGACTGAGCAGGGGCCGGACACGTCTCGCAAGTTGAGGCTACGGGGTTGCTCGGTGGATGATTATTATCCGTTTTATGGTTGATTATCATCCGATGGGGTTGACAGCCCCAGCCAGGCCTCCTAGGCTCTTCTCATGAGCTCGGTCATTGATGCACCAGTGGATTGGATCGAGTCCATCGGCCACTTGCGACTGCCCGTCAAAGCAGACCAGCGCTTACAGGAGTTGATGGACCGCAATAACGAGGGGCTGTTAGCGGCGAACGAGCGCGAGGAACTCGAGGTTCTGGCGGAGCTGGGCGAGCGGCTGTCCCTTCTCCGGGCGGAGGCCCTGCAAATCCTGGGCAAACGGCCCGAATGAGCCTGCCTCATGAGCTGGCCGCGGCGGTCCGTCAGCGGGCTCACGGACGGTGCCGGTACTGTCTCATGCACCAAGCCCTGCAAGGGGCGACCTTCCATATCGAACACATCATTCCTGAGTCAAAGGGCGGGCGGGATGACCTCTCGAACCTGGCCTTGGCCTGCCCGAGCTGTAACTTGCACAGGTCTGACCGGACGACAGCAACGGATCCTGACGGCGGTTCACTCGTACCCTTGTTTCATCCGGCGAGAGAATCTTGGCCGGACCATTTCCGATTCCTGGACTATCGGGTTGAGGGATTGACCGTCGTTGGCCGGGCTACGGTGGCGGCGCTCGACCTTAACCACCCGCGACGTCTGCAGATCAGGGCTGCCGAGGAGAGGCTTGGTCTCCATCCACCGGCTCTGCATTAATTGATGCGGCTCTTCATCACCAGGATGTTGCGCCCATTCGCTCGCCGGTATTCCAGCTCATCCACACTGCGGCGGATCATGTGGATTCCCAAGCCGCCCAAAGGCTTGTCCTCGACAGGCAAAGATGTATCCACGCCGGGGGCCTCGAGGGGGTTGAACGGGGCGGCGTCATCCTCGATCAGGATGCGGAAAACGCCAGGCTCAAAGGCAAAGCGCACGGCGATTATCCCAGCCTGGCCAGGCTGATAGCCATGGAGAATGACGTTGGTGAGATGCTCTTCAATGGCGACGTGCAGGCGGACAACGCTCCGGGAGGGGAGCCGATGTTGCCGAGCCAACTCGTCGAGCGCCTGGTGGACGCCCGGGATCTCCGGCATCTCATTGTGCAGTGTAACTTCCAAGGCTCTCTCTGGCGCTGCCGTCGGCGCGCCGCAATCCGAAAATCAGCGAACCGCTCCGGGGCGGCTGGCTTCCACCACCACGTCTTTGAAGCCCGTCGCCTCCAGAATCTCGCTGATGCCGGGCGAGGGCCGTGTCACCAGCAGGCGCTTGCCGTTGTGCTTCATCTGGCGGAAGTACTGGAGAATCACTCGAATGCCCGCGGAACAAATCCACTCGGCCTGAGACAGATTGATAAAGATTTCCTTGGCGCCGGCCTTGATCGCGGCCAACACCGCAATCTCTAATTCATTGGCGCCGGCGCCGTCGATCCGCCCAGAGACCAACAGCTCCAGGCTGTCGCCGATTGTGTTTTTCGTTATGTTCATACTGAGATTCGTGGCTGGAACACTTCCAGTTAAGCGCATTCCGCCTTTGGCCGCAATCGGATTATTCTCTCCGGGGTCAGCCAAAGCTCAGTTCCAGCAGGGCCAGGTCGTCCTCGAAGGCGGGGGCGCCCCTGATGTTCTCCAGATGGCTCAGCGTGGCCTGGAGGTCATCGTTTCCGGTGAGGCTGGATTCAACCAGAAGGTTGGCGAATTCATTCAATGAGAGCATAGAGCCGTCCGGACGGGCGATTTCATACGCGCCGTCGCTAAAGACGAACAGCCGGTTGAATGGCGCCAGAGTGGTGTGCTCGACCGGGTAAGTGCCCTCCGGGAAGGTGCCTACGGGGGCGCCGGATGTCCTGAGCCTTTGCGCCTGGGCGCCAGGGCGGTCCGGCCCGGTGATGAGGATGGCCGGGGGATGCCCGGCGCTGGAGTAGCTTAATTGGCGTGTGGACTTGTTGAAAACGCCATACCACATCGTGAAGTAAAGGTTGTTCTGGTTTTCCATCACGAAGAGCCGGTTCAGGGCCGCCAGGACTTGGCCGGGGTTCCGGAAGTCGACCGCCTGCAGGTTCCGGGAGCGGAGCACGTTCATGACTGAGATGGAGAGCAACGCCGCGCCCACGCCATGCGAGCAAACGTCGATGAGATAGACGGCAAAGTGCTCCGAATCGAGCCAGTTGTAGCCGAAGGCATCGCCGCCCAGCGTACTGGAAGGGAGGAAACGCCAGTCCGCCGTGACCTCGGGGCTTTTCAAAGGGGCGGGCAGGAGGGATTTGACGTAGGCTGCGGCTTCGGCCAGTTCGACGGCAAGGCGCTGCTGGGTTTTAACCAGGGCGTTATGGGTGGCGCGCTCCTGCTCGCGCCACCGCTGCTTTTCGAGGCAGGCGCCAATGCGGGCCTTGAGAAACACGGAGTTGAAGGGCTTGGTCAGGTAATCCTCGGCGCCGGCCTCCAGGCAGCGCGCGATGCCGTTCTCCTGGTCGAGGCCGGAAATCATGATGACGGGGATTTCGCGCAACTTCTCGTCCGCCTTGAGCTTGGTCAGCACCTGGTAGCCGTCCAAGCCGGGCAGGAGCATGTCGAGCAGGACGAGATCAACCGGGTTCTTGCGGAGCACGCCCAGCGCCCGCAAACCATCTTCGGCCGTGGTGACCGTTGCGCCGTAACGGTGGAGGCGGCGCTCTAGCAGGTCGCGATTAGCCGGGTCGTCGTCCACGACCAGGACTCGGGCGTTCCAGTGGATGGGTTCGTCCGCCACGCGTGGACGCACGGTGTGAATGGTGACGCCGGGAGTGATGAAGGCGAGCATGGGCGCTTGGGTGGCGCCTTCGGTGAAATTCGGGTCTTGGGCCGCCTCGACCGGGATGAGGAGTTCTTCGGTGAGTGCCAGCCATTGGCGAGCGGCATCGCGGATCCGGTTCAGATCCGGCACGACGCGGTCCAGGCCGATCTCGGTGGCGAAGTCTTCGAGCAGTTCGCTGTAACCGATGATGTGGTTGACCGGGGTGCGCAGTTCGTGCTGGAGAGCCTGGAGGTCCTTGGGGTTGGCAACGGTGCTCTCGTTGAAATGGAGGGTAATTAGTTCCAGCAATCGCTTGCCGCTGGCATGAATGTGGCGCAGGTCCTGATAGAACCGCTCCGGCAGGCGCTCCTCTTCCAGCAACATCTCGCAGTAGCCGATAATGTGGTTGATCGGCGTGCGCAACTCATGCCGTGTCTTGGATAGATCGAGGGTGGGCATGCTCGTGGCCGGCCGGGTCAACCCGGTGTCTCGGCTCTGGACAAGTCGTGGTTCATCAGGGCCTGGATCTTCTCCAGGAGCCGGGGCAGTTCGATGGGTTTGGTGTCAAAGTCGTCGCACCCGGCCTCGCGGGCCTTCTGTTCATCGCTGGCCATGGCATGGGCGGTCAGGGCGATGATGGGGATGGTTTTGGTGGCGGCGTCGGCCTTGAGTTGCCGGGTGGCCTCCCAGCCGTCGAGCACCGGCAGGCTCATGTCCATCAGGATGAGATCGGGCTTGTTGGCCTTGGCTTTGTCGAGGCCCTCCTGCCCATCCACCGCGACCGCGACTTCGTAGCCCTTGCGCTCGAGCCGCCGCGAGAGCATGTCCCGGTTCATTTCATTGTCTTCGACCAATAGGATTCTGGCGCTCATGATCGACCTCCGTTCTCAGCGGCCGCCCTTCGCCGATGGGAGGGGCGTGCCGCGGACTCTGCATAAGACACGCGGCTTAGCGCGATTAGTGGAATTCACACTCTACTATCGCAGAGGATGGCGCGGTTGGCAAGGGGGGGCGCCTGGAATGGGTGTGGCAGTTCTCCCAGGGTTGGCAGGAACCGGTGGTTAGTTCGTTTTCGATTTGCGATTTGCGATTTGCGATTGAGGCGGCCACTCCGGGCGTAATCGAGGCCTCACTGGGCGAGGCGCGGGCGTCTGGAAGTTTCCGCAGCCTTCGGTAGGTTTCGGCAGGTCACCGCAGCTTACCTTGGGCTACCTGGGTCTCCGAGGCAGGTTGGCTAAAGAGCGCCTCCTGGTGATGGTGGCGGCGTTGGATATCCAGAGGCCCAACTCCAGGTTGGCCTCCTTTTGTTCGTTCATGCGCGGACTCTTCGCGCCGCTACGAGCCGGCGGATCTCGCGCAGGAGCTCTTCGGTGGAATAGGCGCCCTTTTGGAGGATGTCGTTCACGTCGCCGTTGAGGCGCTGGCGGTCTTCGTCGGTGAGGTTCTTCGAGGTGATGACGATGATCGGGACATTTCGCCACTCCGAGTGTCGGCGCAGGGCCTGCATGAAGCCGAAGCCGTCCAGTTCGGGCATGAGCAGGTCCAGAACGATGATGGCCGGGGTTTGGGCGCGGAGACGGTCCAGGCCGGCACGGCCGTTTTCGGCAGTCATCACTTTCCAGCCGGCCTTTTCGAGTTGGCGCTGGAGCAACTCGCGCACTGCGGGGTCGTCATCAACCACCAGCACAGGCTGGCTGTCCCGACGGTACTTGTTGAGGAGTTGGAGCAGGCGGTTCCAATCGATGGGTTTGGTGAGGTAATCGGCCACACCCAGGGCAAAGCCCATCTTCTTCTCGTCCAGGATGGAGACCATGATGACCGGGATTCCGGCCAGTTCCGGGTCGGCCTTTAGGGCGGTGAGCACGGCCCAGCCGTCCATGCCGGGCATCATCACGTCCAGGGTGATGGCGTCGGGCTTTAGCTCGCGGGCCAGGGCCAGACCTTGTTGACCGCTGGAGGCGATTTGGACGCCGAAGCCCTCTTTGGCCAGCGTGCGGCGCATGAGGTCCTGGACGGTCGGGTCGTCGTCAATGACCAGGACCAGGGTCGAGTGCGGAGTGGGGAATGCGGAAGGCGGAGTGGGGGTGGTGGCGGCAGGCGCCGGTGCAACGGCAGGCTCCTTCACCTCCGCGGGCAGGGTCACGGTGAACACCGTTCCCTTTCCGTATTCGCTTTGAACGGCGACCTCCCCGCCCATCATTTGGGCGAACTTGCGGCTCAGGGCCAGGCCCAGGCCGGTGCCGCCGTATTTCCTGGTGGTGGAGGCGTCGGCCTGGGTGAAGGCCTGGAAGAGCCTGCTGAGTTGTTCGGGGGTCATGCCGATGCCGGTGTCGGAAACCTGGAAGAGGACAGAGGTCAGCGGTCGGAGGTCAGAGGTCGGCAGGGCGGTGCGAGGGTGTGAACTTCTGACCTCTGACTTCTGACCTTTGACCTCTAACTTGATGGTTCCTTTCTCTGTGAACTTGGAGGCGTTGCTCAGGAGGTTGAAGAGGATTTGGCGGACTTTGGTGAGGTCGGCGCGCATGGAGCCGATGTCGTCCGGGCACTTGACTTCAAGCCGGTTGGCGTTTTTGGCGACGAGAGGTTGCGCGGTAGAGGCTACCTCGCTCACGAGTTTGGCGACGTCGAAGTCTTCGAGGAAGAGGGTCATCTTGCCAGCCTCGATCTTGGAGAGGTCGAGGATGTCGTTGATAAGGCCCAATTGGTGTCTGGCGGCGGCGTGGATGCGCTCCAGGTCCGGCACGAAGCCCTCCTGCCCGGTTTCCTGGGCCTCTTCCTGGAGCATCTCGCTGTAGCCGATGATGGCGTTGAGGGGCGTGCGCAACTCGTGGCTCATGCTGGCTAGAAACTGCGATTTGGCCTGGTTGGCGTCGTCGGCGACTTCCTTGGCTTCTTTCAACTCTTGTTCGGCGAGCTTCTGCTGGGTAGTCTCCCAGATGAGGATTTGCAAGCCAATGATCTTCCCGGTTGAATCGCACAGAGGCGTCGTGAAGCCCTCGAACCAGTGCAGCTTTGACGGATCCCGAGGATCCCGGACCGTGGCGTCCGAACGGTCCGGTTGACCCGTTTCAATCACCCGGCGATCTTTGGCATGGAGTTTCTCGGCTATTTCGCGATCGAGAAAATCGAAGTTGGTCATGCCGATCATCTCCCGGACAGTTTTCCCGTAGAATCGGGCGAACGGTTCGTTGACGAAAGTGTAGCGGCCCTCGAGATCTTGCCGGACGAGCCACTGGTCTAGATTATCGACCAGCGAGGCATAAAGTGCCTCCGAGTCGCGCAGCTTCCTGCTGGCTTCACGCTCCTGCTCGAACATCCGCTCGCGCAGTTCATCCGCCTCGCGTTTGCGGCGCACGACCAACAGGCGCGCGACGAACGCCCAGCCCAGCAATCCCAAAAGTCCGCCACCCGCCGGGACCATGATGAACGCGTTCAAATACCATGGCGGCACGATGGTCAAGTGGGCCACCGCTGCCGGCGAGTAATTGAGGTCCCGGTCGATCTCCTGCACGAACACGGTGTAGTCGCCGCGCTTCGACGCCGGCCATTCGAATTGTGCCTCGCGGGTGGGCGCTCTCCAGAGCGCGTCCATCTTGGCGGGGGGCGTGCCAGCCCGGCCAGGGACCACTGCGTAACGATAGAGGCGCTTCCCGGGGACGGTCTGATAGTCGGCCGCTTCACACTTGAACGTCACCAGGCGGCCCGCGGTGATGTCCGGCAGCGCGGTGAGGTTGGTGTAGGCCATGTCCGTCTGCACGACCAAGTTCGGCGCTGACGCCGCGGAGCTGGTGGGTTGGTAGCGCGTCAGGCCGCTGTCACCACAAACCCAGATGGCGCCCGTGCGGTCCTGGGCGATGCCATTGAGGTAGCCCGGCAGAAGCCCGTCCCCCTCGTCCAGCGAAGACCACGCGATGCCGTCGTAGTGCGTGACGCCTCGGTAGGTGACAAACCAGAGGGAGCCGTCGGTGGCGCGGAGGATTCCTGTGACAAGGCTCGGAACCAGGTTTCGGTTCCCACGCGGGACTTGCCGCAAGGTCTTCCCGTCGAAACGTGACAGACCACCATCCGCGGCGCCAAGCCAGACGGTGCCGTCCTTTCCGTCTTCAATCGCATAAATGTAATGTCCCGGCGCGCCGTTCGTCTGGGTGAACTCGGTCCAGTTGTTGCCGTCGTATCGGACGATTCCCCCATCCACGCCAATCCAGACCGTTCCGCGCGTGTCGCAATGAATCGTGTTAACGGCGTTGGTCAGCAGACCGTTGGTCTCGGTGAGGGTCACCACCGCGGGGCGACCGTCGAAGCGAGCCACGCCGCCCGCCGTTGTCCCGACCCAGACCGCCCCGTCCGGGGCGCGGGCCAGGCAGGAAATGGTGTTAGTGGGCAGACCGGCGAAATTGGTGATGGGCGGCTGGAACTCCGCGCCGTCGAACCGCTCGATACCGGCGTTACCCTGCAGTCCGGCAGCCCACAGACAGCCGTCCGGTCCCATTGCTAACGAGTTCATGGAGCCATTCGGTGGGAGATTCGTGTCAGTGAACGCGCGATACAGGACTGCCATACCCCTCGGTAGATTCTTCCCCGCGTAGTCGGTGAATCGTCCGCCGCTCAACCGTGTCAGTCCGTTGGTGTAGTTGAGCCAGACGGAACCGTCGCCCGTAGCCAGAATGCCTTGCGGATACCCCGAGCGCAGGCCATCGGCAGAGGTATAAGTCACGAGGGTGGCTGGTCCGTAGCGAAACAGGCCGTTAAACGTGCCGAACCACGTGGCCCCTTGCGGTCCGGTGCAGATATCATCGCACGTGTCGAAGACAGAGGCATTCCTGTGATCCGCCGCATTCTCCTGGTTTCCGAACACCGTAAAGGTACGACCGTCGAACCTGGCTACAAATCCACCAGACCCGGCTATTGGCCGCGGCGATGAACTGAATCCCAGCCACAGCTCCCCTCCCGGCGCCACGTACAGGGCGCTGACGAAACCCTTCGGCAACCCGTCGCGGCGCGTGATGTAGCTGAAGTTGGTGCCGTCGAACCGGGCGATTTCATTGGTTGAAACCGCCAGCCACACGACCCCGTCCGGAGCCACGGTCACAGGGCCGGTGTCGTCCGAAAGGAGTCCCTGCTGCGGGCCAAACCGGACCTGGTTCGTGCCATCAAAGCGGATCAGGCCCACGCCCTGTCCGGCTACCCACAGGTGATTGGCGGCGACGGCCAGATGCTGCGGATAGTCGCCGGTCCCGCGCCATAGGTTGGTGAACAGCGTGGCGTGCCCACTCTTGTAACGGACAAGAATTTGCGGCTTCTCCGTCCGCCACCATACGGCGCCATCGGGCGTGCCGGTGATTTCCATGACTCCATCGGTAGGCACGCCGGTTTCATTGAACTTGCGGGGTTTCCCGCCCTCCCCCGGGTTGTAGCGCCATAGACCATCATGTGTGCCCATCCAAAGCGTTCCTCCATGGTCCAGGTAAATGGCAAGTGGGGACGCAAAGGCAGGCAAGCCATCTTCGGGAGTGAGATTGGTGAACTGGCGGCCATCAAAATGCGCCAATCCCATCGCCGTTAAGATCCACTCGGTCCCGTCGGCATCGAAGAGTATCCTTCCAGTGGCATTGATCGGCAGGCCGTCCAGCGAAGTGTATTCCGTCCACCGCCCTTTCCGGAACGGGGCGATGGGCCACTGGAGCGATTTCAATTTGGTTATTTCAGTATCGCTCATGTTTGGCTCAAGGTAGAGCGGGTGGCCGGCCTTGAACCAGGCGCGGCCTCCGGGTAC
>JAJYHY010000132.1:18307-20885 GCA_021784555.1 bacterium
CCTGGCAGCGCAATTGATAGACGCCGGGCCGAAGGTTGGCGAAATCGAATGAGCCGTCGTCCTTGGTCAACAGGGTGGCCACGACGGCGCCGGGAGGGAAGGATTTGCGATTTGGGATTTGAGATTTGCGATTTGACCGGGTGCTCTTGGGGAGCAACGCGACCGGTGTCTGTCTTGGATCGGCCAGTGTCCAGTCGAGCCGTTGCTCCGGTTCGCCGCTGGATTGGACACCGAAGCGAAAGGCGGAAAGCTGGCCGTCGGTGGCAAAAAGGTCGCACTTCTCCGATGGTTGAATGGTGAAGGCGTAGTCGCCGTTGGCATTGGCTGGAGAGCGGAGCGTCTCACCGTTGGGCTGGCGCACCTCGACGCAAGCGTTGGTCAGCGCGCGGCCACTGGCATCCGTAATGTGGCCCGCCACCACCACGGGCAGATTTTCCGCAACTGTTTTTGCCTGGCCGAGGAATTTGCCGTCGAATCCGTTGGGGGAGGAATCCTTTCCGGGATTGGCCGGGTCGTCGAAATTCCAAAGGCCAACGAGGCCGGGTTCGTGGCCCGTCAGTTTGGTGAGCATGTCCGAGCGAATCTCGACGGCGGTGCGCTCGGTTTTCCAGATACAGAACTCGTCTATCTGGCCGGTCATCGGTTGAAAGAGTGCAGCAATGTCCTTCCCGACGAAATTCCGATCATCAACGAGATTGGTGATAGACGCAAAGCAGCCAGTGTGGGCATTGCCTCCCATCGACACGCCGTTGACAAACAACTTCATGCCGCCCGGTCCGGTGACTAGCGCGAGGTAGAGCCACTCGTTCGTCCGGAGAATGTCGGGCACGGGAAGGCCAAACGTTTGCGCATCGTGAAAGCCCACGCCGAATTTCGCATGGAGGTCCGCAGGACTTTCGCCATCCGATGGGTTGCCACCGTCCCCGACCCAGATTTCCCCATACGCGCCTCCGAAATCGAACATGTCGGCGTGGGGCCTGAGTGTCTCCCACCTGACCCAGCCTTCGATGGTTGCGGCCGACAGTCCGGCGACGATATTTGTCGGCAGCGCGAAATAGCTCTTGCCGTCGAGTTGCAGCACGCGGTTTGTAGCAGCCGACGCAAGGAGGCGCTGATTGGCCTTCTGGCTTCTGCCTTCTGACTTCTCGCTTTGAGATGGAGCCTCCTCGCGTCGGCTGCTACGAGATTCGGCCCCGGCGCCCGCCGGCTGAACCAGTTCCACCACCACACTGGCCATGGGCGTCTTGCCATCCAACGCCACCACGTGCCCGGCAAGATGGAGGGCCTGCCCGAGTTTCCAGGTATTGGTGCGGACCGCGTATGGCGTGATCGGGACGCCGATTTGCCAGCCGCCTAGACCATTGGTGTCCGAGGCAACGAGGTCCACCTTAGGCGCGCGCGTCCAGACCGCCAAGGCGGCTGTTCCTCCAGAGTCAGTGGTGGCCTGACCCACGTCGGCGCCATTGACCAGCGCGCGAACGTCCACATTCGGGAGCGGGGCGCCGGCGCTGTCGGTGAAGTCCAGCCGCAGTCGCGACCAAGGAACCAGGGCGCTGGCTGAAGGCAGCGCCGCGGCGGCCACATGAGCGTTGCCGACCAGCTTTCCATCATGATGGCCCGGCGAGAGGTCTTTCACCACGCCGTTGGTGACGGTCTCAAAGTTCCACGAGCCGACCAACCCCGGTTCCTCTCCGGTCAGGTGTCGGAACATGTTCTGGCGGATTTCCTGAGGCGTGCGCCGCGTTTTCCAAACCCGGAATTCGGCGATCTGGCCATTGAAGAAAATTGGGTTCGCCACGTCGTTCATGCGCCCGATGAAATTCAGGTCGCCCCTTGTGAGATCGGAAAAACAAGCTGGCGAGGCGTTGGTTCCCGCCAAAGCTCCATCTACAAGCAACTCCATTCCGCCGGCGCCCAGCACGGCCGCGACGTGATACCAGACATCTGTCTGTATGATCCCGGGAACCGCAACCTCCTGGATACCGGCTGCGGCGGCGACAAACACGTCCAGGTCACGACCCGTATAGGGTCCGCTGTGGGGACCCCGCCGGCCCACGCAAAGGTCCCCATTTAGGCCGCCAGAGGAAAAGAAGCGTGAGTCGCTCAAATCCCGGAACTTGACCCAGGCCTCGATGGTGGCATTGGAAAGGCCGTTGAAAATGTTGGGCGGCAACTCGACGGCGCTGCCGTGGCCGTCGAGATCGAGGACGGGAATGGTTGAGGGTTGGGAGCTACTGGTTGAGGATGCTTTGAGGGCGGCGGTCTGGGCGCGGAGCGGCGCCGGCAGGGCAAGAAGCCCCGCCGCGGCGAGCAGGCCAAGGATGGATGAGGACCTAACGTTCATAGCGCACATCCCCGGCGCGCCGGGCCGCCGGCGAAGCGGGGAAGACTGGTAATTGGCGCTAATCTACGCCTAATGCGCAAAATAGCCACCGCTAATTTCGGGCGAGACGGCCAGCGAGTTGACTCAAATTAAAAGACACCGGGGAGCAGAATCTGAGGGGAGGCAAAAAGGGTCGTTGACTCACGGAAAAAAGACACCCGCAATGGGTGGGAAAATGAGCATGAGTAAAGCACT
>JAJYHY010000133.1 GCA_021784555.1 bacterium
GCGTCGCGTCTCACCCAATTTCCGGGCAACAATATGTTCCATGACCTCCTGCCACGTTCGGGTGGCCAGCTTGGGGTCGGTCGCGTTGAGATACACGCGGGCCAACTGCAAGTTGAGGTGGGGCTGGCCTTCGGACTCGTTGCGCGCGGTCAGAAGGCGTTCGGCCTCCTGCCGGTCGGAGGTCTTTAGGCTGGATTGCGCGCCGGTGACTTTGTCTTTGAGGTAGAAGACGCCCCAGGGACGCCTGATCAACCCGTATCGTTGCTTCATTATTTCACTCATGTTGAGAGTGTGAAGCAGCCGGCACCGCCGCTGTTAGCGAGCAGTGAGAGAGCGTTGGCCGAGCAGAAAGCGAATTCTGGACGGGCTTTGAAACAGGTGAAGAATCCGGTGAAACTCGACCCTCCTGGCCTTCGCAAGTCCCTGATTATCAACGATCAGGAACTGGAGGCGAGGGTCGGAATCGGACCCTGGCCACCGCCCTCCGCGCTCTTTGCGTTTGAAATAGGAGCCGCCCTCACACAACGAAAGCCAATGCCGGTCTCGCTGCTGCCCGGATAGAGGCCGCTACGATAGGCGCAACCCAGGTCGGAGACGTCGTTGCCCCAGCCACCGCCTCGCTCCACACGGGCCTCGGGCGGTGGAGGCGACGCAGGCCCTCGCGTGTTGTCCGTCGCAGCTTCCGAGTCGAGATACCAGTTCGGGTCATACCAATCCCAACACCACTGCCACACGTTCCCGGCCATGTCGCAGAGCCCATAGCCGTTCGGCGGAAAATAGGTGACGGGACTCGTGTAGGGATAGCCTCCCACATCAAAGTTGGTGTTGAAGGCGGTATAGCTGCTCACGTCGTATGAGAAAACATCCGGCTTGGCAAAATAATTCGCCTGGCTCTCGCTGATCGTGTCCCCCAGCGGAAATCGCTGGCCGCTCAAGCCGCCCCGCGCCGCCTTTTCCCACTCCGCCTCCGTCGGCAACCGGTAACCCCCATTCCAGTTAACGCAGGCACTACTGATGTCCGCTTGCCCGGTCCGATAAACCATCGTTTTGTCCGGGTCGGTGTAGTAAGCCGGTGTCAATCCGGCCATCGCGCTCCGCGCGTTGCACCATTTCACGGCATCGTACCAGTTCACATCCACCAGCGGATTGTGCAACCCCTTGCTGTGGCCGTCGTAAACCGACCCTGGACTGCTAAAGCTGAATCCATGATTGGTCGCCCAATCGTACACCTGCGACCAGAGCGCCTCCGTTACGTCGTACCTGTCCATGTAAAACCCACTTACGTAAACCGCATGCACCCCCGACAGGGGGCTGGCGCCGGAATCCCCCATCGAAAAACTCCCCGCCGGAACGAGCACCATGCCGGCGGGCCAGTTGAGGAGTCCCCTTACACAGCGAAACCCCAGCTCGTAACTCACGCGGCTCGGGCTGTCGGAGTAGCGACTGGCGCACCGCGCGTAATTGGCAATGCCCTCCCAACTGCCGCCGCGCGTCACCCGGTCGTTATATGGGGAAGATGTGGGTCCGCGCGTGTCGTTCGCCACAGCTCCCGTGTTGCTGTACCAATTCTGGTCGTAGTAGTCCCAGCACCACTGAAACACGTTCCCGGCCATATCATATAACCCGTAACCGTTGGGCGCGAAATAGTTGATGGGGCTCGTATGGGGAAAGGTGCCAGTATCAAAGTTCGTGTTAAAGCCCGAATAGGGCCCCAAATCGAAGGTGTATCCGCCGTTATTGAGCGGGTTTGGCTCCGCGTTGTAGTTGGCCCGGCCCTCGCTGATCGTGTCTCCCCACGGAAACCGCTGGCCGCTCGGGCCGCCCCGCGCTGCCTTTTCCCATTCTGCTTCCGTCGGGAGCCGATAGCCGTTGCCGTCCCAATGGACCCATGAACTGCTGATGTCCATGTCTCCACTGCGATAAACCACGCTTTGGCCTGGGCCAGTGTAGTAGGCGGGTGTCAACCCGGCCATCTCGCTTCGCGCGTTGCACCACTTCACGCAATCATACCAGTCCACGTCCACCACCGGATGGTCCGGCCCCTTGGTGAACTGGTTGTTAACGGAGCCAGGATTATCGAAGCTGTAGCCGTGGTTCGTCGCCCAATCGTAAACCCGCTGCCACAGCGCCTCCGTTACGTCTGACTGGTCCATATAGGACCCACTCACGTACACCGTATGCACCGGCACGCCCTGGGGATCGAGGTCCAAGGAATCGCCCATCGAAAAGCTCCCCGCCGGAACGAGCGCCATGCCCGAGGGCGGGTTAAAGGCGATGAGCCGGTTGGTGTTGACACTGTGCGTGACCGGAAGCTGGACGTAATGCACCCAATCCGTGCCGGCGGGCGTGGCGCGCACGGTTTGGACAATGTAGTTTGTGTCAGGAAGCGCGTTGCTCCAAACGATGGAGCCGTCGGGCAGAAAGGCGATAATGGCGCTGGGTGCCGGACCGGAAATCCGAAAATATCGGGCCTCTTGCGCGGATGAATGGTGGATGCCGGCCAACAAGGCCGGCGCGATTAGGAAGGAGCAGAGTACCATCTTCGCGGTTCTCATAGTCTTATATGAATTTGGTCTGTGGTTGCGATTTAGCTTTTTGAAATGGGTGTGGTTTGGCGGCCTGAGGGCGGAAAAACCCCCTCTGACTTCGCAGGCGCGACCTCTCCGAGATACCGCCTCGCCCGCAGCGGTCCTCGAGGCCAAGTCGCAGAGGGGTCTTTCGCGGCGAATCACCCGAGCGGGGCTGAAGAAGACGAGACTGACGCCGGCTCGCTCGCCGCAGGACGGCTGCGCGGGCACGCGCCCACTCAGGGATTACAGGCCCAGACGCAGGGACGGGGAGCGCACGACCGGGCGCCGAACGGCGGACAGCGGCTGTCACACGGGCGAGAGACCTAAGGCAAGCGAGGCGCGGACCTCAGTCACCAACTATGGCCGCAAGTACTGGAGGAGACCTAAACTCAGACAACCCCGCCCCGGAGGGAACGCCGACAACTTATACAAACAAACCAACACTACTTTCACGATGGCAATCTTACGGACCGAGATCCGATTGGCAAGCGATTTGTTGAACAACCTTATTCCTCAAGGACGCGCCAGCCGCTCGCGCCCTTGGCCAGCGCAAATTGACTTGCTTCACCGGAGGGCGAGTCGATTTGCGCCAGGCCGGCCAATCCCGCTCCTTGCTACGCAGAGTCAGCCAGACGGGCGTTCACGCTACGGCTCAAAGCCTGCTACACGGCGTCTGGTCGGCTGCCTCTGGCCGCATCTCGAATCATGACAATGACGCCTTGGACCACCCAGCCGATCGCAAGTGCGGGCACCGAGAACCCAACGGCGAAAAAGAAAATCCGGGAGAGAATCTCGTGCGGCGATGTCGAGGCACGGCTGAACAAAAGTGTCCACAACTGGTATGGATATCTGACGCTGTCACTGCCACCCTTCCCAAGGTCCGTGGTAAACCACGGTGGAGTAAAAAGCACGAGCGAAACCACGAACCAGAGGCGAGGGGCGGTACTGAATCGCTTCAGCCTCAGAACCGGCGCGATGCGGACCGTGGGGGCGGCCGCCGCGCTCGCTGGCGCGTTTTGCTCGATTGTGGTGCATACCCACTGGATGAGCTGGAGCAAGGCGATCCCCCAAAGAACCTCGAAGACCAGGTACCCGGCGCGATAAAGGTCGAAGAAAGCCAAGGTATCGGCACCGCTCGATACTGAAAAACTGTGGATTTTCGCCGCTGCTCCCAGGATAATGCCGGTCACACTCGCCCAGACCAGCAGCGCAAACGCCAGCATCCTGGTGCGGCGATAAGCCCGAAAGCTGAAGCACAGCACCGCGCCGTTGATGAAGATGGTCGCCGGAAAGTCCAGGTTGCGGAGGAGGAAGAACAGTCTGATATCAACTAAACCGTCTCTGCGCCTTCGCGCTCTCGCGTGCCGGCGTAGAGACCGCCCCCATTATAGCCCCAACGCGCATCGGAGCAAAACCGCAAAATCGTTGTCTGCAGGACCGCGACGTCGCGAGGTTCTTTCAACTGGCTCAACTGAGCTGTTAGGCCCCTGTTCTATCCACATCCGTTTCCTACGCCCACAAATCTGAATCCCGTCCTGCCTTCCTTTGAAACAGCGCTGCGACGTAGCGAAAAATGACGACGGCTACGACGCACCCACCCACGATGGCGGCGACATGTCGGCCGAAATCCCGCGACGAGCCCAACAACCAGTAGCTCGTGACCCCAATGCAGAGACCTCCCACTGCCCCGGTAATGACGGTCTGAAGGAACTTCTGGGATGGGATGCTGGCAGCCACTCCCGCCGCCGCGCCGCTCATCGCCCCTATCAGCGCCGAGGTCAGTATGAGGTGAGCGCTAGAGCCGCCCACAAGCGCGTGGCCAGTTCCTCCAGCGGCCCCACTGACCGCCCAAATAAGTATCCGACGCACACATGACAGAGGCTTATGGCGGGCAAAGGCATCCCTGACAAAGGAAACTTGCTCGCACCAACTCGGAGGCTCGGGGCCGATCCAGTAGCGGCTGTTGTCTCCGAAGGGCTCCCAAGCCTTGAATCTCTGCCCCTGCAACTCGAATACGCAGAATTCGTCCTGCCCCAGATCCGCCCGACCGCTGAGCAGCCGCGTGCCGGGAATGGACCGCACGAATTTGCAGACGCCCCTCCGGGTGAGCAATGCATTGGGCACCTCGAAGGCAAAGACGCGTCCCTGCTTATCCTTGAGGTCGTGGATCTTCATGGCTAAGGATCAGCCACCGCCCCCCAGCTACGCCAGTTCCAGTTCAAACCGAGATTCCGCAGTATGGCGGACCTCTTCAATGTCCGTCAGGTCCCATGCCCCGGCTGCCCCGGCCCCAACGACTGACTTCGCGCGCTGGAGGTTCGCTTGGATGCTCGGATTCCGCGGAGCTAGGGATGATGCATGCCATAAAGAAGCGCGAAGTTCATGCGCATTCCCGTTCAGCTCAAAAGCCGCTATCGCGCGCCAAAGCATAACGTTTCCCAGCACATCCGGATCTCGCGTTCTGCGGGCAGCTTCGGTGCAGAGACTCAGGGCTTCGGCGTATTTCTTGGCGCCGAGCTCGTAATGCGCTAAAAAGAAGTACGGCCAAACAAGCTTCTCCCCAAGTTTCACAGCGTGCCGAAAATCAGCCACGGCTTGCTCCGTTTTGATTCCATAGTTTAACATCCCTCGGGCAACCAAAGCCGCGGCGTTTTCCGGATCCTCCTTCAACGATTCCGAATAAAACCGCTCCGCTTGTTCAGCGCTTCCTAGCCGCTTCCGACACAAGCCGAGAAGTATGAAAGCGCCGGATACCATCGACTTGGGAAGCGGTTTCTTTAATCGCTGAGCTCTTTCAAGCGACTTCGTGAATGTCTCGACACAAACCTTGTATTTTTCAGGATCGGACCTCTGCTGACGCTCTGCATCCAACAGAAGGATTTCACCTGCCTTAAACAAAAGCTCAGGGGGAAATTCGTCCCCGGCCTTGCTAATGCGCCTGCTCTGTTCCAGCGCTTGCTCAAAGCGCAGTTTGGCAAGCTGTGTGAGATACAGGTATCGGATGTTCGGATCTCCAGCGCCCACCTCGACGCTCTTCTCGAGAAACCAAAGGGCCGTCTCTGGATCACCCAAGGCATCCCAAGCACGCGCCTTGAAATAATAGACCTCCGGCGCCGGGAACAAACCCTCGGATTCCCTCAATGCGCCCAGGAGTAGTTCCCAATCTTCCCTAGCCACCGGTCGCTGCAAAGCTGATAGCAACAGCGCGTGAAACCGTCTCGCGGCCTCTCTGTCTTTCCGATCTGCCGCATATAGATAAAGGTCCTCAGAAAGGCCTTCGAGTCGTTCGATTTCCACTCTCTGCAATTGTGCCCACGGTTCATCCATTTCATCCCGAATGGAATCGGCCTCGGCAGAATCCCCTTTACCTGCCGCGATCAATCCGTGTAATTGTCGCAAGCGGCTGGCACATTCAATGAATGGCGTGTCGGCGGTGTTCACCTCTTACGATTCCTCGATGACCCATCTGTCTCTGGTGTTTGTGATTGCCTGTGTGTAATCTGAAACAGGCATTTGTCTTTCCGGCTCCACACATCCATGTGTTTGGCTCGAGACCGCCAGAATCAAACTAGCCGCGAATTGGCCATTCGCAAACTCGCCAGCGCCGAACGTCCAGCACGAAAGCGAGTTGCTTCCTGCCGCCCCCGGCCTCAGGTGTCTGAGGCGTCGAGGAATCTTGTAAATCGGCGGTTGTCTCCAGCTTGGCGCGACCGACATCCCGCCGCACCCTGGCCGGACAAGGCCGGCTTCGGAGGCAATATCACCCGGAATTCTCACGCCGAGTTCCTTATTGCTGCTCCCGACCTTTGGTTTTTTCACCATCTGCCAGCATTGCTCGAAAGACCTTTGCCATCACGCTTTCAAGATACTACCTCTAGGTTTCCGCACTTGGAAATAGAAAAATGGGCGTTCGGCTGTTCGGCGTGCCGCGCTCCTGCTCACATAGTCGTGCAGGTTCAGGTTGGCCGCCTTCAAACTGCCCAATCGCACCCGCTCGGCAATCCCTTTCATCGAGACGGTCGTCTCCCGTCTTAACCGCGCCGCCAGCTCCAGTCTCAAAGGGTCGTTCTTGCGCCGGGCCAGTATGTCCGCCTCCTTCCAGCCCTGCCGCCGCAGTTCCTCGCCAATAATCCGCTTCGCCTTAGCCTCGGCGCTGGCACGATGCAACTCCCCCGAGTGATGCTCCCCAATACCTGCCGCCGAAAACGTGCCCGAAAAGCTGGTGACGATGGTTGAGCCGAATCGCGTCGGTGCTCCGCAGCCAAGCCATGCCGGCCACCCGATTGGGTTCCGGGGTTTCCAGCACTAGGCGATAGTGGTTGGACATCAGGCAATAGGCATGCACTTGTTCACCCCGTGAGACAAACATTCGGCGTGCTCCTGTCACCTCACCAGGGCTATCTCACGGGGCAAGGCCGGTCTTTTGACAGGCCTCGGCCAAAGTCTTCATGAAATCGTGCCTGTCAACATGCCCCAGGCAAATGCGCCCGCCGCCGTCGCCTCGGCTCATCACGTGATACATCGCGCCGGGGTATTGGATGCGCAGCTTGCGAGGCATGGAGCGGTGATAGGCTCACCCACTTCGCAACTGTCAAGGGCAAAGTCCCCTAAAAAATGAACCAAGGTATGGCTTGACGCCGCTCACGGGTATTCGATTCGGAGTTCGCGCGGCATGGTCACGGTATAACAGGCGGCACCGGCTGTGTCACTAGTGAGGACCTCCTTTATCGGGCAAAAAGCGCGACAGAAAACCGGTTGCCGCCCTGGGGAGACCAGCGTATCTTCTGGCCATGATTTCGAATCAATCCGGCCAGCGGTTGCATGATCGAGCCACGCGCGGTGAAGCGCTTTCGGATACAGAGCGCGCGCGACTGGGCGAATGGCTTGCCGCCCAGGACGCGGCGGAAGTGCAACTGTTCTCCCGCCGCGCTGAGGAGTCCTCGCTGACGAAATTGCGCTCCGAAATCAGCCAGGTCCTTGAGCAGGTGGCTGCGGTGACGCGGCGCCTGCAGGACCTTTCCTCGGAAAACGATGCGTTGCGGCGGGAAACCACCGCCCTGCGCAGCCGCTTGGCTGCTGCCGCGCATCCGGCATGAGTTTGCCGGACGCCCTTCGGGGGGAGGTTCGCCAGCGAGCCGCCTTTGCCTGCGAGTATTGCGGCGTGACTGAGACCGATGTCGGGGGACTGCTGACGATCGATCACTTCCGCCCGTTCGCACGTGGGGGACAGATGCGGCTGAGAATCTGCTCTATTGCTGCCCGCGGTGCAATCTCTACAAGGCCGACTACTGGCCGGCAAGTCGCGCTGACAGGGTCTTGTGGAATCCGCGGCAGTCCCCCGCCGCCGCGCATTTCCTTGAAATGCCAGATGGGACCCTCTGTGCGCTCACGGTCGAAGGAGTGTTCAAGAGGCGCATAGAGCGGATGCGCGCAGATTCGACCACCGGGTGGGGTGATCGGTCACGAGGCTCTTTGCCGAGCGCGGGGTCAAGCGCGGGGTCAAACCATACCTTGGTTCATTCTGCTTCATGGGCTCCCAGCTTAAAGGTGCCTTGAGAATGCTCAGCAGGGTCGTGTTGACGTCCGCCTTTTATAAACTCGTGCAGCTTGCCTTTGGCCGATTTGGAAGTTCCAAGGCCTAGTCTGGCGGCGATGACCTTGAGCGAGAGGGTGGTCTCGCGTCGCAGCCGTGCAGCAATGGCCAGCTTTGCCTCGGCCAAAGTCTTGATGAAATCGTGCCTGTCAACATCGTCCAGGTAAATGTGCCCGCCTCCGTCGCCTCGGCTCATCACGTGATACATCGCGCCGGGGCATTGGATGCGCAGCTTGCCAGGCATGGAGCGGTGATGGTCCCACCCTTCGCAAGCGTCAAGGGCAAAGCCCCCTAAAAAATGAACCAAGGTATGGTTTGACCCCGCCCCCGAGGGGCTCGCACGCCTGGGGTGGGGCGAAGCCGAGTTGAAGACCCGTCGCAAGGGTGGGCCGCGGAAGGTGGAATTAGCCTGGGAATTGCGCTCGCAGACAACGATGCCGCTGGGGTGGATTGCAGGGCGCTTGCAAATGGGCACCCGAGGACATCTGGCATGGTTGCTCCAGCAACGCGGGAAGAGCCGATTGGGCGCACCCGCAGACCAGTGCGTGCTTGAAATATGACAATCTCATTAGCTGACCCCATGTTGCCTTTACGACCTTCACGGTCGGTCCGACCACGAGATGAAGTTCGGAAGTAGTGTGCCGATTGGCACGCGGGCTGCTTTAAACCGCGCGTGGGTCTCGATGACAAGAGGAAACTCGAGCGCGACAATTGCAGGCGGAGCGTGCCGGCGGCGGCTGCGCCTCAAGTGTTGGCCAAAGAAAGATCATGATTAAACCCCGCATTGCAATAGTTCTCGCAGTGGCTGCTTTACTGACAGGCGGCTGCGCTACCGGTCGCACCGGCAAGATTGGGACTCCGATTGCGCAGCGATACACTCGCCAGCTTGCGCAACTCAAGATCGGGGTCTCTTCCCCTGCCGACCTGCAGCGTATTTTCGGGGCGGAGAAGGTTGGCCTGCAATCGACTGAAGAGCAAAATGGCAAGCTGGTACAGGTTTGGGAGCTAGCCCGCGGCGGCAACATGGATGCCGGTGAGCTGCTGCTCTGGGGGCGCGTCTCCTATGACAAGGACCAGGCGATGCTGTTCCGCTTCGAGGGCGGAAGATTAGCCTCATGGAAAAGCGTCGTCTTCCCGGACCCGCCGGAGCCGGCGCGCAAATAAGCTCGCTCATGCTGCCGACCGGTAACAAGTGCTCATGAAGCCAGCATGAAAATGGAGCCATTTCAGTTCCTGGACTCGTTCGGGACGCCATGCTTAAAGAGCCTGAGGCAAGCCCTGCACCGTGTGGCGGTCCCGACACGCGGCTCGACAATCCGGGAGCGGAAGGAGGGGCCAGTCAGCCGACGAGGATGAGGTTTGGACAGTTGGATGACGCGGCGTACAATTTATGGGCACAAGAATAACGCAAGAACCCCCAACAGTCGTAGTAACCACAAGGAACACAGCATCGCTGACGCTCGGCATTGTCGCCATTGTAGTCGGAGTATTGTCATTGCTCGTTGGGTGGATTCCGTTTCTCGGGCTCGTTGGCGTGCCAACGGCCATCATTGGCCTCGTTCTCGCCGGCGTTGGCTTTCTCATTGGGCTCCTCAAAGGCGCCACTGGAATTGGGATGCCCTTGCTTGGTAGCGGCATCTGTCTCGCCGCCCTCATTGTGGCGATTCTCGCCACGGGCGGCACTTCAGCGGCAATGAACGAAGCAGTGCGGGATGCCTCGGAGCAGCTTACAACCAGAGAAAAGGGCCAAGCGGTCGAAACGCAACAAAACGGCCAAGTACACGCCACGAGGGAGAAGAAGCAAGAAGATGTGAAAGCCAAGGCGAAGGCTGCGTATATTCGGCGGCATCTTGTTCTCTACGATGTTCAAGCCAAGTACAAGGATTCGCTTCTTGATGGCAAGGTTGCTGGCGTGCTCTTCAAGCTGCGGAACAATGGAGACAGGAGCTTGGACGAGGTTAAGGTTACGGTCTATTTCAAGGATGCGGGTGGGGCGGTGATTCACGAGGAGGACTATTATCCGGTGCTCGTCTCCGATTTTTCCGTCGGCGACAACACGCCGCTCAAGCCGGGCTACATATGGCAGATGGAAAGCGGGAAATTCTACGAGGCGAAGTCGGTTCCGAGTGAATGGCAAGAGGGAGCCGTACAGGCCAAGATTACGGATGTTCAGTTTTCCACCCGCGATGCCTCGAAACAGCTCACAACCGGAGAGAAGGGCCAAGCGGTCGAAACGCAACTGTCACCGGTCGGTTCAAACTGACCCACCTGGGGTCGCTTCAAATTGACCCACCCTGGCGGCAGGTCATTTAGCGTTTTTCTGGTTCAGTTTTCAAGCGTCGTTTTTTAAATTCGTTCTGCGTTCGGAAGAACAGGGTCTGCGGGAGCGCAACTCGAGCGTCCGGGCGCCCGTGGAATGCGAAAGGATCCTGCTCCCGACCCGGGCGACGGGTCGTAAAGATAACATGGGTAGTCAGGTGCGGGAAAATCCAGTACACCTGACTCCCTATGAATACAAACGAAAGCAAGACCAACACAGAGCAGAGCCAAAGGCAAGCAAACACCGGCACGCCCGGAACCAAAGCAAAGACCATCAAGCTTGGGATCGACGTCCATCTGGACCGCCACGTGGTGGTGAGGATCATCGATGGCGGCACTCCCCAGCCGCCGCAGCGATTTGAGCCGGCCGAGTTCATGCTGTGGGTAGCCAAGCAGCTCACGCTGGCCGAGCGGGTGTTTACGTGCTACGAAGCGGGACCCTTCGGCTACGGCCTGCACCGGGACCTGGAAAAGATGGGCGCCGTCAACTACGTCGTGCGGCCGCGCGATTGGGATGAATACCACAAGAGGGTCAAGACCGACAAACGCGACGCCAAGCAATTGGCGCTGCACCTGGAACACTACGTCAGCGGCAACCACGACGAGTTCTGCGTCGTGCGCGTGCCGACCCCGGAACAGGAGCAGGCGCGGAGCATTTCGCGGCAGCGGGAGAGTTTCCAGAAGGAGCGGTTGCGCCTGGCGGCCCAAGGGCGCAGCCACGCCCTGTATTACGGCGAGCACCTTCAAGGGGAGTGGTGGCGGGAAGAGGTTTGGAAGACCTCCAGCGCGCAGCTTCCCGCCATTGTGGTCAACCTGTTGGAGCCCTTGCGCCGGCTGATTAGGGCCTTGGAGGCCGAGCTCAACGCCCGAACCGAGGAAGTGCAAGCCGCCGCGCCGGCGGAGCTTCCCGTCGGCCTGGGCAAGCTGACGAGCGAAATTCTCGACCGGGAAGTGGGGGATTGGGAGCGTTTCCAGAACCGGCGCCAGGTGGCCAGCTACACCGGTTTGTGCCCCAGCGAGGACAGCTCCAGCCAGCGCCGCTTTCAAGGTTCGATCAATAAAGCGGGCAACCGCCGGCTGCGGCCGGCGCTGGTGGAGTGCACGTGGCGATTGTCGGTCTTTCAGCCCGAATATCGCGGGGTTAAAAAATGGGGTCCCGAGTTGTCCAATCCCAAGACCAGCCGGCCGCGGCGCAAGAAGATTATCGTGGCGATGGCCCGCAGCTTCGCGGTGGATTGGTGGCGGGTGCGCACGGGACGCTGCCAGGCCCGGGAGCTGGGCTTGAAGCTTCAGTCCTTTAATCTTAGCACAAACCCGGGATTTGCAGGACCGGTCTCTTCGAGAAGAGGGAAGCGCCGGACTGAGATGGCCGCGCAAAGTTTATAGGACTGACCCTTTCACGAAAGCAAGGCACACAGCACTTGCTATTGCTCCTCGTTGGCAGGAAGGTACATGTCGTCAAGGAACGTAAGATGCCCACTGTGCTGAAATGCGCCCAACGTGGTGCTTGACATCGCGCGGCATAGCGCGCAGAATTGGCCCGGTTCGTGAAATAATGCTGAAGAAGGAGCAAGCATGAAACGGCAACAATCATCGCCGCGACAGGTCACGCCAGTCAGAAACTGGCCGGAGAGGGACTCCGTCTCGTACCCCCATCAGGTTACCTCAAACCCAACGACCCTCAAACCCAACGACCCTCAAACCCAACGACCTCCAAGTCCAACCCCGCCGCTTCACCCAAGCCGCCCATGCCCGCCAGCCGCTCTAATCCGCCCAGCGCGGCGGCCACGAGCCTCGCACGCCAGGCCGTGCCCGCGGGAACCTCCCGGCACGGCAGCCACGCCCCCTCAGCTTCAGGAAACGCGGCAAAGCTCTCCTCGGCCGCCCCCGCCCGAACCGAACCAACCGTCCCGGTCGCAGTCATTAGCGCCGACAAGGCTGTTCGCAACCAACTCGCCGCCAGGATCAAGGCCGCCTCCGGCCTTGGCTTGGTGGGTTCGTATGACAGGCCTGAGGCCGCCCAAACGGACCTCGCCAAGATGCAAAGGGGTGTTGCCATCATCCATGACGCCTCGCCGGGCCTCGTGCCGCGGTTGGCCGCCAAGCTCAAATGCTTGGCGGGGGCGGCGGCGGTCGTGATTTACGCGGCGTGCCTTGACACTGCCGTAATCTTCGCATCCCTCGCGGAAGGCGCGTGTGGCTGCGTCGCCGAGTCGGCCCCGCCCGACCAGCTTCGCCAAGCCATCTCTGAGGCCGGGCGGGGCCGGGTTTTCCTTTGCAACCTGGCGGAGTGGGAGGTGCGGGAGCGCCTCAAGGAGCTTGCCGCGGCCGCCGGCTCAAAACCGCTGACCGAGAAGGAGGCGCAAGTCTGCCTCTGGCTGGTCGGCCACCAGGAAAAGGTCCTGCCGTTTCTGCTCAGCCTCAGGACCAGCACCGTTCACACTCACGTGGAGCGCGTCTACGCCAAGCTCGGGGCTCACAGCCGCGAACAATTCCTCGGCCTCTTATGCCGGCGGAGGTGAGCATGGGTGCCCCACGCCGAGGCACCTGCGGGCGCCAGGAGGCCGCGCCGCCTCGTGCCGGTGGCGCGACGATGCCGACCGCCCTCGCGTCCCACCTATTTCCTCACCTGTTGCCTCATGTGCCTCGTCACCTCCCGCCTCACCTACGATTGCTCTCGCAATCCGCGCGCTCCGGTGGTGAAATGCGTGTCGGATGAAAGCAGCGGCGTTGATGAACAGCGTGTCGGGCGCTCCGAAGACGCGGGCGCATGGCAAGGGCCTGATTTGCAGTATGGAACTGGACCGCGTAAGCCCAGCGCCGGTTGCGCATGGCCGCTTGGCCGCCGCCTTGTTGGCCGCATTTGCGCTGACAGCGGCCGACACCTGCCATGGTGGCGTGCCGACGCCTGGACATCCCCCCCGGAGCGGCGCGGGGGCGTCGCGCACGCTCGCTGGCGAGGGCTTGCTTATCGATTATAACACGGACGGACGCGTGGCGCGCAGGTCCCGGGTGATTTGCGGCGGGAGCTTCTCATCGAATGCCTACTCCCTTTGGGTGAGGTATGGCGGCAGTATGACAATGCGCACATCCCACGAACGCAAGTACACTTATATTATTGCCGAGGACGCGGGCTCAACAAACGGCGTGCGTCCAGCCCTCATCGGGGAGGGTTACTACCCCCTGGACGGCGACTTCTTCACCCGGGTCCTCGTGGTCTTCTGCGATTGGTACGTTCACCCGGATGGAGCCGCAAGGGTTCGGTATGATCCCTTCCTGGGCCCGAGAACGCAGGCGGCCTTTGAGGCCACCACGCAGCGTGTGCTCACCGCATCGCGCGTATGCTTCTCGGCTCAGTACGTTGTCGAACCGTCCCGAGTGAGAAGGCTGCTGGGCAATTGGAAGCGGCCCAGGTTTCTCCCCTTTTGGCTTAAGCGCTCCGACAGGGAGGTATGGTCGCGAGGCTATGCGGATGCTCGGGGAACGTTCACGAACTCACTGTGGGTGATCACCAACGACTACCCGTCGCATTATGCGTTAACGGGCGAAATGCGGCGCGGCCCCGCGATCAAATCCATAGCCGGCCGCCGGTTCGAGACCGCACGGCTCGAATTGCGGGTTGCGAGCAGCGGCGGCGCGCCTCCGCGCGCGCCTGACGTGACCCGGATGCAGCTTTCGGTGTACGACCATCGCTTCGAGTGTCGGGACAAGTACGTGGATGGCATTCATTACACGCAGACCAACGAGCCCTGGCTGCCAATGGATGATCCACGCCTTCTTGCTTTGTTTGCCAGAGAGAAGGCGGTGGCCCCGTTGCGGGTCGCTGAATTGCGCCGTTCACCCCGCTACGCGCTGGTCATAATGATCTTTCTTGTGTTTGCGGCCGCGCTGGTCTGGTTGGGGGTCCGGTTGGGCTCCCGCAAAACAATACGTGAACCGGTAAAAGAGCCGCGGCGATGACACAAGATGAGGGGCCGTAACGGCCTCGGGGAGTAAACAAATGCGAAAGAGAACACGACAGCTTAGGCTGCCCACGACCGCCATGCTTGCGGCGATGCTGCCGGCATTGCCGATCGGAGCCTACACTGGCAGCAACGGCACCGCTGGTCCAAAGTGGAACGACCAGCAGTGCGCCACCCTGCCAACGCTTAACAACAGTTGCGCCATAACCTGGGTCTGGTTTCTGACGCCGCTCTGCACGGGCACGCGCCAGCTGAACTCATACGACCGCTCCTGCGGGAACTGCGCGCGCGCCTACTTCGGGGGCTGCCAGACCTATTCTGGTCGGGTCGCGGTGAAGAGTTCAACCCCGACGTACAACTGTGTCTACTCGACTTGGCTGGGCTTTCCCGTATGCGGCTGCCCCGGTATGGGCCAACCGATACCCTCGGGGACCGTGCCCTGCCAATGCGGCTAGGCAGGGTGGCGGCGGCCTCCTGCGGGTTGATCGCCGCGCCTTGCTCCGCCTGACGTTCGGCAGCCAGCGCTGCGCGAGGTGTGCGCATCATCTCGATCAAACGCGCCCTGCGGCAGCGAGGAGGGCGGCTCCGTCAGCAGCGCAAGAGGCACCGATGAGCGTGGGACCTTCGCAACGAGTTATGACATTAGAGCATCAGACGTGGCGGTGTTGTGGTTCTGTCGCGACGCACACTCGTGTCGCTGGGCTGATCCTTCTTCTTACGGGCATTCTCAAGTTGCTCGCGGTTATGGATCTGCCCAAGCTGCAGGTCGCGAGGGACCCAGTCTTCGCGACCTTTACTGAATCGGCGGTACTTATCGGCGCGGCTTCGCTTGAAATCGCCTCGTCGGCGATCACGATGTGGAGACCATCGAGCTGGCAAGCGGCGTTGGCGCTTAGCTTCACTGCCGGCTCGTTCGTCTGCTACCACGTAGGTCTCTGGATAGTAGGCTACAAGGGCGGCTGCCTTTGCCTCGGCCGGCCAATGACGTTCACCTCCCTGTTCAGGGGCCTCCACGGGGACACCGTCGCGCTCGGCCTACTCGCTTATCTGATCGTTGTGGCGGGTTTTGCCTTGCGATCAAGCTGGCGAGGGGCGGACCGCGCTGTCGGTGCTAGCGTCATGTCCAAGTAACCTGCACGCGCTCGCGCTGCCTCCGAACCAACCCGGGCGGAGGAGGCCCCTCGACGCTTGCGCTGGTCGGAGCCCAGAGCTATCGATATGGAGCTGAGAACCAGGGGATGGGACATTCTGGCGTGGGCCAAGGGCCTGATTGTGGTCGCGGCGATTGCGAGCCTGTGTGCCGAGTTCAACCTGAGCCAGTTCCGCTCAGCCTTCGCCCGATGGCCCGCGGGCCAGAGACCGAGCTTAGCGAGCCGATTAGGCACCTGGGACGTCGCGCATTACCTGCGGCTCAGCCAGGACGGCTACGAGGCTGGGTCGAAGTCTTGCGCGTTTTATCCGCTGTGGCCCGCGACGATTCGGCTTGGAGCCTCGCTGACCGGGGGAAGGCCGCTGCTTGCAGCGACGTTGCTAGCCAATGCGCTCTCGCTCGTGGGCCTGTGGATGCTTTACCGGCTCATGGAGCGGCATTACGGGCCCGAGATAAGCCGCGATGCGCTGATACTCCTCCTGGCCTCTCCTGGGGCGTTGTTCCTGTCGTTTGCCTACAGCGAATCAGTCTACCTCTCAATTCTGATGGTGTTTTTCTGGGGGCTGGAACTGGACCGGTGGTCCTGGGTGGCCGTCGCCGGGTTTTTGCTGCCCCTCACTCGAGCGACGGGCGTCTTTGTGCTGGCGCCGCTGGCGTGGTGGCTGTGGGAGAAGCGGAGAGCAGAGGGCGGGGAGCTGAGGGCCTGCAGGCGGGGGCGCGGCCCTCGGAGCGAAGAGGAGCCTGCCGAAACTCCGCGCTCCCCGGTCCACGCTCCTCGCGCTTGGCTCTTAGGCATTCGCGCTTGGCTCCTTCTGCTTTGGCCGCTGCTTGGTTACGTCGCCTACTTCGCGTTGATGCGTGTGTGGACAGGGAACGCGCTAGAGGGGTTCGCTGCGCAGAAAGCCTACCCGAATTCGCCTTCCATCTCGAACATGTTTGACGTCACCGGCTTCTCCCACGCGCTGGTCAACGTCCAGACTCTTGACGGAATGATGGACTCGGCGTTGGACAGAGGGTTCTTCCTCATCTTCCTCGCGTCCCTCCTGGCCATCTACAGGTTGAGCAAGCTGGAGTTCTTCTATGTCCTCCCCGCCGGGCTGGTGCCCGCGCTAACCAGTTGGTTCATGTCCTACCGCCGCTACTTCGTGGTGCTCTTTCCCACATTCGTGGTGCTGGCGCTCCTGCTGCGTGAGGCTAAGAGCCGCTTCTTGTTCTGGTCTTGCGCGGCCGCCTTGGCGGCTTTGCAGGCCTGCGCGCTCACGCGGTTCTTAACGTTTAACTGGGCGGGATGAGAGGCGAGGCATGCGGTATGAGTGAACGGTCGTATCGGGTGTGGTTGCTCGGTTTTGGCGCTGTGGCCGCGTTGCCGCTCATCCTGTGCGGTTTTCCGTATCCGGCGCATGACGCGGTTTTGCACGTGGGGTGGTCGCATCAGTTCTCGGCGGAGTTTTGGGCCGGCTGCCTCTACCCGCGATGGCTGGCGGGAATCAGCCACGGCTTCGGCAGCCCGACCTTCTTCTATTACCCGCCTATGCCGTACTGGGCGAGCAGCCTGTTCACGCCTCTGGCGGCGGTCTTCGGGGGCCAGGGAGCGGACTGGCGGGCGCTGGGGTGGGCGTCGGCCGTCGGAGTGATCCTGAGTGGCCAGACGGCGTTCTTCTGTTTCCGAAACTTGACCTCGCCTGAGCGCGCGTTGGCGGCGGCGCTAGCCTACATGATTGCGCCCTACCATCTCGCCATCGATCTGCTCCAGCGCGCGGCCTACCCTGAGTTCTGGGCGTTTGCCTGGATGCCGCTGGCCCTTGGCGGGCTGATCGGCCTGGCGAAGAACCGGCGCTGGTCGTGGGAGACGACCGTGTGCGGTCTGGCGCTGCTGTATCTGACGCACCTGCCCACAACGTTGACCTTCATGCCGTTCGTGCTTCTATTCGCCTTGAGCCAGGGGGCGCGCAGCTTCGTCAAGGCCTGCACCGCTATCGCGGCGGCCTGCGGAGTGGCGGCGGTGTTCCTTCTGTCGGCGCTTACGATGGAATGGGCGGTCAATTTGCGGCGCCATCCGTTCCCCTACAAGCTGACGTTCTTCTTTCCGAACATGGACATCCGGGCGCCCCTGTACTCGATGGACGGGTTCAACGAGCGTCTCCTGTGGATTTTCCTGCTCCTGGCGGCGATATGGCTGCTCTGCCTTGTCACCGGCCTGGCCCGGGGGGTGCGATTCAAGGTGCCGGTCAGGCGCGGGGTCAGTCCTCACTTTTTCCGCAGTGAAGGGAGGGAAGTGGCGGAAAAAGGTGCAGGACTGACCCCGGCGCCTTTGAGGTGGAAAACGGGACGGGACCGGATGGTCTGGCTGGGGCTGGGCCTGGTGGCGCTGGTGATGATGCTGCCCGTCAGCAACTTCGTCTATAAGCTGATCCCGGTTTTCCAATGGATCCAGTTTTCCTGGCGATTTCTTGCCCCGGCGACGTTGGTCTTCTGCGTCCTGATTTTGGTCTTCTGGCCCGGCATGGACTCGTCCGCGGTTGGGTGGGTGGCGCACGCCACGGCCTTGAACGCGATGGCGGTGATGGGGCTTTACATGGCCGCAATACAATACAGCCGGACCTGCCTGGCGCTCCCGGCCATGGAGGCGGCCCGGCAACTGCCGGCTGCCGCCAACCGGGACGACGTGTTCGAATACCGCCCGCGCCAGGCGGACCTGGCGGCGGCGCGGCAGCGGATGGGCGATTCGCGCGCGAAGGTCGTCGAGGGCAAGGCGGAGGTTGCGGTGCTCGAATGGAGGTCGCGCCTGATCCGGCTCCGCGTGAGGAGCGCGGCCCCCGCGCGGATTGTGCTCAGGCAGTTTTTTTATCCGGGCTGGTCGGTTCGGACGGCGGACGGCCATGCGATAAGCGTGAGGCCTGAGGCGAAGACCGGCTTGGTGCTTTTCGAGGCGCCGCCGGGCCGGCAGGTGCTCACGGTGCGTCTGGCCGCCGGCTTGGCGGAAAGAACGGGATGGGCGCTGACCCTCCTGAGCCTTGCCGGCTGTGTTGTCAAGTGGGCCGTGTGTCGGCGCCGACGCGCGCGACGGGATTTGCAATGGCCCGCGGGCGAGCCGGCGCCCGGTGAGGCGACCACTGGGCTTGCGCCGTGCGCGCCCGGTGCGGCGGAGCGAAACGAAAAGGAACGATCTTTATGAAATACATCCAGAATCCGTTAGGTGTCCCGCGCCGGCCGCGTTTGGCATGTAGCGCGCCTCGCACGCCAAAGCGCCGGACTGCGGCGCACTCCAAAGGCTTCGCCACTCATCGCGCGCATGGGGTTTCGCGGAGCGTTTGGAGTGCGACGCCGCCCGTCGCTTTCGATTCCGCCCGAAATGCGGTCTGCCGCCAGTTCCGTAGGAACGGCATCTTGGTAGAAGCCCCGCCCACAACACGCTTCCCAGCCCCGTCAGGGGCGGCATCTCCCCGCACCACAAAGATGCCGGCCCTCACGGGCCTGATATGCGCTGGGCGGGCCTTTCCACAAAGATGGCGGCCCTCGCGGACCTCATGCGTCTCGGGCGGACGCTGTGCGATAAGTCAGAAAACCGAACGCCGTCGCGGCTTCACGCTGCTCGAACTGCTCACGGTCATTGCCGTCATTGCCATCCTCGCCGCGCTCCTTCTACCGCTCCTGGGCAGGGCGAAGGACCGCGCCAAGTCAATGTACTGCCTCAACAACAACCGGCAGCTCACGCTGGCCTGGCTGTCCTACGCGAATGACAACCGGCGTCTGGCCAACAATTCCGGGCGGCGGGAGATGCTGCGGCAGTATCACCGGAAGGGATTCAACAACTGGGTCAACGCCGTCATGGACTGGACCCGCAGCGAGCAGAACACGAACCTGGCCTACATTCGCAACGGGCAGTTGGGCCCCTACCTGCGGGCGCCCGCCGTGTTCCGGTGCCCCGCCGCGGACACCTTCCTGAGCGCCCCCCAGAGGGCCGCGGGCTGGTCCTGGCGAAGCCGCAGCTTCTCCATGAACGGCTTTGTCGGCACGTTCCTGTCCAACGGCGTCCCCGCGGTGGTCAACGAACGCAATCCGTTTCTGCCGTGGAAGCGCCAGTTCATCGCCCTGACCGACATCCGAAATCCCGCCGGGACTTACGTCTTTATCGACGAGCATCCGGACACGCTCAACGACGCCTATTTCTGGATCAACAGCGAGGGGTGGGCGGACCTGCCGGGTTCGCTCCACAACCGGGGCGCCAATCTCTCGTATTCGGACGGCCATTGCGAGCGGCACCAATGGCGGAGCGCGCAGACCGTGGCGCCGGTGAGGTTCCGGAGAGACCGCGCCTGGCATCCGACAGACAAGCTCGCCCGGTCCGACCTTGGGTGGCTGCTGGACCACGCCACGCAGGACGCCCGCTAACCCCTTGCGCCTTATGTCCAACGGCCCTTGGCACGCTGCGCCCGCAAACGGAGCGGAGCCGCTGATCTCGGTCATCATGCCAGTCTATAACGCGGCGCGTTTCGTTTCGGAGGCGATTGGCAGCGTGCGGGCTCAGACCTACACGCATTGGGAGTTGCTCTGCTGCGACGATGGCTCCGGCGATGGCTCCGGTGTGGTCTTGCGCTCGGCGGCCGCCATGGATGAGCGCATCCGGGTGCTCCCTGACGCGGGGCATCAAGGCGTCGCCCGGGCGTCCAACCGCGCGCTGGAGGCCTCGCGCGGCGAGTATATTGCTCGGATGGACGCCGACGACGTGGCGGCGCCCGAGAGGTTTGCCAGGGAGATTGCCTATCTCCTTGAACACCCCTCGGCGGTGGCGGTTGGCGGGCAGGTCACGATGATCGATTCCGCGGGCAACGTCATCGGGGAGAAGCGGTTTCCGACCGACCCGGAGGCCATCCGGAGGATGATGTTCACGTGCATGCCCGTTCAACAGGGCGCCATGGTGGTCGATCGCGGGCGGCTGCCTCGGGATTTTGTGTGGTATAGGCCGGAGGCCGCGACCGCCGAGGAAGTGGAGTTGCTCTTCCGCTTCGCGCAATGCGGGCAGTTGGGCAACCTCGATGAGACCATCCTCAAGTACCGGATTCATGGCGGAAATCTATCCCTGCGGCACGTCAAGAGAACGTTCTACCGAACGCTCCGGGGCCGGCTGAAGGCGGTGGCCCTTTACGGCTACCGGCCGACGCTGGCCGGGTGGCTGGCGACGCTGGCCCAGACGGTCGGTGTGACGTTGCTGCCCGACCGGTGGATCTTTCCCCTCTACACCGTTG
>JAJYHY010000528.1 GCA_021784555.1 bacterium
GGGCCATAGACAGCCGTGTAATCCTGGCTGGTGCTGCTGAGCTGGTTGGCGTTCGCTGAAAGGAGATTGCCTTCGAGTTGCTGTGTCGTGGGTAGTGTGGCGCTTGCGACCGGGGTGCTCGTGATGCTCTCGATTTGAGTGAAGGTCCCTTGAAGTTCTCCCACAAGCGCTTTCGCCTCGGAAATTAGCTGCTGGGGCCACACAACTGTCTGCTCGAAGTTCTGGATTGTCTTGTCCACTGACAATATCGAATTCAAGCCTCCGCCGATGACGCTCGAAAGCGTGCTCGCAATGGTGGACAATCCCGCTTCCATAATTGCGCAGCAGGGATCCAGGAATTGACTCTTCACGGGCCGAGGCGCGGCCAGCATGAACACCAGAGCAAGGACCGCAACCCTGAATTTGTATTTCCAGACCCATCCGGCACCTCTTGACACGCTCTGCATCACGGATTTCCCAATCTTCTGTAGTCTTTCGCTCATTTGACCGTCCTCCCTCAGATGACTACCTCGGCTGAAGCATTTTCTCGATGGAGTTGCTGAATGCGCCCGCGTAGGCCGCGCCGCGCTTGCGGAGCGCATTTGCGTGAGCAAGACGCGCGGCCTCTTGGCGCAGTTCTGCCGCGATCATCTTTTGTGTAAGTGCCTGGCTTTCGATGCTGGCAGCAACGGCGCTTGCAGTCAGAAAAGGCGCGGACCCGGGCGCAGCATGGCTCGCCGCGTCTTCGATTCGGTTGGCAATCCCAAGCTCGGTTTCGCCGGCGTCGCCGGTTTCTTTCAACGTTTTCAGGTTGTCCTGAGCTAAGGCGTCGTCCATGTCCATCATCATTCGGTCTTGAGGGCTGGCCGCGGCTGTTGACGGCAGAGGGCCGTACACGTTCCTGTAACCACTTCCGACCGAGTTGATGTCATTGACCTGCGGATTGCGGATCACGTTTTCGAGGCTCTGCGTTGCTGGCAATGTCGCGCTCGCGAGATTGATGTTGAACATGCTCTGCATGAGGCTTCGGTATCGGGTGATCATTTGCGAGACAAGCGCCTTCGCCTGATTGATCAACTGAACAGGCCAGGCGACGGTCTGGTAGAAAGCACCAATAGCGCTGGTCACGGTGTGGATCGCATTGAGCGCGGTTTGGATAAGGCCATTGATGACGTTCAGCACAGCTTGAATTTCGCCCACGAGGGTCTGTCCGTAGGCCCGCTGCGGCCGGGCCACGAGCACCGCCGCCGTTGTGCCCACAAGGGCGAGAGCAAGCACCTGCTTTCGCGTCTTTGCTCTCACAATGCCCCAAGAAAAAAGAAGTAAGAAAATCGTCGTCATAAACGTCCTCCATCCCCGAGCCGCGCCCGGCTCACGATCCTTTTCGCCCCTCCGAATTTCCGCCCTGGCCATGTGTCATCACCCTGACACCACCGTCTCCGCAGTCTTCGCAGCGGACTCCTCGGGTAGCGGCGCCAAGTCGGCCATTCCCCTCGGAAACCTCTTGGCCAGTTCCTGGTAACACTCAAGAAGCGGACGGCCTTCACGCTCGCTCAAAAACCGTGCCCGGTAGCGCCTTTCTCGCGGAAACGTCGTGCAAATCCAGTAGTCAAGCGGCGTCGGCACAAGGCAAATCGTCTGAGTCGTCTCTGCCTTTTCGCCCAGCACAAGCAGCGCCCGCGCCGATTGCCCCTTCTGAGGGGCACTGAATTCCTTCACTTGTTTCACTGCTGCAGGATTGAGCGAGAGATGCTTGACGAGGACGCTTGTGTCACCCGGCTGCTGGCCGATGATCTTGGTTGTGGCATTCTTAAGAATTCCCGGACCGTGCTCGCGCGGCTTCGTTTCTGTGCCGACAAAATCCTCGGGTGTCTGGCTGATGCCCCAGACGCTCCCATAGCGTTTGCGGGCCGTGCGGAACAGTTGAACGACTTCGGGGGCAAGGCTAGGCGAATCGAGCAGCGCCCAACACTCATCGAGAACCGTGATGGAAGGCTGCCCGGTCTTGCCCGATGCGCGCTCGGAAACGGCGTGAGCGATGACCATGCTCATCGCGGTTTCAAGCTGCGGGTCGGAACTCAGGCCCTCGACGTCGAAGAAAAGCCAGCTTGCGTCGAGCCGCATCGTCGTCCGGCGGTCAAACAGATTCGCGTAAACGCCCTTGTCGCCTGTCCAGGAACGCAGCTTGACCGAGGCGAGTTTCGCTTCGTCCATTGTTCGCTCAATCCGCTCCTCGTCCCGCCAGTTGGCAAGCTCTTCCTTGAGGTCGTTAAAGGTCGGAATAGGATTCGAAAAGCGCGAGGCGCAGCGCTTGTATGTGCGGGCGATAGCGTCGCTCAGAAGATTGTCGAGGAGCGTATCGTCGGACCGGCGGTCGTGGCCGATCATATGGAGCGTCAGGTTCTTAAGAAAAGCGATCTTGTCTTTGGTTGGCTGAGTGTCGCCGGGCGGCAGGTCCCACGGATTCAGGGTTTCCCGGCCTTCGAGGTCCACAGCAATAGTGCGCCCGCCCATTAACTCAACCAGCGGCCGGTAGGAATCCCCCCGCTCAAGAATTGAAATGAGGGGATTCGTCCTCGCGAGCATCAGCAGAAACATCTGGGCCATGAAGGTCTTCCCGCCCCCGCTTTTCGCCATAATCAGCATGTTGGCGTCGCCAAGCGAGGAATCGAAGGGCGAAAAAGGAATCAACTGCCGCTCGGGAGTCTCAAAAAGCATCACGGGCGAATGCGGCGTTCCGCGCCAGGGGACTTCGACCGGCAAGAGGTCCGCAGCGTGAAGCGTGAGCTGCGGAATCTCCCGCTTGTTTTCACTTGCCATCGCGGGCAGGCTTCCGAAATAGAGCCGCTTCTGCGCGAGCATCTCGGCGATGCCCCGCGCTCCGTTCATCCTGCCAAGGGCATGGAGCACGCGCTGGCGGCGGTCGGCCAGAATCCGTTCCGCCTCCTCGCGGTCCGCCCGGCTGTGGATCGGCTTCGAAGTTCTGACCCGGACGATCAGGCTTGCCTCGCAGACCTTGAGCGAGCTTGAAATGACTTTTTTCAGGACTTCGATCAGTTGCTCCTCGGCAACCTGGGCGTCAACATTGAGGCGAAAGCCCCCGTGAATGTCGCGCTGGGCGGCCATCATCTTCCGCAGCCGCGATTTGAACTGCTTCTGAACCTTGGCTTGGTCGGGCAGCGTTACCTCGACGTTTGCGACCAGCGGAAAAGGCATGGCCAGAAGTTCCCGCAACATTCCTGAGAAGGTGGCATCAGGCAAGTCTTTGAGGCTGATGAATGAGTAAAGCAGGCCGCCGATCTTGAGATAGTCATCGGCCTCGTCCTCGATATTTACGTTCGCGGCCTGAGCGCGGGCGCTCTCGTAAACCAGCTGATGTTCGAAGGATCTGAAATGGAGTGTGTCCTGAATCAAAGGATTCAGTGCCTGCTTGATTTCAAGAAACAATTCCTGGTGTGTCAGCCTCCTGACCCCCACGCCAGTTGTGTTGAGTGTCGCCTCGACCCCGGCCATTAGGCTGTTGAATTCGGCCAGCAGGTCTTCATGCTCCCGGCGAGTTCGCTCAATGCATTTCGCGGGCGCGAGGCTCAAGCCGCCGCCCGCGGATGATTTCATCTTTCGTTTCCACTCGAAGTCGGACGATTGGTGATGGACTCGCGGGTTCCAGATGAAATAGGCGTGAAGCAGATGCCGGAGATATTGCCCTTTGCCGTCCCTCTCGCGCCACGCGAGAACATGCTCTCGGTCAATCGTCTGAAGAACAGCACTGGGGTTGCGTTGCTCACGGTTGTAACGGGCGACCAGGTCGCCTGCCCCCTCCGCTATTTCAAACCGCATCTGCATCCGCACTGAACGTTCCGGTAGCGAGCGCACCAGCGCTTCAAGGGCCTGCTTGTTGCGATTGCGGTCCTCATCGCTTGCGTAAAGCGCCGTCAGGCCGCTCAGCTCGTAGCCCGCGACAAAGGAGCCATCGGTCTGAATCGCAACGTCATCGAGCAAGTCGCGGATCCGCAATTGCTCACAAAGTGCGGGAGCCGTAAGGGAGCGTTCGTACTGATCCAAAGTGACGGGCATCATTCGTCTCCGTGCTTGATATAGGGCTTCGTGAGTTGTGTGTCGGCCTCAAGCGCCGAATAGACGTGGGGCTTCGAGTGAAACTCGACCCAGTCGAGCAAATAGCCCCGCTGCTTGCCATATTTGAAAAGCATCAGACCCGGAACGCTC
>JAJYHY010000529.1 GCA_021784555.1 bacterium
GGTGAAAAAGTCGTGACCGAAATATGGACGGCGACGCCGTCAAATTATCTGGCCCTAAAAAATCTCTGCTTCAGGGGTTTACCGAATGTTTACTGGTTGACGGGTTAAGTCGTTGATTATCAACGATCCTGACGGGTTGACGGGTAAAACGAAGTAAATGACCCTCGCCAACCCGCACTGCCACTGAACCTGTTGCTCTCAATCCCGTATTCACTCACTGGGTGATCTGGCCGCGGATTTCCCCGGTTGGCTGGGCGGCGGTGCTGAGGTTCACGTAGGTCATGCCGTCGATCACGCTGGCGAGGTTGGTGACGCTCAGGGTCGTCGAGCCTGACAGGCTGCCGAATGCGCCAAATGAACCGCCATTATACGGAGCCAGATCGATCAAGACGTCGCCGGGCGCGAACAGCGAGGCCGGACCCTGAATCGCCGCGGCGGTGGCGGAACCGGACAAGCCGCTGTAGGTGAGGCCCAGGGTAAGCTGATTGCCTACCAGGTTAAACACGCCGTAGCCGGCGCCGTCGCTGGCGACCGAATCCGGGCGCTCGTTGACGCCGCTGAGGGAGGACTGCATGAGGACGGGCGCAACCTGGCCGCGGATTTCGCCCGCGGGATTGTTAGAAGTGTAGAGGCTGACGTAAGCCATTCCTCCCAGCAGCATGTCGCGTTGCGCGGGCGTCACCGCCACCGAGCCCCCCAACCGGCCGGACGTGCTAAAAGCGCCGCCAGGAAACCGCGCCAGAGTGATTTGCACCGGCGCGGTCTGGCTGGTAGTTGCCGGCCCGTAAATGCCCGCGGCAATAGCCGAGGAAGACAAGTTGCTGTAGGTGATGCTGAATCGAAGGGTCTCGCCTTCGAGGCTGAACAGGCCGAAACCGGAGCCGGTCATGGCGTTGGGGACCGGCACTTCGGCGACGGCGCTGATCGAGGCGCTCAGCGGAACACCGACGGCCTGGGGCAGGATTTGGCCGCGAATCTCGCCGCCGGGATTGGCTGCCGTATGAATATTGACGTATGTCAGGCCGGCGATCACGTCTGTCAGTTGATCCGCAGTGAGCGTGACCGAGCCGGCAAGAACACCATTGCTGCCGAATGCGCCGCCATTGTATGGCACGAGGCTAATCAACATCGGCGCATTGGTCCCCATGCCAGCGGGGCCGTGAATGTGGGCCGCGGTGGCCACGCCCGACAAACCACGATAGGTGACGTTGAAGGTGAACTGGTTGCCAACCAGCGTGAATTCGGCCAAGGCGCTGGCGCTGGTATTGACCGCGGGGACTTCGTGCAGACCACTGAGGGAGGCCTGCATCAACACGGGCGTAATCTGGCCGCGAATCTCACCGCCAGGATTGGCGGCGGTGTGAATGTTCACATACGTCTGGCCGGACAGGATCATGGCTTTGACGTCATCCGGAATTACCAAAGTGCCGGAGAACGCGCCGGATGTGCCCAGAGTTCCGACGACGTAAGGCATTAGACTGACCTGGATGCCCGCCGACGCGTTGACATCCGCGGGGCCGTGGATGTGGGCGGCGGTTGCGGGGCCGCTCAGACCGGTGTAATTGATGCTGAAGCGGAGCGTGTTTCCATCGAGACTGAACAATGCCGTGCCGGTGCCGCCGGTGGTGACAGCGTTCGGACGTTCGGCCTGTCCGCTCAATGAGGCGCTTAAGGGAGAAGGCGGCTGGTGCGCCGTATCCGCGACCCGGAAAAAGGCCTCCCCGCCATCCAATGGCGCCGCTGCGGAACGGTTCGTCGTAAAACCGGCGTTGAACCACGTGGCGTCAGAAAGCGATGATTTCTCCTGGAGCGCGAACGGGCCGATGCCTCCGCTCCAGGCCGCCGAGAGAGTGTTTTGGCCTTGGGCTTGCGCGCTGGTAATGCTGATGGGGGCGGGAGGCGGCACGATCTTGAGCATGAGGCCGGTATTACCCGCCGGGCCGAGCATCCGCGAACCGAACACATACATCTCGCCGGTCGAATCCTGGCCGAAGCCTTTGAGCCAAAAGCCAGTGGGCCGGTCTTCCAGGCCGATATGGAATTCCTTGATGACATTGTTCGTGTCCAGGTAGAAGAGCCTGGCGGTCGGCGCCGTGAACGAACCCCAGTCCCCGAACACATAGCGACCGTCCAAAGCGGGGATGGCCTTGCCTCGATAAACGAAGCCCCCGATGACCACGTGGCCATCGACATGGTCATACTCGGCGATAGGGTCAATTAGGTCCGGCGGCGCCGGGCGAACCGGCCCGGTCACAACGCTGCCGAAATTCGGGTCGGTGGCGATGGAATCGAAATAGAAGCTGCCCTCCTTGTTGTTCCAGCCGTAGTTGCCCCCCTTCATGATATGGTCGATTTCTTCAACCGTATTCTGGCCCGCGTCGCCGACGTAGAGGTCGCCCGTCTGCATGTCGAAACTGTATTTGTAGGGATTGCGCAAGCCGTAGGCGTAAATCTCCGGCAGGGCATTGGTAACTTCCGGGATGGACACAACGAACGGATTGTCCGCCGGGATGCCGTATTGGCCGTTAGCCGAGTTGGTGCCGTCCACGTCGATGCGCAGGATCTTGCCGTAGATTCGCTGGAGACTCTGGGCGTTGCCGTCCGGCGTCAGGTGGCCGGAGCCAACGTCGTTCGCGCCGCCTCCATCGCCCGTCGAGAGATAGAGATAGCCGTCCGGGCCGAACATGAGCGTGCCGCCATTATGGTTTTCATAAGGCTTGTCGATGCGCAGCAATTCCCGCCGGCTGGAAGGGTCCACGCGGTTGGTGTTTTGGGGGTCAATGCGCCATTCGGCCAGCACGTTTTGGCAATTGTTGGTCCCATTGGGCGGGTTAGGGTCCGTGAAATCCGCCGGGCCGGAGACCGGCTCGGAGGTATAGGTATAAAGAAGGGGGTGCTGGGCGAAATGCGGGTGGGTCGCCAGGCCGATGAAGCCACGCTCGTCATAAGTAGTCTGCGGCACCAGGCGGTTACGAAGGTCTATGAGCGGCGTGTTCAACGGCCCGCTTGGCGTCACCACCCAGGCCTTGCCCGCCTGGTCATAGACGAACAATCGCCCGCTGCCGTCGTCCGGTTCGGCCAGACCGAGTGGAGAGACTAGGCCATTGAGGATCGTCTTGAGTTCAATCGTGATGCTGCCCTTGGTGATGTGGTTCGTGACGGGATCTGCAATAGCCAGGGTCGTAACGCTGAAGCTCACCGGGCCGGAGGTGGCTGAGGCCCCCTGGTTATCCGTGGCGACCGCGCTCAGCGTGTAGCCGCCGGGATACAAAGTGACCGGCAGGTTGAAAGGGGGGCCCGTGACTGTTCCCAGGGAATTTGAGCCGTTGAAAAACTGGACTTTGGCCACCGAGCCGTTCGGGGCCGTGGCGAGGGCCTGGAGCGTTAGGTTGGCAGGCGAGAGGAAGCTGGCGCCATTGGTGGGGCTGGTTATCGAGACGGTGGGCGGTTGGTTGGCCGCCTTCACCGTAATGGTGCCGGTCATGCCAAACCCGTAATGGAAGACGCAAAAATAGGGGAATGTGCCGGGGGTGGGAAAGGTGTGCGAGTACGTCTGGCCCTCCAACAAGGTGCCAGAATTCCAATGGCCGTCGCCGATGGGGGGGTTGGCGCCGCTGGTGGCCGTGTGCTGGCTTGGGCTGGCATTGGTCCAGGTCACTGTATCGCCAACATTGATGGTGGCATTGGCCGGTTGGAAGGAGAAATCCACCATTTTGACAATCACAGTCGCGGCGTAGAGCCGGAAGGTGCTGATCAGGCCGACTAAGCAGAGGCCAGTCAACGGGCAAAAAGAACGATATTTCATGAGTGTTTTCCTTTGTCGGATTTATCCAGGGGGGCAGATAACGTTTGAATATGCTCGCCGATGCAGGGTTTGTCAAACGAGGCCACCCGTTGAAGGCGCCGGGGTCAGTCCTGCAGCTTTTTCCGCCACTTCCCTTCCTTCACCGCGGAAAAAGTGAGGACTGACCCCGCGCCTGATGTGGCCTGCGGCGCCTGTGCCGCCGCACCCGCAGGGTTCGACCTGATCTGTCGAGGACGCGGTTCAAGCGTGACCACCGACGCCGCGATGATTCCGAGCAATCCGCACAGAACCCACAAACTAAGCGCGCTGGCCGAATACAGGAGCATGCCCAGGCTTGGCCCGGCCACAAACGCCAGCGCCAAAAC
>JAJYHY010000134.1:0-18651 GCA_021784555.1 bacterium
GGTTCTCAGGCGTGATGCAACCGCAGTCCCTGGCGAAATAGTCGGTTTCGCTGTTCTCTCCGTCGCAATCGGTCAATTCTGAAATGAAATGCGCCCGCTACTCGTCGGGCGTGCCCCAGTGGCCGGCGGCTTTGAGGCGGCGTTTGGTGGCGGCATCCACCGGCCTTCCTCCCAGGCGCCGGATCCATCGCTCGATGCCGGCTGCCGTCTTGGGCAAGCCCTTGAGTTGCGCCGGGTCAAGCCGCATGAAGTCATGTCTAACCCGCGTCCTGGACCCTGATGTATGCTTCATGATTTAGTCAGTTCGACGACCATATATGCCGATTCGCTCAGCCAAATCCGGTAATCCTTTGAAGGCAGCGCTCGAACCTTGGAGACGATTATCGGCCGGAGCACGACTCCGGTGCGGATTCGAGGTCATGCGGAACGCGAGGATCGGCGAATCTGGCTGGTCAGGGCATATTTCTCTTCTGACGGGAATTTTCTGCCGGCCTCGAATACCTTCGTGGCAAGTTCATAGCCCTTCTTATAGACCTCGAGTTCTCTTGCGGATCTGATTTGCATAGCTGGTTGGGCTTCTGACCCTTGACTTCTGATCTCCGACCTCTGACTTCTGATCTCTCCCTACCGGAGGTCAGAGGGAGCAACCGCCGCGGAATACACGGAATACGCGGAAAAAAGACATCAACCCCGAGGCTGGCGTGTGGACCCGGGTGTGAGCGGGTTCCGGTGTCTCGTTTAGCTTTTTCCCCCTTTCGCGTATTTCGCGTGTTTCGCGGTCCCCCAGGAGGTCCGAAATCCGAAACAAATGCAGAACCCGAATGCTCAACCGGTGATAAGCTGAAATACTGAAGAGCAAACATCAGTGGTCAGTGGTCTGGCAGACTTGCGATTTGCGATTGAGGACGGGCCGCAGAGCTTAGACCGCTAATCTACGCTGAGAGGCGCTGATGGGCTCACCTGGCCTCGGATCTCTGGCCTTCAGCCGATCACCGGGGCAAGGTCCGTGGCCACGATGATTCCCAATTCTTTGGCCTGTTCGGACGCCCCCGCCTGGATGGTCACCGCCACCAGAATCCGCTGGTTCGCCTGCCGCCCGGTCTGGCGCTCAAAGAGCAGGACCGAGCGATGGAATTCGGTCACGTCGGCCCCGCTGGCGTTGGACTTGATCTCCACCACGATGACTTGGCCATTGTGAACCAACACGTCCAGGTCGTAGGAACGCGGCCTGTAGTTGATGAAGCCCTCCGAGTCCTGGCCCTGGTAGTGCTCGACGGTGTAGCCCACGCGACTAACGGTTTCCAGGAGGCCGCGTCGGAAGGTCTCCTCGGCCTGGTCGCCCCAACGGGAACCGACCACCCCGAACCGGGACTGCAGGTCGCGGAACCCGGCTTGCAAGTCGCCAAAGCGGCCATCCAGGGCGCCAAAGCGAGTATCCAAATCGCCAAAGCGAGTATCCAAATCGCCAAAGCGGGCGTTCAACTCGCGAAAACCGGCTTGCATGGTCTCTTCGGTGCGCTGCTGGGCCTCGGCCAGTTCCTGTTGGGCCTGGGCGAGCTTCTCGACCGCGGCTTCCAGGCGGTTCAGGCGCTCTTCGGTGCGCGCCTGAGCTTGGGCGAGCTCGCCGACGACGGCCTTGAGTTCGGCGAAATCCTGCTTAGTAACGGTGTTCTGAATCTCTTCGGTTACCTCGGACAGGACATGAGCCAGCGCTTCCGCCGATTCTTTCGGAAACGCGGCCTTGAGTTGTTCGTAAAGCTTGAAGGTGTTCATGGACAGGTCCTATTCATCGTCGAAACATACCTTCAATGCGTTACGAGATCCACGCAAACTGGCGGAGCTCGCCGCCGCGGGAGACGTCGAAGGTGGGTTTTGGGTCACGACCTGGAAATGAGGGCCGTAGTCGAGGATGAGGAGCTTGCCAGGCCAGGTTTCCGTGGGCCGGACGATGAAATAGCCGGGCGAGAGGCTGGATTTGCGTCCGCATGAAATCAATGAGCGGCTGGACGGCTGGAAACAAAGGGGGCCTCGAAGCTCAGTTCAAAGGCAGGCTGTTCGTATCGGATTTGGCCGCCTGGCGCATGAGGAGGACGGTCTGCCGCATGACCGGCAAGAGGTCGTCGGTGCCGGCTTGGATTTCAGCGGCGTCAAGGAAGCGCTGCACATCGGGGACGGCGTTTGTGACCGCCTGCAGGATGAGGGCCTTTTGGGAGGGCGCCTGCTCCGCCGCGGCGAGGGCTACGTTGGCGAAGTCGGCAGGGGCAGCCTCACAGGCGGCAGTGACGATTGGTTCCACTTGGGCCGGGGCGGCGCAGAGGGCCGCCAGGCAGAATCTGCCGGCGTCCTCGCCCTGAAGCTCGGTTGCGGTGAGGACGGCGGTGGCGGCCATCTCAGGGTCCTTGGCGCATATCGCACTGACCACATAAGGCATGAGGCCCGGCTTGGCCAGCATGGTGATGGCGTGGAGGGTGTCCTGGACGGTCTGCGCGCGCTCGATGGGGTCGGCGGCATGGACCAACTCGGCAGCCTTGGCAGGCATCTCCGGGACGCAGACCGCGCTAAGGGCGAGAAAGGGAGTTGCGGGCGCCGGGTTGGCGCTGGTGTGGCTGGGCGGGAGAAACACCGCGCACACCGCCAGAGAGATGGCGGACAAGGCCAGGGTGAGGAGCCACTTGGGTTTCACGGGCGCTGGCTAAGCGGCGTGGCTGGCGGATTTCTTTGAGCGCTTGTCGCCATAGTAGCCGTAGCCGTAGCCATGGTAATAGGAGTAATAATAGCCGCCAAAGCGGCGATGAGGCAATAGATTTAGGACGATCCCGCTAATTGGCGCCCCGGCGCCCCTGAGCAGTTGAAGCCCACGTTCCACGGCCTTGTAGGAGGTCTTGTTGCCTTGCACGATCAGGACTACGGTCTGGACTTTACCGGCCAGCAGGAGGGTATCGCTCACCGGCAAGACCGGGGCGGTGTCGATGACGATACGGTCGAAGCGGGTGAGGCCCTCCTGGAGGAATCGGCGAAAATCGCTCTGGGTGAGGAGTTCCGAGGGATTGGGGACGAGGGTGCCGACCGGCATCCAGGAGAGGTGGGGCACATCCTTTTGCTGAATGCAGAGATCGTCGAAGGCTTTGCGTCCGAGGAAATAGTCGGTGATGCCGGAGAGGTGGGCGCCGTTACCGAGGAAGAACTCGCTGACGGAGGGCTTGCGGAGGTCCGCATCGACCAGGAGGGTGCGGAGGCCTTGCTGGGCGAGGCTGACGGCGTAGTTGACGGAGGTAAAGGTCTTGCCTTCGTTGGGCAATGAGCTGGTAAAGAGGCAGGTGCGCCGGTCTTCCTCGCGTCCCAGCATGGAGACGGTAGTTCGCAGAGAGCGGAACACCTCGGCGCCTACGGAGGTTGAACCCTCGGCCGCGACGAGCTTGTTGTCCTTGCCCCCGGTGGCGGCTCGCACCTTGGGCACGGCGCCCAGGACCGGCATGCCCAAGTGATGCTCGACGTCCTCGACCGTGCGGAAGGAGGTATTCAAGGTATAGAGGAGAAGGCTGATGCCGAAGCCCAAGCCCAGTCCGCCGAAGACCGCGAGGGCAAAGATGAGGGCGACTTTTGGCCACGCGGGTTTGTCCGGAACCACGGCGGGCTGCACGAGAGTGATTCGTTCCGGGGCAACCTGGGCGGCAACGCTGGTCTCGTTGAGCCGGCTGATGACCGAATCGAACTCCGCGCGGTCGGAAGCAACCTTGCGGCTGAGAACATTGAATTGGACGGCGACGTCGCCCAAATTCATGGCATTGGACTCGGCGGTATGAACCTGGGCTTCGAGGCCTTGCTCGGCGGTGAAGGCGTTAGTGTAAGCGATGCGCAGGCTCTCCTGGATGCGGGAACGGAGTTTCATGACCGCCTTGGCCAACTGGGCCTTCAGGGCATCCACCGCCGCCTGGGCTTGGATGTACTTGGGGTGCTTGTGGCGGTAGCGCTGCTTGAGAATGGCAAACTGGTTCTCGGCATCAGCCAATTGAGAGTTGACCGCCATTACCTCGGTGGCATTGGCCACGCCGGGATAGGCTAAAAGGGCGTCCACGTTGGTGCCCATTTTCAAGGAGTCCCGGTAGGCGCCTTGGGCCTGAACGAGGGCGGCTTGGCTTTGGGTGAGAAGTTGGTTGAGATTCTGAAGCTGTGGCGTAACGATGTCCTGGTTTTGCTCCAGGGAGACGGCGCCGACCCGCTTGCGATAGTCGGCAAGTTTCTGCTCCGCCGCCTCAAGCTTGGTCTGGAGGCGGTCGGCTTGGCTCTGGAGGAAGGTATCCGCGTTAGTGGTCGTTGTTTCCGAAGAGAGGGCTTCCTGGAGCAGGTAATTCCGAACCAGGCTATTGGCCAAACGCGCGGCGACCCGCGGGTCCTTATTGCGCACGGAAACATCGATGAGGCGGGTGTTGCGGCGGAGGACGGCCTTGACGTTATTCTCGTAGGAGGCAAGGACGTCATCGCGGGTAAGGTGCTTTCCGGAGGCATTGGTGATGGCGGCGCCTGCGGCGGGGAGGAGGTGGTTGGTTTCCAGGACCTGTTCCAGGAGAGCGGGGCTGCACAGCTTTTGGGCGATGGTGTTCAGCATGTCGAGGGCCCGCAGGTCTTCGGAGCGGACCTGTTCGACCTTGACCACCTTTTGTGCCTCCTGCTGCACCTGGACGGTGGCCACAGCTTCGTAGATGCGGGTGGCACGCTGAACGTAAATGGCGGCGGCAATGACAGCGAGCACCAGGCAGGTGAGGATGAGCCAGCCCTTATCGATGAGGAAGCGGATGAGGCCGTCGAGATTGGAGATGGCGCCCGGAGTATCAGGTTCCTGCGGGGGCAAATCGAGAGGGCTGGTATTTGGCATAAGCGTTACGACTGAATATGACCTATGAAGAAGCCATGGAATAGATGTTCAGGAGATCGGTTTCACAAGTCTGCGGTCCAGTTTGAGTAGCCTCATCAGTTTCACCTAGCCCGCATAGATATGGCCGTGTTAGCGGTGACACGCGCTAGAAGGTTCTCTCGCCGACCGTGATAACGTCGTCAGGCAGGACCGGGAAGGACCCTTTCTCTTTGCCTCGAGCCAATTTGTTGGCATCCACATGGATGACTTTCACAACGCCGTTTTCCACCCTTCGGACCTCGACCCTCGAGGGCGAGCCCAAGCGCGTGTAGCCCCCAGCCATGGCGATAGCTTCCAGGAGGTTCACGGAATCAATGGGAGGGAAATCATAGTTGCCGGGACGTTGGACTTGGCCCAGGACTGAGAAGCGCCGTTCGGCATATTGAACGATCGTTATGGTCACCTGCGGGTTGACGAGATAATCCTTGTTGTAAAGCTGCCGGACCAGTTCGGTGGCCTGGTTCAGAGTCAAACCGCCGATCTTGACCTGACCCAGGAGCGGCAAAATGACGGCGCCGTTTTTGTCGATGGCCGTTTTGGTGGTGAGATCATCCTCGCCATACACGGACATCATGATCACATCGTTGGGACTGAGCGGCCGCAAGGAAACGTGGGGGTCAGTCTCATCGGTTTGCTGGCCGGGAGACGTGCGTGTGAGGGCATTGGTCCCAGGCTCGATTGGCGCGGCTGGAGATGCGGCGCTGGCATGAACCTCTGTACCCTCAGAGAAGCCGGTGAGGCATACGGCTCCGGCTATTATGGGCAAACACCACCTAAAAACACGAGCACTCAACATGATGAACGATGTTATCACGCCACGCACCCATTTGACAAGTCTAAATATGTGGCAAACCGAACTTGGGCAAGCTGCCGCCCTTGGTCACCTTGCCGAGATTCTGGCAGGACCACAGGCGCCTTATTGTTATCTACAGTCACCGACGAAGGAGCAGGTTATAGCAGTTGGTTTGAGGACTTCAACTCAGAAGTTAACCGTCGGCACGATTTTTCAAGAGTTGCGGTAAAGTGGCGAACAAACGAAGTTGCACGCGGAATGAGTTCTGCCGCGCCGAGCAGAGGCGCGCGAACTGGAGGAAGCAACGATGACCGAGGCTCGGACTGAAACAGACTCGATGGGGGAAATGAGAGTGCCTGCCCAGGCTTATTACGGCGCCCAAACCGCCCGGGCGATGGAGAATTTTCCGATTAGCGGCTTGCGCTTTCCGCGCCGGTTCATAAGGGCGCTGGGACTCATCAAAAAGCACGCCGCGGCAGTAAACGCCGGGCTGGGCCTTTTGCCGGCTCGGATCGCGGAGGCCATTCAAGAGGCGGCGCAGGAGGTGGTCGAAGGCAAACTGGACGAGCAGTTCACGGTCGATGTCTTCCAGACCGGGTCGGGCACCTCGACCAACATGAACGCCAACGAGGTGATTGCGAACCGCGCCATTGAAATGCTGGGCGGCAAGCGAGGCGACAAATCCGTCCATCCAAACGACCATGTCAATCGGGGCCAGTCCAGCAACGATGTGATTCCCTCCGCGCTCCACGTCGCGGCGCTCGAAGGCATCCAACGCCACCTCATCCCCGCGCTGGAGGAATTGCACGGCGCCTTGGCAAGAAAAGCAGGGGTCTTCGGGGAGATCCTCAAGATCGGGCGCACACACCTTCAGGACGCGACTCCGGTGCGGCTGGGACAGGAGTTCAGCGGCTACGCGAGCCAGATCGAACACGGTTTGAACAGGCTGCGGGGCCTGGAGAAGCACCTGGGGGAATTGGCGCTGGGCGGCACCGCCGTCGGTACGGGCATCAACACCCACGCTGAGTTCGCCAGGCGCGTCATCCAAGGCTTGGCTGATGAGACTGGGCTGAAGCTCCGCGAAGCACCAAACCACTTCGAGGCGCAGGCGGCGATTGATGCGTGCGTCGAGGCCAGTGGCGCTCTGAAGGCCATCGCGGTGAGCCTCATCAAGATGGCCAACGACATTCGATGGCTCGGCTCAGGCCCACGCTGCGGCCTGGGCGAACTCCGTTTGCCGGCCACCCAGCCCGGTTCCTCCATCATGCCGGGAAAGATCAATCCCGTGATGTGCGAAATGGTGATACAGGTGGGGGCGCAGGTCATTGGCAACGATGCGGCCATCGCGTTCAGCGGAGCGTATGGCGCTTTCGAGTTGAACACCATGCTGCCCGTCACGGCGTATAACCTGCTGCAGGAAATCGAACTGCTGGGCGCTGCCGCCCGCGTGTTCGCGCAGCGGTGCATCGCCGGACTGGAGGCCGACGCCGACAAGTGTGAGAGCAACATCGAGCGGAGCCTGGCAATGTGTACGGCCCTGGCCCCGGCTATCGGCTACGACCAGGCGGCCAAAATCGCCAAGCTGGCTTATGACAGCGGACGAACCGTGCGCAAGGTCGCCGAGGAGGTTTCTGGGCTGGACAAGAAACAGATACAAGAACTGCTGGATCCTCGGAGGCAGGCGGGGCAGGGGTGAACTTAGCGCCATTCGTTAGCCCGGTGCTGCAACTCAACGGAGGTTGTCCCGGGAAAGGCTTCAGCAGGGTGCGATTGTTCAGGCCTTTGCGCATGACCGGGTGTTTGGCCATCAGTCAATCTGCATTACAGCACTCCTGATTTCCAACGCTTCACGATGACTTTGTCACTGGCCGTGGGAGGCCGTGATGATGGAAAGAGGCCGCAAGGAAGGCCTGGAGGAAGGCCGCACCAAGGGCCTGAAGGAAGGGCAGGCCAAGGGCGTGCTGGAGGCGCTGGAGACGCGCTTTGGCGAGGCAGGAGAGGGCGCGCGTAAGCGGGTAACGGCCTTGACTGACGAAGGGAGGCTGCACCAGGCACATCGGCTGGCCATAACGGCGCCCGCGCTGGAGGAGTTTCTGGCGACGTTTTGAACGTCCAGGGCTGCTGAGTTCCGAGCGTTTGAGCGGTGATCGCCTTTGCCGGAAAGGCAACACCTGAGATTATCAATTCCGAGGCGTTCGATTCGGTGCTGCGCGCAAGAGGACGCCTTGTAGTTGTTTCCGACAGGTTGCTTGAGCGCCTGATTGAGCTTCATCCGGGGAAGAGACAACTGCGGCACGAACTGCTTTTCGCGCGAGAGCATTGGCAGCAGCGCAATGAGCGGATGGCCGACCACATCGAAGCGTGCGCAAGGCGGTACGTCGGCAAACGCCTCGTGGTGGTCGTGGTCGCGGAACACCGCCACCTCCTGCGCGATCTGCTGCGCAGGCGGCCCGGCATACTATTGAAGGAGTACTGGGAACTCCAATGAGTGCGGCTCAGACCGAAACAGCAGAATCAGGAACGTCCTCGACCGGACTCACGAGAGGTCAAGCACCCCCAGTTCATCGAGGGCGCGGCGGGTCTGGGCGGGCGATTGGTGGAGCAGCACCTGCCATTGGCGGGCCGCGCCCGTGGCAAGGTTTTCCGGGCGATCATCCAGATAGAGGATGGCCGGGCCCCGCCGTCCGGTGCGATCTTCAACGACTTCGTAGAGCCTGGCGTCCGGTTTCATCGCTTCGTGTTCGTAGGAGAGGATGTAGCCGTCGAAGTTGCTAAAGAAGGGGAATTGCCGGCGGATATGGCACACAGCCAAATCGTTCGTGTTGGAGAAGATGTAAGTGGGGAAGCCTTTGCCGCGAACAGCCGCCTGGAGCTGAATCATCGGCTCAATGGGTGAAAAAATATCACCGAAGGAATGGGCGAACTCCTCAAGATTGCCACAATAGCCCGTAGCGGCACACACCGCCTTGTAAAACTCATGGGTGGTCAGCAGGCCGGTCTCATAGCGGTAAAGCAGCGGAGAATGCATGAAAAAGTCCACGACCTCTTCCAGGACCTTCGTGCTTCGGTCGGCGATGCTCCGCGCCGCTATGCCGTAATCGAAATCGACCAGGACTTTGCCCAAATCAAAAACAACGATCTCCGGCGCGGGTGTGGCGATTGGGTCTGGTTGCGCTTTCATCATAAGAATTCGCGCCGCCCCTCAAGGGCACGGCTCAAGGTAAGTTCGTCGGCGAACTCCAATCCTGAGCCGGCGGGGAGGCCGTGAGCAATGCGGGTGATTTTCAGGCCCGGACGCGACAACCGCTTGGCCAAGTAAAAGCTGGTTGCGTCTCCTTCGACGTCGGCGCCCAGGGCCAGGACCAGCTCCAGGATTGGCTCGCGCTGGAGCCGCTGTTCCAGTTCGGCGATACGCAGATCTCCCGGCTCGATGGCGTTCAGGGGCGAGAGCTTTCCGCCCAGCACATGATACCTGCCGATGAAGGTGCCCGGCTTCTCGATGCTTAAAACATCGACCGGACGTTCCACCACGCAGACCTGCCCGGCATCACGGCGCGGGTCCGAGCATAGGGCGCAGGGCGAGGCTTCGGTCAAGGCGCCGCAGATTTCGCAGAGCCGGACGCGGTCACGGGCGTCGAGGATGCCCTGAGCCAATTGCTTGACGGCACCCGTCTCGGCTTGTGCCAGGTACAAGGCAATCCGTTCCGCGGAGCGCGGGCCTATGCCCGGGAGCTTCCCCAGCGAACCGATGAGCGCGGTGATAGAGTCGGGCAGCGAGGCCATCGAGAGCCTCTGGGCTTACATCAGTCCGGGCAGGTTGAACCCGGCGGTGACCCTGCCCATTTCGGCGGCGGAAATCTCCTTGGCCTGGGCCAGGGCTTGGTTGGCGGCGGTTAGTACCATGTCCTCGAGCAATGACACGTCGGCGGGATTGACCACCTGGGGGTTGATCTTCACCGAGCCGAGCGAGCCATCGCATTTGGCGACAACCTTCACCATCCCGCCGCCGCTGGTGGCCTCGACAGTGCGTTTGGCGAGGTCATCCTGGACCTGGCCCATCTGCTGCTGCATGCGCGCAGCTTGCTTCATGAGTTTGCCGATACTGGACATAAATTGATACTCGTACGGAGTTTCACGAAAATATTTACACGAGCTTCAAAAGGAGAGAACAGAGAAAAAACTCCGTTTTCTCTGTTTCCTCTGTAAAGGTTTTGACGAAACGATGCACCCGTAATGACTTAAAGACAGGTTGAGCGGACGGCTTCAGGCGCGAATCTCAACGATTTGGCCCTTAAAGATTTCCAGAGCCTTCTGAATCAACGGATCGTTCTTAAAGTCGTCTTTGTCAAAGGCAATCGGCGCTGGACGTTCCACTGACGGCGCGGCGGGACTGGCCGGAGAGGGCGCCGCCGAGTGCGCGGGCGAATGAACCGCGGGGCTTGCCTCCGGTTGGGGCTTAGGGGTTTGCCAATTGGCCCGTGCCTCCGCCCTGACAAACTTGATCTGAGCGTCGGGGAATCCGAGTTCGAGCAGCTTGGTCTGAAGCACCGTATGGTTGCGGGCGTTATCCACCAGGCCGATATGGTCCTCGAATTCGGGACCGAAGCCGATGGTCAACAGGTGGTTGACGAACGAGATCGGATGCGCCTCCAGAAGGTAACTGCGGGTAAAGGCGCTCACTCTCCCCACGGACTCCACGAGTTTGGGCCATAGTTCCGCCAAGCCAGGCTCGCCAGCGGAGATGGCGTGTTCCGTCGGCGCCGTCACCGTCTCATGAATGGCAGCGGCGGAGGAAGACCCCGTCGAGGGACTTCCAAGGGCCGCATCGAAATGAAATGGCTTGGGCGACGGCGCGGGTGCAGGGGCGGGGGCGGACTCGGGCATCGGGATGTGAACGACCTCCCCACCGCGGTCCGACTCCCGCAACCGCGTGAGTTGTTTCAGCACGGCGTCCAGGCTGACGGCGTTGCGTGCCTCGATGGCTTTGAGCAGAGCGACCTCGACCAGGATTTTCTTCGAGGCGGCATCGCGGAGGCGCATCTCAGTTTCGCCGAAGATTTCCAGGATGCGCGTCAGGTTCTCCGCGGTCACATTGCGGGCTTGTTCGGCAAGCGCGGCCGCCTCCGCCTCGGAGGCCTCGATCATGGTGAGATTGCCCTGGGAAACCTGGAAGATGAGGAGGTTCCGAAAATGGTTCAGTAAATCGCCCAAAAGCCGTCCCAGGTCTTTGCCATGACCGGCCAGTTCACTGAGTTGGCGCAGCGCACCTTCGATATTTCCGCTGAGGACAGCACCGGAAAGATCGAGCAATTGAGATTGGGCCGTGAGGCCAAACATCGACAGCACGTCCGACTCCTCAATCTTCTCCCCGCAAAAGCTGATGAGTTGGTCGAGGGTGGACTCGGCGTCGCGCATCGCCCCGTCGGCCCCGCGAGCCACCGCGTAAAGGGCGGGTTCCTCGATCTTCACCTTTTCCTTTTTCGCGATGCGGGAGAGGTGCTGCACAATGAGGCGGGCGGGAATCCGCCGCAGGTCAAAGCGCTGGCACCTCGAGAGGATAGTCGCCAGGATCTTCTCCGGTTCGGTGGTGGCAAACATGAATTTCACATGCTCCGGCGGCTCTTCAAGGGTCTTCAACAGGGCGTTGAAGGCCTCTTTGGTGAGCATGTGAACCTCATCAATGATATAGATCTTGAATTTGGAGCTTGCGGGGGCGTATTTCACGGTCTCGCGCAAGCCGCGGATTTCGTCAATGCCGCGGTTGCTGGCGGCGTCAATCTCCAGCACATCGAGCGAACGGCCCTCGGCAATTTCACGGCAGCGCGGGTCGTCGTCGGCGAAATCCACTTTCGGTCCGCCGACGCAGTTGAGGCATTTGGCAAAGATGCGGGCGATGGTGGTCTTGCCGGTGCCGCGCGGGCCGGAGAAGAGGTAGGCGTGAGCAATCCGGTTGCGGGCGATGGCATGCTCGAGGGTCTGGGTAACATGCTCCTGGCCCACGACATCGCAGAAACGTTGCGGGCGGTACTTCCGGGCTATGACTTGATAGGTCATGACGAACGTCTGATTCCGACGGCACGGCCACGGATTTGCGCGCAGGGCATGGTTCCGCGGCCAGTATGCTCAGTTCAAGGCTCACAATGCCAGGGGGACCACGGCAGATGCAGAGCAAACTACCGTTGCTGCCTTCCGGCCCTGGCGGGGTTCGTAAGTCCACATTCCATGGGCCCTGGCAAGGAGCAATTTGCCGCAGCATCGGCGCGGCTTCAAGGCAAAAACAGGAGAAGCCGCGAATTTGAGCGATTCGGTCCAGGTTAGGATTTGGCCGCCAGGATTAGCGGCGAGACCGTCTCCGCCTCAAGCGGTCGCGATCGGCGGCGAGGATATCGCCCGCAATGGTGTTACAAGCCCGGGCGCAACTGAGCAGAAAGGTGTTGACAGGTTTTTCGGTTTTTGATAAAGGTGGGCTTATGATTGCCAAAGGCTCTTTCCGGCAGGCGCTTTTCCTCGTCTTTTTCTTCCTTGTAACTCCTGGCGCGGTCTGCTTTGCGGGTGATGTCTCTATCCGCGCGAACGGAACAAACGTGACTCTGACCTGGCCCTCGGCCATCGACATCCCCGGTCAGGGACGAGTCTCTCCCGAATACACGGTCAGAAGCAGCCTCGACGTGGTTCACTGGGCGCCTATCGGCGGCAAGATGCGCGCGCTCAGTGGCCGCTCTGGCCCGACGCTCAGCCTATCATTGAGGCGGCCGTCGGGGCGGGGCAGCAGGTAACCACCTCGCTCGGGCTGACGGCCCAGGACCAACGGGTCAGCGACACTCTGGTCGCGATCAAGGGGCTGCAATTGCAGCAGTTCGACTTGTTCGGGGACAGCAGCCGGTGGGTCGATTTCTCCCAATTCCAAGTCCGCGGCCATTATAGCGCCTCGGCCCGGCTGAGCCGGTATTTCCAGGCGATGATGTGGTGCGGCAGGATCGACCTGAGGCTGGCTAGCTTCCCACCCAACCAGGAGAATGACATCCGGCAATTGGGCACAGCGATAGTCTTGAACTACCTGCTCAACCACTCCGGCCAATTCGACAATTGGTCGGCAATGGACCAGATCACACGCGTCTTTGTCGGAACAACCGATTCGATGACCTTCGCCCAATTGAACCAGCTCTTGGCGGCGGCGGGAATCCAGTCGTTGGCGGACGTGCCGGACTTGGTCACCCTCACGAATCTCCAGACCCGCCTGCTTTCGGGCGAGCTCGGCGTCCAGAGCATCACCAGCGACAAGCTCTACTCCCCCCCTCAGCCCGGAGGAGTTGAAGCTGCCCCGCTCCTTCACCGTCTGCGGGCAGAAATTCATCCTGGACAGTTGGGCCTTCTCGCAGGCCGTGTTCGACAAGATCCACTGGCCATCGGACAATTGCCAGCCCTATTGTGGGGCGACCAACGTCTGCACCAAGGTCATCCGGCGCAAACCCAGTTGCCTGGATGTGGCCTTCTCGGTGTTGGCCAATGACCAGGTGGCGCCGGAGATCATTGACCGCATCACCAGCACCAACGGCGAGGAATTCCGCGACGGGCTGCCCTACCAGCATAATCTCCTGGCGGCGCGGCGGGTGATCGACAGCCAGGACGCGGCTTCCTGGACCAACAACATTTACACCGCCTGGCTCAATGCCCTGCGAGCGCTGTTTGAGCCAACGGTCGATCCAAAATATCCCGAGGCAACGCGCACCCGGGCCTGGGCCATGAAAACGGTCAATACGCAACTTGCCTCTTGGACGGAGCTGCGGCACGATACCGTCCTGTATGCCAAACAATCTTACACGCCGGGGATTGTTTGCAGCTATCCCTACGGCTTTGTCGAGCCGCTGCCCGAATTCTGGCGGCGAATGCGAGACCTGGCGGACCTTGCCGCTAACTCCGTCGCCGAGCTGCCTCTCTCCGGGTCGGTGACAGTCCCCGCCCGCACAAATACGTTTCAATGGCCGCCACGGGTGACCTTCGACCTCGGAACGGTTAAGTCGAACGAAGTCTGGTTCCTTGGCAATTTCGCCGATGCCATGTCCGTCCTGCAGGGCATTTCCGAAAAAGAGTTGGCTCAACAACCCTTGGACCAAGATGAGACGAACTTCCTCAGAGGCGTTCTGCAATACCTTGGCATCTGCCATTCTTACGATAATGGTTATTCGGGCTGGTATCCAAAACTGTTCTACCAAGACGTGTTTTGGGACCCCTCAAGCGCTTTTCCCAACAGCGACGTTTTTGACTCGACTTCCGGGTGCGCCATGAACGACACCATGGTGACCGATGTCCACACCGACGCACCCGATGATCTCCTTTGTGATCCAGGCGCGGTGCTCCACGAAGGGATTGGGAACGTTAACCTTCTCCTGATAGCGGTGGATAACGGGCCGGACCGGATGGTCTATGCCGGGCCGGTCTTGAGCCATTACGAATTCGAAGTTCCCGGCGTCAATCGCCTGACCGATGAACAGTGGAAATCCGAGATTGCCAGCGGGCAGATACCTCCCTCGCCCGATTGGACGCGGTCCTACCTGGTTCCGGCGCAGTGAGAGAGGATTTTGCCTGCAAAGCATCTCTTTCTATGAGATAAACAGGGCTGCCGGCATGGATGAATTAGTTTGGAAGGCGGTGTTTCGGTTCCTGCACATCTCAAGACATCGAGTTAGCGCCCCTCTCCAGACCTTCAAAGCGTGGCGGCTTCGGTATCAGGTGCCGGGGACGTGGACGTTTTTGCTTGGCAACCGGCGCGTTTCGTCGTAGATAGAGAGGTAGCACGAAACTCCGGGTGGCGTGTGGAGGCGCCTCGGAACCAAGCCTGCTGAGCGGAGAGGGGCTGTATCGCGTGTCGCGGCCGGGAGTTTCGTCTGAAATATGAATGCATTGTACTTGACCAAAGCGACCATCTTTTACGGCGGCAGCGCGTTCCTCATCTACAGTTATCCTGCCATCAGCCAAGGCGTCGGCATCGCCCTGCTGGTGTTTCTGTGGCTTATCTGCGCCCATACGACGTTTTCCGGCCTGCAGAGGCGATTTGCCATGGCCCGAAGCCGACGGTGGGGAGGTGACCCCCGGCCAGAACGCGCGAGAGCCCGATACGATGAGTTCAGCCAGTGAGCACGACCTGGTTGTCGTCGGGGCCGGGCCGGGCGGGTACGTCGCGGCGATTCGCGCCGCGCAACTCGGCCTGAATGTCGGCTGTGTCGAGGAGGCAGGAGCTTTGGGAGGCACCTGTTTGCGTATCGGCTGCATCCCCAGCAAGGCGCTCCTTGAATCGAGCCAGCGATTTGTTGAGGCCAAGGAACAGCTTGCCATCCACGGCATTCGGGCCGGTGAAGTCACGCTCAATTTGGCGGCCCTGTTGCGCCGGAAGGAGCAGGTGGTCACCACGTTGACCCGGGGAGTCGAATCTCTTTTCAAGAAGAATAAGGTCACCCGCTACCTGGGCCACGCCCGGATCGCTGGTTCCGGCAATTTGACCGTTGAGAATGGCGGCCAAAGCACTGCTCTGGCCGCCAAGCAGATCCTGATTGCCACCGGCAGCAAGCCCGCCGGCCTGCAAGGCGTTGAACCGAGGGGCGACCTCATCGGAACCAGCGCCGAAGCGCTTTCTTACCGGGAGACGCCGAAGCATCTGGTTGTCATCGGCGCGGGCTACATCGGGGTTGAACTCGGCTCCGTTTGGCGCCGGCTCGGAGCGAAGGTTACGGTACTGGAGTTCCTCGACCGTATTCTGGCCGGAATGGATGAGGAACTGGCCGCCGAAGCGAGAAAGCTGCTCGGGAAGCAAGGACTGGAATTCCGTTTGGGCGCGCGAGTGACGGCCGCCCGGGTGGAAGAAGGCCAATGCGTGGTTGAAGCCGAAGGGGCTGAGCCGATCCGCTGCGATCGGGTGCTGGTGGCCGTCGGGCGGCTGCCCAACACCGAAAGCCTCGGCTTGGAAAACGTGGGTATTGAGACGGACCGTCGAGGCTTCATTCCGGTCGATGAACGCTTCGCAACCAGCGCGCAAGGCGTTTACGCCGTTGGAGACGTGATTGGAGGGCCGATGCTGGCTCACAAGGCCGAAGAGGAAGGCATGGCCTGCGTCGAGGGCATTGTGACCGGCTTCTGCCACGTGAATTATGACGCCATTCCCGGCGTGGTTTATACGCATCCGGAAATCGCCTCAGTGGGAAAAACCGAACAGGAACTAAAGAAAACCGGGGCCGCATTTGTCAAAGGGCCGTTTCCGTTTCGGGGTAATGGCCGGGCCCGCGCCCTGGGCCAGGCGGACGGGTTTGTGAAGGTGCTGGCGGATGCAACAACGGACCGCATCCTGGGCGTACACATCATTGGGCCGCACGCGGGTGAACTCATCAATGAAGCCGCCGCCGCCATCGCCTTTGGCGCCAGCAGCGAGGACCTTGCGCGGGTCTGCCATGCTCATCCGACGCTCGGTGAAGCCCTGCGCGAAGGCGCGCTGGCCGCCGGGAACCGGGCGATACACGCGTGATTTGCGATTTTCGATTTTCGATTTTCGATTGGGATCTGCAACTCAAGGGCTGAGGGGTGCGGTGGCTGGGCGCTCTTAACCGGAGGCCGATATGAAAACGAATTGCCTGATTTGGTTTGCGTTGGTTTGCTGGTCGCTGAATGTTCGGGGCCAGACGAATTCGGCTCTTAGTGTCCGCCAGTGGTTCACGGCGCCGAAATTGCAGTTGCGCCCGCTCACCACAAAGCCGACCTCAGCGGCAAAGGGCCGGGCAACGAGCATTGGAGATGGTCTGAATCTGCAATCCGTTTCCCCCCACGCGAAGACGGTCTTCGACGCCAGGTTCAATGCACAGTTCAATACGAACGCTCCTCCACCCGCCGCCCCTGGGCCGCTGACCGCCAGTCTGAGCCTGGAAGGCGCCGGGAGGCCGGCTGAGATGGCCTTTGCCCGGCACTTGGTGGAGGAGGGCGAACTAACACGCATCCAACCGCCCTCGGAAAACAGGTTCCTCCGCCCCATCGAGGCGATTTTCAGACCAACTCCGATCCGGCTTGGAAAGCTCAGAGTCTCGTGCTCGATCCTAACCGCCATCAAGCGCAGGAACCCGCTTTGTCTGCTGAACCCGTTTTTTGTCCAGGGGAGTTGGTGAGCCCGGACCCCCACCACGCCGTGGCCGGCCCGGGGCCAATCGCGTTCGAAGGGCTTAGTGGCGATGGGCGCAAATACAGTGACGTGCCGACGGGGGCCGCTCCTCCGCAATCGCAAATCGCAAATCTAAAATCGCAAATCGTGAATACGTCACCGAAGTTACGCCCTGGAGCACTTAGCTCCGTGACCGCCCACTCTTCAGCGGATGCGAAGATTGCCCTCTTCCGCACCTTGTTTCGCGGGCGGGAGGAGGTCTATTCCCGCCGGTTCGAGAGCCTAAAGACGGGGCGTTCCGGATACGCACCGGTATGCGGCAATGAGTGGGTGCGCGGACTCTGCGAGAAGCCCAGGGTCAAATGCGCGGAATGTCCCAACCGACGCTTTCTTCCCGTGACGGACGAAGTCGTCCGCTGGCATTTGTCCGGCCGTGACGATCAAGGACGCGACTTTGTCATGGGAGTCTATCCCATGCTCCTGGACGAGAGTTGTTGGTTCCTGGCGGGCGATTTTGATGGGAAGGCGTGGCAACAAGATGCAACTGCATTTCTGGACACCTGTCGGCGCTTCCAGGTTCCCGCCGCCTTGGAACGTTCGCGTTCTGGTGAAGGCGGACACGTCTGGATCTTCTTTGAGCAAGCAATCCCCGCCGCTCTGGCCCGCAATCTTGGCTCAAGCATTTTAACCGCGACGATGGAGCACCGCCCCGATATCGGTTTCCGCTCCTACGACCGGTTCTTTCCCAACCAGAGCACGCTGCCCAAAGGCGGCTTCGGCAACCTTATCGCGCTCCCTCTGCAAAAGCGGGCTCGGGAGCGGGGCAACACTGTGTTCCTGGATGAGCAATTCGAGCCGTTTCCCGACCAATGGGCGTTCCTGGCATCCGTTACACGCCTCAGCCGCACGCGGGTTGAGGCCGTGGTCAACGAGGCGGAACGTAAAGGAGGGGTCACTGGCGTTCGCTCGGCCGGGCTGGAAGACGACGAGGCTCCCTGGTTGGCGCCGCCCTCCCGACGCAGGAAGGAGCCTCCCATCTCCGGGCCGGTGCCTGAGCGCGTGGAGTTGGTGCTTGGGGATCAGCTTTACATTGCCAAGGAGGATTTGCCACCGGCGTTGCGGAACCGGCTGCTCCGGCTGTCTGCCTTCCAGAATCCGGAGTTCTACCGGGCCCAGGCCATGCGTCTGCCGACGTACGGCAAGCCGCGCATTATTTGCCGCGCCGAGGACCACCCGCGGCACATTGAACTGCCACGCGGCTGCCTGGAGGAGGTGGAGGCACTGCTCCGAGACCTCAAAATCACCCCGGTGCGGCGCGACGAGCGGTTTGCCGGCGCATCGTTCAATCCGTCCTTCCGCGGCGAATTGCGGCCTGAACAAGAAGCGGCGGCCCAAGCCCTATTGGCGCACGAAACCGGAGTGCTGGCCGCCGGAACGGCGTTTGGCAAGACCGTTGTGGCGGCGTGGCTTATCGCAAAGCGTGGCGTCAATACGCTGGTTTTGGTTCATCGGCGGCAGTTGCTCGACCAGTGGGCGGCCCGCCTTTCCTCATTCCTCGATTTGCCGCTTGAGTCAATTGGTCAGCTCGGCGGGGGCCGGAAGCGAATGACCGGTGTTCTGGATGTGGCCCTGCTACAGAGTCTGGCGCGTAACGGGGTGGTGGATGACCGGATCGCCTCCTACGGACATGTCATTGTCGATGAGTGCCATCACCTTTCCGCGTGGAGTTTCGAGCAGGTCGCTCGCCGAGCCAAGGCGAAGTTCGTCACCGGATTATCGGCGACCGTGACGCGGAAGGATGGCCACCAC
>JAJYHY010000134.1:18661-20504 GCA_021784555.1 bacterium
GGACCGGTGCGCCACCGGGTTGAGGCGAAGCAGCAGGCCGCCACCCAGCCATTTGCGCATCGCGTGCTTGTACGGCCCACTGGCTTCAAAATGGCCGCTTCGGCTGGACCGGATTCATCCATTGCGTTTCACGAGATCTATGCCGCGCTTTCAGGCGACGTGGCGCGGAACGCGCTCATCTGCGACGACATCCTGGGCACCGTGCGTGAAGGGCGCTCGCCGCTCGTCTTGACTCAGAGAAAGGAGCACCTGCAGTACTTGGCTAACCGGCTGTCCCCTCTTGTCGGCAACGTCGTCGTTTTGCGTGGTGGCATGGGCAGGCCCGAATGGCGTGAGGCGATGACACGGCTCAAGGCCGTGGGCGAGACCGAGGAACGGGTCATTCTGGCGACGGGCGGCTACATCGGCGAGGGCTTCGACGATGCGCGGCTGGATAGCCTTTTCCTGGCCCTGCCGGTGTCATGGCGCGGCACCATCGCTCAATACGCCGGGAGGTTGCACCGGCTCCATGCGGCCAAACGCGAGGTTCGCGTGTACGATTATGCCGATTTCGACATCCCGATGCTGGCAAGGATGTTCGACCGGCGTTGCCGCGGTTACGAGGCCATGGGGTACACCATCCTGGCGCCTGCCAGCGCCCTGCCGGGCTGGCCGGCAACCGTGCCTCTGCCCGTAGAGGCCTCATGGAAGAAGGATTATTCGGCCAGTGTTCAACGCCTGGTCCGCGATGGCGTGGATGTTCCATTGGCGAGCTTATTCCTGCAGGCAAGCCACGCACCGCCCCCGGACGCCGAGGGAGCGGAGCGCGCCAGGAGCGCCGCGGAGGCATTCCTGTTTCGGCGGCTCGAAACGTTGGCGCAGACGGCGGGCAAGTTCCGCCTGAACGTGGAACTGCCGATTCCCTTCAACGAGCGGGGCGTTATGGAGGTCGATTTGCTGTGCGCCGAAGCCCGGCTCGTGCTCGAAGTGGACGGCCTGCAGCACCTGGCCGATACGGAGGCTTACCGGCGTGACCGGCGCAAAGACAGGCTGCTTCAGGAGAACGGCTACTTCGTCCTCCGGTTCCTGACGGAAGACGTTGGCAAGGACCTCAAGAACGTTTTGGATGTCCTCCAGCGAACGTTGACGCGCCGGCTGAGCCAGTTGTGCAGGCTCGTCCTCTGAAGACGATGGAGGATCCCAGCGACGTCGGCACGCTTGTTCCGGCGAATATTCCCTTCAAGGTCCTGGCCGCATCCCCGAAGAGTCGGCAAAATCCCGACAAGGAATACAGGAACGGGGCGCCCTTACCGGCCTCAACTGAGTATGAGTAGGCCAATTCGCTCAGCCGCAAATCCAAAATCGCAAACCTATCAACTGAGCTGGGAATAGGCAAGTTGGCTCAGGCGGGCCTCAGCCTGCTTGGAGAGGCCTGTAAACACCATCGACACGTGATAGCCGGTGTGTCGGTTGCCGGTGCATGAAATCACGACGCCGCTGCAATGAACCCTGCGTCCATCCCGCGGCGATTGCAGCGTGATGGTCATTTCCGCCCAGGGGGAGAAGGCAGTGGTGCTTCGGAATTCAATGCCCTTCCTGTGGAGAATGACTGCATCTGGTGAAAGCGCGAGGCGGGTTTGCCGCGCTTCGACGGTGAGGTGCTGCAGGGACTCGGAACCGGTAATATCTGCTTTTCTGGCGCTCATACAACGGAGGAATTTAGCACAGAGTGGCGATTGTGCGCATCTCACAATCTTTGGAGGGGGTGGCTCTTGGTGATGATTTCACATTTGAGCTGGCGTGGGGAACTGGGTTAGTGGGGCATCAGTTTAGGGTGTTGGGGGACTTGGCGTGAGGGTAAAGT
>JAJYHY010000530.1 GCA_021784555.1 bacterium
ACCGCTCCATCCGACCATCTAATGAATCCGGTCGCAATACTACAACCCAGACCTCCTTCGCTTAACAGCTATTGCCCCGTGCGCCTGCTCTACGGCATGGCGAAGCTGGATGACTTTTACCGAGCGCCGCTGGCTTGGCCCGCCGCCCAACGAACCCAGGACATCGAGAACACCTTCCTCAAGGTGGCGGCGCTGGCCAACTACTCCCTGACCCCACAAACCACTCTCCCTTTCAGCATCGTTGAATCACGCTTCATCATCGGTTTGGTCTTCCGATTCATTCTGCGCGATGCCATCTACACCAGCCAGCGCCTTCATAATATGGGTGTGCTGAAGCTTCCCATTTCCAGGTGGCGGCGCGAACCGGTTTATCACGAAATCCTTCAGTATTCCTTCCGGGATTACCTCGACAAGTTTGTCATTCCTTATTATTCAAGGCGCGGGCTTGACCTCGGCGCGCCGGGCGCGCTCGACCGGGCCAGCGACCTAAGGACCTACCAGGCGGGTCTGCACTCGAACCGTGAAATCAGGCTCATTCTAAACCGAAACGATTTCCTGCTGGCCCCCGGCGACCTCCAGTGGTTCCAATCAAACCTGCTTCCCGGAGAAATGACCGTCTTCCCCACAGGCGGGCATCTTGGGAACCTGGCCTATCCGGCCGTGCAGAAGGCGATCCTCGGGACGCTCCAGGGCCTGGAGCCGAAACCGGTTGCGGTTGAACAGTAAGCCGAAACAACCGGCATTGGTAAACTAGCGAGGTTCCGCCTCAGACCGTTCTTCCCACGTCATTGAGCATTTTTCATTAGGCATTGGGCATTAGGCATTGCCAATGAATAATGCTAAATGCCCAATGCCTAATGAAAAATGCCGCTGGCGTCACATGCCAGGCCGGTTCGCCCTCTCCGCACAAACGGCAATACTTGACCTGGCCGCAACAACGAGGTCCAGGTCATGAGTCAGTCGGGGCTCTCCGTAAAAAATGGCCGCCACGCTTCCAGTGACCATGTAGCGCACCTGCGCAAAGTTGAGCGGGCGCGCGAAAAGGAGGAATAACTCAGGTTCGGGCATGCAAAAAAATGCGGCGGACCTCCTCATCAACCTCTCGCTCAGACCACTCCGGATGCTGCAAGCGCACGGCGGCGCCTTTGATCTCGCGAGCCGACCAGTAGAGCTGTTCGGCCGGTTGAAGACGTCGCTGGCCGGACATTCCCCGGAAGATTCGGACCTGCTCGGGACTGAGCTGTTCATCAGGCAACATCGGAAATAGCATGGCCGCAGGCGTCGGCCAGCGCAAGCCGCGTTCAGATATGGGGTGTGCTTAAACCTGCCGGGCACGCAACAGCGCTGCGGCTTAGCCGCCACAGCCAGAAGATCCCCGCGGAAAGGATGGCGTAGTAGAGCGCAACGGACAGGAATGGCGTGAGACCTGCCACAGTGCCAAGGTTGGGCTGGAACTGGCCGCGCAGGAACATGGGGATGTTCAGGTCTAACAGGGGGTTCGGGTGCGTGGGAAATGGGGGAGACGCGTTGGTCAGCGTCGCCAGGGTGGTGATGGCGATGGAATAGGCGGCCAGGAGCGTCCCTGTCTTGGGGAACCGGCGGACGCCCAGGGCGCAGGGCAGTGCCAATAACGGCAGGATAGGGGCCAGGTATCTCGGCCCGAGCGTCGGCCCGGCGGGCCAGTCCCATGTCCGACCCGAAATGACCACGATCTGCAAAACGGGCACGGCGTAGGTGAGCCAGAACAGGCGCTTGTCCTTTCCCGCCAGGTCCCAATAACCGGCGCCGGCCATGACCAGGAAGGGCGACCAGAAAAACAGGCCGCGTGCCGGGCTGAAGAGCAGGTTGAAGGCGGTCTGGGCATCCGGCCATTTGATGGCGTAGAGACCCTGCTTCATTTCCGGAAAGGAGGCGTTCAGGCTGTAGGGCAGAATGAAGGGGTGGCGGAAGCAGAGCCAGCTATAGAGCGGAATCAGGAGCAGCGGCGGAATGGCGGCCAGGCAAAACGGGACAAGCCGCCGCCATCCCTGAGACATCAGCCACAGACCGATCCCGATGACAATCAGGCCCGAAGTGTATTCGCTGGCAAGCGCCCAGCCGCAGGCGAATCCCGCCAAAAGGTCCCAGCGGTTGGCCTTGGCCCAAACCACGATCCCCGAGAGTCCCCGAGCGCTCTTCCAACCGCCGAGACGCGAATCACGCAGAGGAGCCGCCGCAGCCCAAGGCTCCGCGTGACTCGCGGCTCCGCGGTTGAAGCCGCCCGTTCCTCGACCCTCCGCGCTCCCCATTCCGCACTCCGCACTCCCCATTCCGGGTTTGGCCTCTTGCATTCCGCATTCCGCACTCCCCACTCCGCATTTGGATGCGCTCCACAGCGCGATGGAAATAAGCCCTACTACCAGCGCGTGGGAAAACATCATGGTGGCGTAGGGCAGCGGCGCCGCGCCCAGATAGACGGCCAACGTTGCCATCAACGCCGCCCTGGCGCCGGCATGTTTGGAAAGCCAAACCAGCAGCAGAGCCATCCCCAGCGCCGCCTCAATTGTGTTGGAGCCAATCGTGGCGGCCCAACTCGAATAGAGCCAGCCTGCCTTGGAATCCAAGCCCGTGCGGCTTGCCCGCAGGGCCGCCGCGCTCGCCGCAAAGGCCGGCCACGCCAGCGCAACGGTTCCCGGCGCCTTGTCGCTGTAGTAATGGCCCTCATACTCCGCCACATCGGGCGTGTTCGACCGGTAGGCGTCGATTTGGACGCGGCCATGAGCCAGGGCGTGGAGCAGGTCCAGCCGGGACAAAGGCGTCGGGCAATGCGCCGGCTGCTGCTGGATATAGCCCGAGGCGAACAGAAACAACAGGCCCGCCCAGAAAGGCAGCGCCGGGATTCGACGCCAAGGAGGCAGAGGCAACGGAGCACGACGGCGTGCGCGCCGCCCGGGGGCGGCGTCGAGTGCTGCGCGGTCGTGTTCGTCCATGAGGGCCTCGCTGCAAGAGTCAACGTTCAACATCGAGGATTCAACGCCAAAGATCCGGACTCTTAGTGCTCCAGGGCGTAAGTTCGGTGACGTATTCACGATTTGCGATTTTAGATTTGCGATTTGCGATTGCGGAGGAGCGGTCCCCACCGGCACGCCACTGTATTTGCGCCGATGGCCAATTAGGCGGCGGGGTTCTTTGGTTTGTATTGGTTTGTTTGGGTGGTGTGGCGAGGCAATTTTGGTGTCTATAAGCTTCCATAGGCTTCTATAGGCTACTATAGGCTTCCATAGGCGACCGGGTGGATTTGCAATTTGTGATGTTGAGGTCTCTTCTTGGGGGCCTGGGCTTGGATGCCACCGTGGCTCTTTTGAGCGGCCATCAGGATTAAACAACCAACCGCAAGGAACGCAAAGATGACAGGGAAATTCCTGAGTTTCTCCAATGTTTTTGTGCTCTTTGCGATCTTTGCGGTTAAATCGATAGCCGCACTTTGAAGCTTCCGCAGCCTTCCGTGGCCTTCCGTAGCTTTCCGCAGGTTTCCGGAGGTCGAGTTTTCAAAGGGCGTTGGGCTTCGCCTTGGAGGCGCGGGGGACGCATTGCTGATGGCAGGCTTACTGATGTTCATGATGTCATTTGATGGTTCGGGCCCGGGCCGTCAGAGCCCGGGTCTCTAAGGAGGGGAGGCGTTACGGGGTGGAAGAGTTCGGGTTTTGGAAGGTGCTGGGGCGGAGGGGTTTAGAGAAAGCGTAACGGTTACGCGATCGTTACACTTTAGGTGACATTGGAGGGAAGGGGGTGGTGGATGGGTGGATGGTGGATGGGTGCGTCGGTGGGGCCGGGGTTCGCTCTTTGGGTAGAAGCGAGTTTCCGGAGAGGTGCCGTTCCTACGGAACTGGGGCCTTTCCACCAAGCGCGGTTTGGTCGCTGCAAAGATGCGGTCCCTAACGGGGCTAGGAACGGTGCCGTGGGCGCGGTTTCCACAGAGATGCCGTTGCTGCGGAACTGGAAGGTGCTTGCGATTGCGGTTTCCACAACTGCCCGAACTCATCTCTGGGGCTTGAAACTGCTGACCGGCAGGATCGCCCGCTGCAAACGGCGCAGGTCAGCCAGGTCGGCGGCGCTCTCGACCCGTTTCCAATAGCTCTGTTTCTTCTTGAACTGCTTGGGCCATT
>JAJYHY010000531.1 GCA_021784555.1 bacterium
GCTGCAGGACACCTATCAGATCGGCCGAGTGGCGATCCATCCACGCAACCCCGACATCGTATTTGTGGCCGCACTCGGCCACGCCTTCGGTCCAAACGAGGAACGCGGGGTATTTCGCACCAAGGATGGCGGGAAGACGTGGACCAAAGTCTTGTACCGGAATGCCGACACAGGCGCGGTGGACCTGGCGATCGACCCCGGAGACCCAGACACGATTTACGCGACGTTGTGGCAAGTGCGCCGCAAGCCGTGGACGTTTGAAAGCGGCGGACCGGGAAGCGGAATTTTCAAATCGACCGATGGCGGCGGCCACTGGACGGAGTTGACGCACAACGAGGGTCTGCCGAAGGGCATCCTGGGCCGCATTGGCATTACGGTTTCGCCGGCGAACCCCGAGCGGGTGTGGGCGCTGGTCGAGGCGCAGGAAGGCGGCGTGTTCCGCAGCGACGACGGAGGCAAGACCTGGACGCGTACGAACCAACAGAACATCCTTCGCCAGAGGGCATGGTATTACTCCCACATTTTCGCCGACCCGAAAAGTGCAGACACGGTCTATGCGTTAAACACGTCGATGTGGAAGTCCATCGATGGCGGCCGGACTTTTTCGCTGATTCAGGCGCCTCATGGCGACCGTCACGCTTTGTGGATTGCGCCGGACAACCCGCAACGGATGATCGAAGGCGATGACGGAGGGGCGGCGGTGTCGACCGACGGAGGAAAGAACTGGTCGACCGAAGACAATCAGCCGACCGCCCAGTTCTACCGTGTCGCACTCGACAACGATTATCCGTACCACGTTTATGGCGCCCAGCAGGACAACACGACGGTCCGCATCGCCAGCCGCAGCGATGAAGGGGCCATAGGTGAGCGGGACTGGTATCCGGTCGGTGGTGGCGAGAGCGGTTGGATCGCGCCGGATCCCAAGAACTCTCAGATCGTGTATGCAGGGTCCTACGACGGGCTGTTGACACGCTATGACCATTCGACGGGATCGATGCGCGATGTCACGGTGTGGCCGGACAACCCGATGGGCTACGGCGCCGAAGGTATGAAGTACCGGTTTCAGTGGAGCTACCCGCTCCTGTTCTCCCTGCACGATCCCCGGATGCTCTACGCGGGAGCAAACGTGCTGTTCGCGACGACGGACGAGGGTCGTAGCTGGAAAGCGATCAGTCCGGACCTGACGCGCGACGACAAATCGAAGCAGGGCCCCGCGGGCGGCGCGATCACCAAAGACAACAGCGGCGTGGAGTATTACGACACGATCTTCACAGTAGCCGAGTCACCGCTCGACAAGGGCCTGATCTGGAGCGGGTCCGACGACGGGTTCGTATACGTGACCCGAGACGGTGGCGGGCATTGGAAGAATGTAACGCCGAAGGCGCTGCCCGAGTGGAACCAGATCAACACGATTGAAGCTTCGCGGCACGACGCGGCGACGGCGTACGTGGCGGCGACGATGTACAAGTCGGACGATTTCCGGCCGTACCTGTACGTGACCCACGACTACGGAGAGAACTGGACGCCGATCGTCAACGGCATTCCAGCAAACGCATTTACCCGGACGATTCGGGAGGACCCGCATCACAAGGGGCTGCTGGTAGCGGGCACGGAATACGGCTTGTACGTTTCCTTCGACGGCGGCGCGGATTGGCATCCGTTTCAATTGAACCTGCCGATCGTGCCGATTACCGACCTGGCGTTCCAGAAGCGCGATCAGGAGTTGGTGGTGGGCACGCAGGGGCGGGCGTTTTGGATTCTCGACGATGTACCGCTGTTGTACGACCTTTCACAGCAGACGCTGGGCGAGGCCGCGCACCTGTACAAGCCGAAGGATGTGTACCGTGGCGCGGGTGGCTTCCGGATTCGGCCCGGGATGGCCGTTGGGCAGAACCCGGCGAGCGGGGCGGCGATCTACTACTCGTTTGCCGCGAAGCCGAAAGACGAGGTCACGCTGGAGATTCTCGACGCAAAGGGGAAACTGGTGAAGAAATTCTCGAGCGTAGAGAAGAAAGAAGCACCCGCGGGCGAGCCTTCGGAAGACGAGGGCCCGGGGGCGCGGCGTGGCGCCGCGAAGCTGCCTGTGACGGAGGGCCTCAACCGGTTTGTCTGGGATCTGCATTACGAAGACGCGACGAAGTTTCCGGGGATGATTCTGTGGGCCGGTGGCGTGCGCGGACCGGTGGCGGCTCCGGGGATGTACACGGCGCGGCTCACGGCGGAAGGGAAAAGCAAGGAGCAAAGATTCGAAGTCCTGCCCGACCCGAGGCTGAAGACAACGCCCCAGGAGTACGCGGCGCAGCTCGAGCTGGCCTTGCAAATCCGCGACAAGCTAAGCGCGGTGAACGGCGCAGTAATCGAGATCCGGCAGGCGAAGCAACAGTTGGCGCGCTACGAGAAGGAACCGAAGACGGCCGAGGCGGCAAAGGCGCTCGAGAAGAAACTGACCGATGTGGAAGAAGCGATGTATCAGACCAGGAACCGGGCGAGCGAAGATCCGCTGAATTTCCCGATTAAGTTGAACAACAAGTTGGCGGCGCTCAAGAGCACAGTGGAAGACAGCGACACCGCTCCGACACGGCAGTCTGAGCAGGTTTACGAGGGATTGGCGGGACAGGCCAACGCGGAACTGGCGAAGGCACGAGACCTGTTGGGCCCGGAACTGGCGGCGTTTAACAAGAAGGTTCAGGAAGCGGGCATTCCGGCGATCGAGGTGAAGGCGCAGTAAAGCAAGACGCCCCGCAGTACCGGAGGGGAATCCGGAGCGGGGCGTCTTGCGCGGATCGAGCCGCGGGCCTACTTGTGCTTAGCGCGATAGATGTTGCGACTGGAGCGGTTGAGCGCGCGGTTGGCCTGACGCCTTTCTCCTCGGGTCAGAGGGCCGCCGTTGGCCTTGCGCTCCTGGCCGATACGATTGGCCATGCGGGCCTGCTGACCTTCAAGACGCGAGGTCTGGCCGGCGTTCAGCCTTCCACTACGCACCCCCTGGGCGATCCTGTCCTGTTGGTTCTCGCGGCGCGCCCCGACTTCGGTGTTGGAAAACTTTTGGGTCGCAGCGTTGTGCTTGTCCTGGTAGATTTGGTTGCTGAGCCGGTTCTGCTCGCCATTGATCTGTGCCTTTTCCTGGCCGGTCAGTTTGCCGCCATTCGCCGAGCGGTCGCCAGCGACCTGATGATTCAGATTGGCCTCTTTGTGTTCAAGGTTTGACGTTTCCCGGCTGGTAAGCTGGCCGCTTTGGATCCCGTTGGCAATTCGGTCCTGTTGGTTTTCGCGGCGTTGGCCCACTTCGGTCGGTGGATTCTGGTTGCTTTGGGCGAAGACGCCACCAGTGAACATCAAGCCGGCGGTAGCGACGAGCACAAAATTTTTCATGGATATCCCCTTCCTCTCGGTCATTTCTTCGTTAGTTTTACGAATTTCGTTAGTCCGGGCTGGCCAGGCGGTCCTCCGAGGCTCGCGCCCCAACCGCCTGGCGCCCGGACTTTTTCACTCTACTCACACCCATCTCAACGCTGGGCGCGGGAGGAAGTTGCTCTCTACAGTGCGGAGAAGCGTTAAATCCGTTTCACAATTTTCGTCGAAACCGGGCGGGGAACCCCAGACAGGGAAAAAACGCCGCATAATGTGGGAAGAAATGTGCCTTGGTCCAAGATTCCTACTTTGGCGCGGGATTCTATCCGCCGCGATGCTGGGCGTGCTGGGGATAGGGTGCGCCTCGGGGGCTGCCAAGAAGGGCGAGGTTAAACAGATCAACCTTGAACCGACTGGGGACTGGATTGACACGGGGATTGATTGCGGACCGGGCGCCAAGTTGCGCTTTACAGTAACCGGGACCGTACAGTACTCCGACTCGAATGCGACTGGCCCGGAGGGTCTGCCTCGCGGGTGGAAGGACCTGCTGCGAATGCTGCCGGTCAATTCGGCTGGGCGCGGGGCCGCTCTAGGGCGGGTCGGCAACGGAGATTATTCGCAGCCGTTCGCCATTGGGTCGAGCCTGGACTACACCGTTGGCGATGCCGGGCGGCTCTATTTGGCAGTGAACCAGCCGAGCGGGGATTCGGGGACGGGCAACTTCATAGTGAAGGTAGAGGTGTTGGACTCGGGGAAAACCGGAGCCGAGCAGCCGGCCGCCCAGAT
>JAJYHY010000532.1 GCA_021784555.1 bacterium
TTCAATCTCATAATTAGAAAAGCGCTCGCCGCGACCCCACACACCGATCGCCTGGACGCCCGGAACCGAGGCTAGTCGCTCCTCCAAGGCGGCGAAGCGCAAGGCCAGGGCGTGGGGGGCCGCGCCGGGGTCAGTCCTCACTTTTTCCGCGGTGGTGGAAGGCGAAGTGGCGGAAAAAGGTGCAGGACTGACCCCGGCGCTGGAAGGCGAAGCGGCGGAAAAAGGTGCGGGACTGACCCCGACGCCCTTGGTGTCGATTCTTACCGGGAGCACGGCCTTTATGAAGATGAGATTCCGCGTATCGAAGTCCGGCTTGACCGCCAGCAGGTGGACGACACTCTCCACCATGAGGCCCGCCCCGGTCAATAACGCGAACGCGAGGGCGACTTGGGCCGCCACAACCGCCTCTCGATAGCCTCCCCACTTGCGCCCGCCGGTGACCTGGCTGGCTCCTTGCTTGAGTGTCTCGGCAACATCCGCACGGCTGGCGTACCAGGCGGGCACCAGACCGAAGGCCAACCCAACGCCGATCGAAACCAGAACGCAGAGGGCCATCAGCGCCCCGTTAAGCCGGATCGGCACCGCGCATTGCAAATGCCACGGGGGAACCCACGCACCGATGCCCTTCAGAACGCCGTAGGCCACCGGAAGGGCCAGTAGTCCGGCAATGGCCCCGAACAAGGCGTGCTCGGTCAGGAGCTGGCGCACCAGCCGGCGGCGTCCGGCCCCGAGGGCGGCTCTGACCGCATACTCGTGGCGGCGCTTCTCGCTCTGCGCCAAGGTCTGGGTCGCCAGGTTCAAATAGGCAATCAACAGAACCAAGCCGACGATGCCCAGGAGCCGATTGAGGATCTGTATGTACCCGGCCTGGCTTTGGGCAAATAGTGAGCGCGCCAACGTTACTGAAAAAGCTTGTTCAGCTTGGTCCGTGGGCAGTGGTTCACCAGCGGATCGTTCCGCTTGCGCGATGCTTGGGAACAGGCCGTCCAACATGGCTTCTGTTGCCTGCCGCGAAACCCCGGGTTTCAAAAGACCGAAGGCCAGGATGTTTGCATCTCTCGTCCAAACGCTTCTTTGGGCGGAAGTTGTGACCGTGGACAACCCGCGGCGAACGGGCATCCAGAACAGCGTGGCGCCCCAAGGAATCCTGAAGTAGCGGGGCATAACTCCTATGACGGTAAAGTCCCGCCCCGCTAAGCGGATCGTCTTTCCAAGTACCTTCGCGTCGCCCGCGCACAGCGATTGCCAGCCCGTGTAACTGAGCACTATGACCGTGTCATTCTCCGGTATTCCCGCGCTGTTCAAAATGAGACCCTCACCCTTCGCAAAGGTCCGACCCAGTAGCGGCCGCACGCCCCATAACGTGAAGAAATTCGGCGAGACCATAGCACCGCCAATGGACCGGACGAATCCTCCTCGCAAGTACATCACCGAAGCAAGGCCACCGCCAATCGGGCGGGTCAATCCCTGACTCTTGTACCCCAAGCTGAGATAGTCCGCCCAGCCAAAATCGGAAAAAAAGTTCCGATTCGCCTCCAATGAGGCTAAGGCGGAGGTCGATATGGAAGGAGCAGATCGCTGACGTTCGGCTATTTCCACCAGGCGGTCCGACGCCGGTCCTGGAAGCGGATGCAACACCATGAGGTCCATGGCGCTGAAAACGGCGGTGGCCGTGCCCACGCCGAGGGCGATGGTCAGCAAGAGGGCTCCGCTAAACCAGGGGTTCTTCAGCAGTTGGCGGAGGGCGAATCTGAGGTCATTCATGGATTGGGGGGATTTGGGGTTTTGGATTGGCGATTGGCGATTTGCCGGCATTGCGCAGGCGTCCTGGCCACGACCGGCGGCACGCTCCAGTAATAGACAAAGCAGCTTGCTCGGGGTGTCGTTGATTTGGTTCTTGCCAGCGGCAATTGAGAATTGAGAATTAAGAATTGTGAATTGAGAATTGAGTTCCACTTCGGGACGCCGGGCTGACGGTGGCCGAATTCAAGCGGTTGTTGTGAGGTCCACAGCCCGCAAATCGCAAATCTAAAACCGCAAATCCCCTCATTCATAGTGGTGGGTCTCCATAAGCTGGCCGTTGGAGCGCTGGCCCAGCTCCAGGGTGATGTGCCGGCGCTTGAGGGTGGCGCCTTCGGCTTGGGAGAGCTGGGCCAGGGCGGTTTGGCGGTTTGGCGTTCATAAAAATAAGTGCTAATAAGTGTTAGAAACCGCTAGAAGCTCCTGAGATTTGCAAATTGCGGGTGGCGGAAGTGGCGGTAAGGGGTGCTGGTTGGAGCCGGTGGCGCGTCCAAGGCGGGGGGCATTTGGACCTTCCGCAGCTTTCCGCAGGTTTCCGCAGGTTTCCTAACGTGATGTATCGCAAGTTTCCTAACGCGCGTGCCGGGAGGTGCTTCGAGGGCCGACCGATGCCCCTGGCGACTCGCAAATCGCGAGTTGGGAATCTAAAGGCACAAATTCCTTGCCTGGCCGGTGAAACGCTCATAATGTGGGATAATGACGACAGAGCAGCAGTTGATCGAAGAAATCCGCCGTCAACCCGAGGACGTTTTGAGGGAAGTCTGGCATTATTTGAGGTTTCTCGATCATCAGCGTCAGGAGGAGCAATGGGCGGACGTGCTCCCGGGGCGGGAGGTTGAGCAGGAAGTGCTCGATAGCCTTGACGGCAATGCATCCTCGCCACGGTGAAGTCTGGCTGGCGGACATGGGAATCGCGGGCAAGACACGCCCCGTCATCGTGCTGTTGGCCGACGATCTGGACGCACCGAGAACGTTAATTATCCACGTGCCGATCACACGCCAGTCCCGCGGGAGCGAGCTGGAGATTCCTGTGGGCCACCTGAGTTTCCTTGACCCCCAGTCGGTAGCCAATGTGCAAGCCATCGGCTCGCTTCCCCGCGTCCGTTTCGAGAGGCGTCTCGGCAATGTCTCTGAAGCCGATCTGGCGGCCATCAAACGCGCCTTGATCAAAGCTTGCGACCTCCGGTCCTGACCGCCGCCGTTCGGCGGCCTGCCCCGCGTGGACGCGGCATCCGCCGAACAGCCACCTCGCGCGGCTGGCCGCGGCGCTGCTCCCAGGTCGCAAATGGCGAATCTAAAATAGCAAACCCTCTCATTCATAGCGCAGGGCCTCCATCGGAGCGACTTTGGCCGCGCGGCGGGCGGGCAGGTAGCAGGCGAGCACCCCTACGCCGAGCAGCAGCAGGACCGCGCCCAGCCAGACCATGGGGTTCAGCCGGGAGGTGCCGAACAGTTCGTGCTGGAGCAAACGCGTGAGCCAAAACGAGGCGAGGAGGCCGGCCACAATCCCCAAGGCAATCAGCCGCGCACCCTTCGATAACACGGCCACCAGAATGTCGCGCGGTCGCGCCCCCAAAGCCAGGCGCAGACCAATCTCTCGAGTGCGCCGGACCACCGACAGAGCCAATACACTGTATATCCCGACGACCACCAGCATCAGCCCCACCGCGCCGGAAATCAACAGCCAGAGCATGTACGCCCGCTGGACGCTCGTGGAGTCGTATTGGTTCTGTTGCAAATCTTCAATATCCGGCCGGTTCATGTCCGGCTCAGCCGCCGCCATGGCCCTGCACAGGCTCGGGATGAGTCTGAGCGGGTCGCCCTTCGTCCTCACAAATACGAGTTGAAATGGATCCACGTAGGTTGCGAACAACGGCTCGTAGAATGCGGCTGCATTGTGCGCGCCTATAAAGGCCACACCGCTGGCCACTCCGACAACTGTGTAGAGCCGGACGCGCCCTTCCTTGGTGTATCCACGGAATGCTCCGCCCAGCGGGTTTCGCCCCGGCCAGCAAAGCCGGGCCATGGCTTGGTTGATAATCACGCCCGTATCGGCCGGACTCCTATCGCCCGCTTGGAGATACCTCCCGGCGAGCAGAGGCACGCGCAGTGCGCGCAGGAGGTCCGTTTTTCCAAAGCCACATTGGGCATTCGAGAGTTCTACCTGCGCCGGCCCCCCTTCAATCTCGTAATTTGAAAAACGCTCGCCGCGACCCCACACACCGATCGCCTGGACGCCCGGAACCGAGGCTAGTCGCTCCTCCAAGGCGGCGAAGCGCAAGGCCAGGGCGTGGGGGGCCGCGCCGGGGTCAGTCCTCACTTTTTCC
>JAJYHY010000533.1 GCA_021784555.1 bacterium
TTCGAGCTGGACCTGGCCGAACTCCATAATGACTCGACGACCGTTACCTTCACCGGCCAGTACGTGGAGGCTGACGGCAAAGCAGCCCAGGGCCGGCCGACCCATCGGATCATTCAAGGACACAACAAGGACTTCCGCCCAGACCTCAAGCAGCTGCTGTTCATCTTGAGCACGACCGCCGACGGGGCGGTGCCGATCTTCTCGCACGTCGACCACGGGAACACCACCGACGACACGACGCACATCCGCACCTGGGAGAGCCTGCGCAAGCTCACCGGCACCGCCGACTTCCGGTACGTCGCGGACTGCAAGCTCGCGACAGCTCAAAATCTATCGTATATCGCCACGCATGGCGGACGCTTCGTCACCGTGATCCCGGCCACCTGGCGCGAGCACACCCAGTTCCACGCCTGGTTGCGCAGCCACCCGGCCCCCTGGGTCGAGCTGTTGCGCCGGCCCGACCCGCGGCGCAAGGCGGGCCCGCCCGATGTCTACCGCGGCTACGAGCATCCGCTGCGCACCGCCCAAGGCTTTCGGGTCCTGTGGTACTTCAGCTCCCAGAAGGAGGCTCTCGATCGCGCTGCGCGCGAGCACCGCATCGCCGCCCGGGTCGGTGCCCCACGCTCACGCCTGAAGAGTCTCGAGCAGGTCAGCGCGGCGGCCCAGAAGATCCTCGAGGAGCGACAGGTCGAGCGCTTCATCCACGCCGAAGTCACTCTCCTCGACCAGGAGCACTTCACCCAGGCCACACGCGGGCGTCCAGGCCCCCCCCGGACCGCCTATGTCCGCCACACCGATCAACGTCCCGTGCTGCACTGGCACTCCGACGCCCAGGCCCTGCTCGATGAGACCCGCACCGACGGCGTCTTCCCTCTGGTCACCAACGACCAGGAGCTCACCTTGAAGGAGGCGCTCGAAGCCTACAAGCATCAGCCCTCGCTCGAGAAACGCCACGAGCAGCTGAAATCCGTCCTTGAGGTCAGGCCCGTGATGCTCAAGAATCGCCTGCGCATCGAGGCGTCCCTGTTCCTGTACTTCCTGGCGCTGATGACCGAGGCGCTCATCGAGCGCGACATGCGCGCGCGCATGCGTGCGCTCGGCATCCAGAAGCTGCCGCTGTACCCGGAAGAGCGCCCCTGCGCCGCCCCGACCACCGAGCGGCTCTTCGAGCTGTTCGCCGACTTACGCCGCCATCGGCTTGTCGACGAGACGGGGCGCGTACACCAGCGCTTCTACGACAAGCTCAGTGAGCCGCAGCGAGCCGTGCTGCGACTCTTCAGGCTCTCACCGCAGGAATGCCTCTCAGCCGCCGAGGAGCCGGCCCCCGCCTGAGGGGCTGCCGCGGAAATTACCGGGAAATCGCGTTCGAGATGCGCGGAATGTAGGTTACTCTCAGGACCCCAACTTATTAAGATCCGTCAGCTACACAATCCATCTAGGCCGAACGACGAAGGCCGTCATACGAACTTGACGCAGTCATATCACCGCACAGCGGCGTTCTTGCATTCGAATAAAGGGGAGAAGGATCGTGAAAGTACCAAAACTTCTGAACGTGAGAATCCTGATTACCTTACCGGTTCTGCTTGCGGGCTCAATAATGATGACGCTCGGTTCTGCCCGAAGTGCGATGGCATCTACAATACCCGTGGCAATTGTTCCGTGCGCAACATGCCAAACGGCAAGTAGTTTATCTTCCGCGGCGCTGAGTTATGTCCAAAAGTATGATAACGCGACTCCATCGGGGTACATTGGCGTTATTAAAGACTGGGGTCCTTGCGCTGATGTTACCAGCACAACCACTGGCTCAACAGTCGTTTTGGTCGTAAGCACCCAAATAGCGATAAGTGGCGCATTTTATGCCTGCTGGCTCTATCCAAGTGGTAACCCTGGTCCCCACTACTTGTGGACGAACGCACTCCGTGGCGGAAGTAATTCGGACGCGATTGCTTTTGACAACGCGATTATGGCGCGAGCCGAGTTGAATGCCGGACGCATTACGCTTCCGTCGTCTCAAGCCTTTGACGGAGAAGGCGGTTCATCAACCCCATCTCAATGGGAAGACTTGGTATCTTCAAGTCTGGTAATGGTGGTGCCAGGCTCGGAGTCTTACGGATTTGCGTGGCATTTTGTCAATGGCATGCCTTCAATTTTCTCTGAGGAATTCGTGAACACAGGGACGGGAACCACGTTCAGAGCATGGGAAGGCGACACGATAACTGTCTATGATTCCAACGGATGGTCCGCGAAATTCCAGTTCATTTATGGCGTAACGTGGGATTGGGTATTGGTTCCGAACTCGATAAGGGATCAAAATGGAAATCCACCGCCGGGGACAACCAGCCTTGAAGGACCCATTGGTGGAGGAGTGAGCCAACCGATAGGAGCGTTAAATGTGACGTTGCCAGCGCCGTGGGGCGGTATACCAGTTGAAATAATAGCGCTGTATAACGGCACTACCCCAGATGGTTCCATCGTCGTCGGACCGGTGGAGCCGACGCCTCAATGGGAGACGCAATGTGCCGCTCTCGGCGTGACAGATACTTGCCCGCAATAGGGCCGCAGGCGTACTCAATCTCCCCGGGGTCTGGCGGCTCGACGGGGAGTGCCGAAAATGCGGGCGGAATATGCCAAGCCATTGAATCGCTGCGCGTGAGTGGCCAATCCTAGTCGCCCATCGCGCAGGAATCCGTCAAGCGTAGTCTGATTACGCAAAGGGCAGACATCAAGGGTCGAGGGACCCAGTTTAGACCGTAGCTCGGCAATTTGATTGGAACAAGGCGTGAACAGAAAGAAGATCACGAGTTGGGTAGCGTTCACGGCGACGTTGGTTGTCGTAGGTGTGGTTGTCGCAATGGCTTTAATCCACGGACGACTCCCAGGCACTGCGCAAGCACCGGCAATGTCGTCATCCAGACAAGAGGCCACACCCTCTTCTGATTCTGAGACAACGAAAGCACTAATCAATAAGACACCGAAATCACGACGCGCGAGGACGGGGGGAGTGGGCAAGTCGCCCCGAATTGACTGGGCGGCTTTATTTCGCTCTTCGCGCGATTATTTCGCGTTTGTGCAGCGCGCTGCTCCTGCTGCGCTGCGTGGCGACGGTACCGCTGCGTTGTATGTTGCGGAGGCGGTGCGCCCATGTGAGAACGTGGTGATCTTAGTTGGCGGCAGCACCGATCCAGAGGAGGCACTGCAGAATTGGCTCACGAGTCACCCATACTATCCGGAGTCCGACGTGGCGAAACTGCAGCACAACTTTCGCTTGTGCAACGGCTTTCTCCACGGGAACGCTTTTAGTATGCTTCCGCCTAGGCGAAGCGGATATATATCGTATTCCTATTGGCTGAACATCGCATATGAGGACCATAACCCTGTAGCCGAGGTGTTTCACGTTGCGAGCGAACTACCCCCCATTGGAAGCACTGAAGGAGCACAATCCGATCCTGGTCTCGCGCAAGCTCAGAAGCTTCTGGTAACAGCGGTCTCTTCAGGAGATCCGGAAGCGATATTTCGAGCCGGCAACGTACTTCTCGGCGGAACTCGAACGAACCGAATTCGTGCTTTTGCCATCGCGTTGGCAGGTTGCGACCTCGGTTACGACTGCTCGGCTGATAACCCTTCGAACGACTTCATATTTGGAGGATGCGCGCAAACGGGAAATTGTCCGCCAGGTGAGGACTTCGCCAACTTTGCAGCGAAGTCGATCGGCTCATCAGGCTACGCAAAAGCATATGCCCTGGCGCAGCAACTAGAATACGCAATTTCGCAAGGAGATACGGCAACAGTGGCTCGGTTCGTTCAATTGGGACAGTGACGACGATAGAAACCTGGCGCTCAGGACTGCGCTCGCGCCCAGATCGTTCTCGCAGAGAAGCACCAGCTGGTGCCCACCACGATGCAACCCGCGTTCGAATCCCCCGATGCCGGCGAATAGCCCAGCGACGTTGTGGACATTCCCGGCAGCGCGGGAAGCCTTCTCGGCGGGTAACTGCTCACGCCTTTTCGGCATAGAGCTGGCCCGATAGAGCCATTTGGAGTGCGCCGGGAGACCGGCAAGGAGTAGGTGGTGAGAGTCCACTGCGATGAAGGCGTAGCAAGCCGCATTGGCCCCGAGTCATG
>JAJYHY010000135.1 GCA_021784555.1 bacterium
TCCCTCCGGGACTCGTCCCCACTCCACCCTGGGATCCCGGCGTTCGAAACGCTGGGCGATTGTCGGGATGCCCCTCCGGGGCGGGAGTTCGTTTCCGGCTGGGGGCCCCGTCCTCCAATCGCAAATCGCAAATCGCAAATCGCAAATCATGAATGGCTAAAACTGGGCGGTTAGAATGAGATTGAAATACGGCTGGTAGGCGCTCGTCGTGCCCGCGTCCAGCAACGGTACCGAGAATAGCACCCGCGATTCCCAGTATGGGCCGAGCGAGACGACTCCTCCAACCCCAGTTCCCCACAACGCCACACTTTGCGGACGGCTTTGGGCGTCCAGCAGATAGGTTTCGGCGTAGTCCATGTAGATCGACCCGCGAATGGACAGGGGGATGCCGCCCGGCAAAAAACCGAGAAGGCGCGAGGGAGTCTCCTGCTCCAAGGAGACATGCCAGCCGCTGTCGCCGAAGACCTCCCCTTCCCGATAGCCGCGGACGCTGGCCACTCCGCCCGCCCCGAATTGTTCGTTATTGATGAGCGGTTCGTTGGCCCACTGCCCGTTGGCCCGTGCGGTTAAGACCCAGTTCGTGTGAACGACGACGCTCACCGATGCACTTGGGTCGAGTGTGACCCAATGGCCGGAGGCCCGCTTCGAGTTGGCCACGCTCTGAAGATTGCTCTTGCCGCCTGAATACCACGCGTTGCCGCTAACGGCCAAGCCGGGCGTCACCGTCAGCCGGGGCGTGTGCCAGGTGGCGCTGTAATCGGCCGATACCGGCAAATAGTCCAAACGGAGGCGGGTTGCCGGAACGGCGGAACTCACGGTGCTGACGATGGGTGGATTCGGACTGCCGTCGGGTTTGTAGGTGGTTTCAGAAAAGTGAAAAATATTCGTCTTGTAGTCGCTCAACGAATACGCCTTGAAATCCAGCCCTCCCGAAAGCGTGGAAAGCACCGTCCCGGCGGGGGGCAGCGGTTCGGTGAGCCGGAATCCCGCCGTTTCATTGACGGTGAGGTCCTGCTGCACATCCTGCCGTGTGATGCTGCGCACGCCCGGCTGGTCGTAGATAACCGAGTCCAGGAGATCTTGAACGCCGGTGTCGATGGTCGCGCGGCTCGCATAAACATTCAGTTCCGCCCGGCCTGACGGCGGCGGCAGGTTGAATTTGCGGCTTGCTTCATTATACCCAAAAGTCCCTGGCTTGCTGGCCACCACCTTTGCAATAGGCTCGGCATTGCCCAGCGGCAGCCGATAAAACGCGCTGTAGGCGGCGAACAGCGGCAGATCGTAGAAATCCCATTGGTCGCTCGATTTGTAGCCCTCGGGCGAGAAGCTGTATTGGACTCCAACTGAGTGTTCCAATTGCCAGAGATTATCATAAACCGCGGAGCCGTTGAGACGCAGGTCCGGCGTGCCGGGCGAGCTCAGGTTGTTCAACTCGAGCTTCGCGTGCAGGGGCAGCCGGTCCTTGACCTTCAGAGTGAGATCGCTGGTGCCTGGCGTCGGTCCGGGCCCAAGGATGGGGTAAATCTGCCGGTCTCGGTTTGCATTGGCCCGGTCGAGTTCGGCTTGAAAGATGTGGCCGTTGAGAATGATATTTGTGCGCAAGCTTGGCAGCGACCGCATCACGTTGTTCGAGCTGAAGTAGCGGTTCCCGACCACTCTTACCCCGGACAGCCGTCCCTCGGTTACTTTCACCCTCACCGTCGCGTTAGTGAGCCTCTGCTGAGGCAGCCCCACCGAAACAGTCACGTACCCGCGCGCGCGATAAGCCGCCTGAAGCTCCGCCAGCGCGGACTGAATCCCGCTAAAGCTTACGTTCGTGCCAAAAGCCCCCGCCGCGTTTGTCAGCGCATTGGCGATCGCGGTCGGGGGCAGAATAGTGTTGCCGCTCACCACGTAGTGCTCGACCGCAAAGGTGGGGCCATTTGGCTTTTGGGCGGACGGTCTCGCAGGGGAACTTGGCGTGGGAGCCATTCGCGCAAGCCCCCGCTCGGAAGCGGCTACCACGCCCTTTGCGGTCAGGAGATAACGCCGGCCCGAAATGACAATTTGCGGAAACGCGCCCTCGAACACGTTCATGGTCACCACTCCATTCGTAATCCGCCTCTCGCCGATGACAATGCTCATGGCGGGGTAACCCAACTCCCGATACTTGGCTTGCACCGCCGACGCCGCCCTGACCAACTCCTCCAGGCCGACGTTTTGACCCGTGTACTTGGCAAACAGCCGCGCCAGCCCGTCGCCAGGAAGGCCTGTCTTCCCCTCGATAGCGAATGTGCGCACGTGAAAACGAGACGGGATAGACGATCCTTGTGAAAGCTTGGTGCCGGCCCTGGCTGGGGCGGTGACGTGGGCGGTTGTATCCATAGCGGATGCCAGGCTCGTTGCGGCCTGCCCGCACAACGATCCAACCAAGAGGATGACTTGAATATACCGACCTGGAAACCACACCACCACAGAATCACAATGGCATGTTACGGAGCTCTGTCAGTCTGGTGACGAAATGGTGACAATGCCTCGGAATCAGCCCCCGGCGCATCCCGACGCGAAACAGGCGGAAAAAGGGCGGCAACCACGGAATACACTGAAAGAGGCGATCTGTGCCTGCCTCATTGCGTGGACGCTGCGTCGAGCCAAATCGCAAATCGAAAATCGAAAATTCTTTGTTTCCCAACTGTCACTTGTTTGTAACAGAAAGCCCCTATGCTACCGCCTGGAGTATTCATAGCGGAACCGGAATCATGAAGAAGCTGGAACAGAATTTTGCGCCGCACCTGCTCATCCAGGAATGCGTGCTCCTGCCCGGCGCCGAGTGGGCGCCGCGACTGACCGGTTGGACCTTTATCCAGGCCGGCGATGGCGTGGGGTACTATCTCCAGCCCAATTTGAGCCGGGAGCTCGAAACCGGGACCGTGCTCCTGGCCGCCAGCGAGTTTCCAGGGCTCATTCGCGCCAGCCGCTTGAGCGAGTTGTCCCTTTCCTTCTTCAGCGTCATTCCCGAGCGGCTGACCGGCCTCCTGACAATTCGCGAGATGAACTGCTTCCAAACTGAGGCCTCCGGGAATGGAACGTCTTTTCGGATTCTTCCTCCGCAGAGCCCCATCGCCCTCAAAATGAAGCAACTGCGCGAGTGGCCGAATCCTGACGGCGTCTTGTTCCGCTTGAAATTGATTGAGCTCTTTGTGGAGACTTTCGCCAAAGAACTTGAGCGAAAGCAGACCGGCGATGTCTCCTTGGGCTCGAGCTCCCGCCAGCGGCTCCGGCGCTTCCTCGACACAACCCCGTCCTCCGATCTCTTGGAGCTAAGCGTAGGGGAATTGGCGGAAATCGCCCGCTGCACACCCCGGCACCTTGGCCGCATCTTCCACGAGGCGACCGGGTCCTCCTTTCGCGATATTCAATCCGAGCTGCGGCTCTCAAAGGCGGTGGAACTGCTTGCCAATACCGACGCCAAGATCATCGACATCGCCCTGGAGAGCGGTTACAAATCCTTGAGCCTCTTTAATTTCATGTTCTCACGCCGGTTCGGCGCCAGCCCCAGCAGGTGGCGCCAGAACCAAGCGCGCCATCGGGCGGCAAGAATGAACTTGTCGCGGAAACCTGCGGGTATGGGACCGCCGCTCTCGAGCAGCGCTTCCAAATGCGCTTTCGCCGCGGTAACTCAGAATGGCGTCGAGAGTCGCGCGATTAGAGTTCCGGCGGCTGAGACTGAACGCCCTCTTAGAATTCGAGGAACTTGTTCCGTGCAAACGGGTCGAGGCGATCAGCCAGTTCACGGCGCGGACGAATGGCCTTGATCAGTTCCTGCACGTCGGCCAGGTCCTTCAAACGATTCGGGTTGGTCATTCCGGAGGCGAGTTTGAGTTCGATGAGTTTCTCCAGGGGAAGGTATCGGATACCCGCGATCTCCACGCCGGCGCTGGCCGGATCGGGAAACGAGAGAGGCTTGGGCTTGCCATCGCCGGGAAAATCACCGGCGATCAGGAATTCAATTCGGACGCCGGTGTGGGTGTCGCGCAAGCTTGACGACGATGCCGGCAGTATGGGATTATCCCATTATGGCACAAGCTGTGACTATAGCGAAACACGACAAGCGCAAACGCCTGGTCCTGCCCGACGATTTCGTCGCCGAGGCCCCCTATGGCGAGTATATCATCCGTGAGGGCAAAGGCCGTCTTTCGGTCGTGGCCATCCCCGCGCCCAAGAAGGCCAAGCGCGCGTACGCCGCCACACCCGCCTTGGAGAGAAAGTTGCGCGAAGCCAAGGGTTCCAGAGATCTCGACTGCCCGCCGGAGTTCTTCACCGAACCCCTTGACGATTGAGGGTTACACTGACCGAATTGGCCCGGGATGACTGGCGAGGGATTCGTCGTTACCTGAGGCGGAGGTTTGGGCCTCAGGTTGAAATGGAGGTCGCCCAGCGAGTGAGGGCGGCGCGGCTCGCCATCGGCGAGAATCCCGGCCGAGGTCATCCGATCCAATCCGCTGTCTTCCCGAACTTGCGTGGGGTGGTTGTTAGCAAGTCGCTCATTTGCTACCGGGTGCTGCCAAAGAAAGTCCAGATCGTCCGCATCCTCGATGTGCGGCAGGACACTTGGACGATTCTCAATACGGGCGCGTTGCAGGAACCACGAGGGCAATGAATGGGGTGCCCGCGCAAACCTATGTGGAGCCTGCGCCAAACTCATATCCATTGCGGGAGACGAGGTAACGGGTCTCTGTTCCGCTCCAAAGGGCCCAGTGAATCAGAGACTCCATGCCCGCGTCACTCGTTTTGCGTGGCCAGGCCGACCTTCGTGATCCCCAACTGCTGCAGAATATCCAGCACGTTGATCATTTTCTGATAATCCACCTCGTCCGCGCCGTTGACCACCACGCTCAGGCCCGGGTCGTCCGCCTTGAGCCTCACCAGGACGCCTTTCAGCTCCGCCAGCGCAACGGATTGGCCGTTCAGAAATATCCGGCCCTGTGCGTCCACCCGAATCCGGTTGATCCTCGGTTTGGGCTGGTTTGTTTTCGGCGGCGGCTTGCCCGAAGGCAGAGTCATTTCGAGGTTGTTCATCATTTGGGGCGTGGTGATGATGAAGATGACCAGGAGCACGAACACAAGGTCGAGGAGCGGCGTGATGTTCAACTCGCTCAGTGTGCGATGATGGGAGTGGGAAATTTTTTTCACGGGTTCATTGGAGCACCGGCTCCGTTTCCTCCTGCACGTCGAAGCGAATGATGACCTGAGAAGGGAAATTGGCGGGAGGCCGGCGATCCATGCGCCCGACGGCGGCCACCGCCTGGCGCACGGAAGCGTCCCAGCGCGCGTTGCCCGAGGTTTTCAACCATTCCGGGCTGCCAATCCGTCCATCGGCGCTGACCGACACCCGCACCTCATCCACGTAATCGGCGTCGTCCACGTCGTTCGGCTTGTTCCAACTCGAGTAAAAGGCGGACTGGAGCAACTCGCGGTAAAGCTGGATGGGATCGGCGCTGGTCTGGACTTCCCGGCCTCCGCTGAACTGAAAGGCGGGCAGTTCCGCCGCGGGCGGCGCAACCGCCGGCGGGGCCGCAACGGGCGGGGCCACCGGGGCGGGGGGCGCCTTGGGCGCTTCGGCCATTTTTTGCGGCGCGACTTTGGGAGGCGGGTTTGGCTTCGCCATCTTAGGCGGCTCGATTTTTGGCTTTGGGGGCGGCTTGGGCTTTTCGGGCGGCTTTTCTTTCACCATTTCCACGGCTATCTTCTTCAGTTGCCGTCCCAGCAACCCGCCGCGCGCCGCAAAGTAGAATCCCACCGCGATGATGAGCGCATGGAAAGTGAACGAGATAAGCAGGTTCACCCTGGAAGAGTTCCGGGGCTTGTGCGGACGGGTCTGGGGGACGACTGAGGCGTCGGGGTCAGTCCTCACTTTTTCCGCGGCAGTGGGAGGGGAAGTGGCGGAAAAAGGCGCAGGACTGACCCCGACGCCGGGCTTGTGCGGACGGGTCTGGGGGACCATGGCTATTTTGAAGGCAACGGTTCGGTCGCCAGATCCACCTTGGGCACGTTGGCCTGCTGGCAGACGTCGAGCACCGCCCGGATTTGGCGGTACTTGGTTTTGGCGTCGCCGCGCACGATGATGTTCAAGTCCGGATCATCCATGCGCAGCCCCACCAGCGCTTGGAGCAGGACTTGTGGGCTGGCTACGCGCTCCTTGTTCAGGTACATCGCCCCGTCGGCCTCGACACTAATGTAATTGGCCTTATGCGGCGGGTCCTTGAGCCGTTTGGCGGCCTTGGGGAGCTTCAGATCCAGGTCGTTCACCGGCGGCGCGGTGGTGATGATGAAGATGACCAGCAGCACAAACGCCAAATCGAGCAGCGGAGTGATGTTCAACTCCGTCAGCGAATGATGCGCCGAGCGAGAGCACTTCTTCATGGCTCCGCAAACGCCGGTTCAGCCGGGCGTTGCATGGCGCCCACAATGCGCCGCGCCAGCGCCTCATTGGCGTCCCGCAGTTCCTCAGAAATGGCCCGATGGGCGACATAGACATGCTCAATCTGGTTGGCGTACCGGCTGGCGTATCCATCCAGCTCCTGCGTGATATGCCGGATGGTGGTGACCATGAGATTGTAGGCGAACATCGCCGGTATCGCCACCAGCAGGCCGGTGACCGTGGCCACCAGGGCGGCCGCGACACCCGGCGCCATCGCCGTCAGGCTGGCGGCATGGCTCTCGGCAATCCCCGCGAAGGTGGACATCACCCCCCACACCGTCCCGAGCAGGCCGATGAATGGCCCGCCCGCGACCGCGGTGGAGAGCACGATCATCCCCTTTTCCAAGCCCATGGCCTGGTCGCCGGCCGCCTCTTCCAGCACCACCTTTATCGCTTCAAACGACGCCGGGCTGATTCTGCACCTCGCCGCAGCCGCCACGTCAGCTTGCGTTTGCCCTCGAGCGAGATGCGCCGATGGTCTGAGTTCGACTGGATTGTGCTGCAATTGATAGGCCAACTCCTCCGCCCCGCGAATGTAGAGCGCGTAAGCAGGGGCGCCTTCGAACTCCTCGCCCCGGCGCTGAATGTCCAGCGGGTCGCGCGTAGCATTGTAGGACTCCATGAATCTGCGCGTCGCTTTCCGGGCGATGAGGATTTGCCTGAGTTTGGTGAGGATGACCGTCCAACTGAACAGGGAAAGCAGCAGCAGGACGATGACCGTGATTTTGCCTTCCGTCGTGGCGTTCTCGATAGCATAAGTCGCCGCGTTGGAGGCCAGCATGGGATGAATCAGTGCGGGAGTCATAGAATTAACGGTTCCTTGGCCGGGTCTCAGTCAGTTTCAAAAGCGGAGTGAGAGATCTAACTGCAACAAGCTGAAGTCCTGGATTGGATTCATTTGCGGGATGTCCTGGTTGCTGCCGCCCGTACCGAGCTTGTCATTGATGCGCGAGGCGTAGGCATAGCGCACGGACGCGATGAAATTGGGCGTCAGCCCGTAGGTGAGCTGCACGTTAATTCCTTCGAGGTTCTCCCGGCCCTCAAAGACGTCCGAGTCAATAAGGTTGGGATCCAGGGAATACTGCTCGGTGTGCTGCCAATAGGTCCTTAACTCCCACGGATGCCGCGTACGTCCCAACCACCCCTTTTTGCTGCCGATGGCGAAACCAATCTGGTAGGCCTTGTCTTCGTTCTTCTGAGGCGCAAACGGACGAATGGTTGGCGGAGTGGGCTGATTCGCCAGCCAGTAGGCGTAACCGGCGGCCGCGGCTTTGGCCCGGTCGTTTCCTTCGAGATTGTAAGCCGCATCCCCAAAGAGGCTGGCATCGAGCTTCCAGAGCTCGAAATCGAGCTCGAAGGGGACTTCCACCACCAACAGGTTGTTCAGGCCGACCTGGTTCAGCGGGTAATCCACGCTTCCGAAACCTGGCAGCGTGCCGGCTATCCCATAACCCGCGTACCCCGCGGCGGTGCCGGTGCCGGGGCCAAGATACGCCCCCTCGCCGATATACGGGTCGCCAAAGAATGGAGCCGTGACGTTTGGCGAATTGATGGAGCTTCGCCGCAGGCCAACATATTTGTACAACACCGGCGCCACTTTGACGGTGGTGTTGGTCGTGATGTGGTAGTTCATGCCCCCCTGCCAGGCCAGCATGAACACGTCTTGCCCATTCTGGCCCGTCAGCCCGTTGAAACCCAAACCGCCCGAGGCCGAATAGGGATTGATGTCCTCGTAAAGGAATTGCCCCAATGTAGCGAACAGGTCCGCCGAACCAACGGTGTACCTGAGGTGTTCAGCGGCCCCTTCCGGGTTGAGGTCCGGATCCCATACCATGGGGGTGGTGTAAAGCGGATTGGGCATCTTGCCCAGCGTCAGGTCGAGCCAGTCTTGCCCATGCCAGCCGAGGTAGGCCTGCCCAACGGCGATATCGGCCTTCGACTTACCGAACGGGCCGTTATAGGGGGTCCCGCTGGAAGACGTGCCGAACGTCAACCAGGACGAACGCGGATTCGAGGAGGTGTCCAACCGGAGACCGTAGTAGAAATCATCGAATAGCGACCCGCGCACTCCGACCCTCGCGGCGTAGCGAAACCGCTGCAGATCTATATTACCCCCGGCGGGGTCCTCTACCGAGCGGTATTCATATCGCAGCCGAACGTCGCCAAACAATTCGATATTCTTGATCGCCTGGCTGATTCCCCACTTCGGCTGGGGAAGCCGCGGCATTTGGCTGACCTCGTTCGTCCGGATAGAGGCGATTTCCGCCCTGGCCTTGGCCGCCTCGCTCTCCGTTATAAATCCCTTCTGCAGAAAGAGGTTGATGATCGGGTCCGAAGGGTCTTCGCAGAGGCCGGCGCCCACCGAGCCGAGCAGAATTAGAGCACTAAACAACAGCGCGCCCACCCCGGCGAAACCGGCATTGCGCCGTCTTGGAAGCGGGTTGGCCTGCGGGTAACTGGGAACTGAACTGTCCATCGCTGCGCCAATGTGAGCGACGGAAGCGACAGTTCCGTGGCGCGGGTGTTACGTTCTCGTGACGAAGAAGGGATCAAGCCTCTATATTGCTATGCCTCTTGACGCCGCGGGAAATCTGGAGGCTTGACCCCTTTTGTGTGGCGAAGAAGTTACGGCCCGATGACGCTCCGACGCTAAAGAAGGCGGATGGGTAACGTCTTTGCGACAGGAGGTTGAAAAGCCGCGCAGCCACGTCAGGCCGAAAACGCAACCCACACGCGCCGAATAACTTACGCCGGCACCACACGCCGTCCTAAAACAGAACCCCCGTGTCCTCCCCCATGGAGTGCCCGCGGCCTTCCAGGCCTATGGTATGCCCCGTAAACCAGACCTCAAGTCTGGTCCGTATTAGCAAAAAAAGAACTATGAGCCAAAAGAGAAAACTCACCAAAACACATATCGCCACCGCCGCCGCGCTCGCCTTCATGGGAATCGCTTCCCAGGCCAGCGCGGACAATGTCGTCTATCTGACCGGATCGACGGCCTTCCGCTCGACCGTCTATACGGCCCTGAACAGCCCTGGAACGGTCTTTGACGCCGGCGGCGCCATCACACGCGCGACTCGAGGAAGTTCCAATCCCGGCAGCGCAAATTACATGTTGTTTCACGGCAACATCAATGGTACCCCCACCTACATCGACTGCGCCTGGAGCGGTTCCGAAGCGGGCATTGCGTCCGCCTCCGACGTGACCATCGACAACGGCGGCCTCCCGCTCGCCGGCTCGCCGGAAACCTGGCTCAAAGCCGATGGAAGCGTGGCCATGACCGACTCGACGGGCAACCCAACCACCGCCGAATTGGAAGCCTCCAGCCACGGCTCGGACCTGGCGCAGGCCGACACCTCCCAGGCGGTCTCCCTGACGCCGCGCGTGTCCAACACCCAGACGGACCTCAAAGACTATGGGGTGGAGGGTATTGTCACGTTTACATGGGTCAAGAACATCAACAGCAGTCCATCTCAGGAATGGTCCGCCCTCAAGAACGTCACCACGGCGCAAATCAACGACTTCATCAGCGCCGGGTTTGAGCAAACGGCCTTCTTCACCGGCGTCGCTTCCCAAACCAACAACGACATTTACCTGGTCGGCCGCAACAAAGGTTCCGGCACCCGCGCCAACACCCTGGCCGACCATCATTATGGCACAACACGGACCGTCACCCAATTCTCGATCGGCGGCGGGGTCTCCGGTCCGACGACGGGGCAACTCCTCCTCAACTACGAAGGCAACAACGGTTATGAGAGCGGCGGCGGAGTGGCCGCGGCGCTGGGCATCGACGGAAGTTGCCAGCAGGCCGATCCCTTCGTCGCCGGCCACACGGGCTGGTTCGCCGTCGGCTACTTGGGTTGCAGCGACGCCGTCGCACACGGCCTGACCACCAGTGAATGGCTCACCCTGGACGGAGTCCCCGAATCCGACGGCGCCATTGAAGAGGGCCAGTATTCCTTCTGGGGCCACGAGCACCTCTATGGCCGCCACAACATCAGCGGATTTCAAGATACCGTGGGCCAGAAGCTTTTCGCCGGCGTCCAAGCCACTCTCGGCAACGCGGGCAGCGACCCCACCGCCCACTCCCCGGGCATCGCCCTCAAGTTCATGCACTGCGAAAAGTCCAGCGACGTAGCCTTCCCGTCGCGTAACTGAGGCGATTAGCGGCCATTCTCAACTCAAGTCAATCGCTCAAAACAGCCTATGAAAGAACTTCAGCTTAAACCTCTGAGACTGAGCAAGCCCCTTTGGGCGGCGCTGGCGCTGCTGCCCGGCTGTTGGCTCGCTCACGCGCAGTATTTCCAGTACACCTCGCACGGCGATTTGCTCGCGGGCTTCCGCAAGCCAGGCGCCGGCAATTACGAACTGGTGGTAAACATCGGGAATATAACCAACCTCCTGGCGCTATCACCCGGCTCAACCCTGGCCCTCACCGCCTACTCGCCTGCCCAGCTTTCTGACTCCTTCAGCAGTTTCGGCGGCCTGCAGTGGTCGGTTTCCGCCACCGTTGTCGGCGCTCCAGGAAGCACCTGGGACGGATTTGGGCGAAGCACAATCTGGTACACCCTGCCGCGCCAAGCGGCCGACGTTCCGACCTCGGCCCCCGTGCGGCTTTCGAGCCACAACCAGGCCTCAATCAGTTCGCTCATTGATTCCATCGGCAACAATGCCTTCCTCATTTCTCTGGGCATGGGCGCAACCAACACCGATAACAACTCGACCCTGGTGCGGGAGCCCGCCGGCGGCACCCGCTCCCTCAGCACCTTCGTCGGGGACCTGCTCAATCCGAGCGTGGGGGACTTCTACGGCGAGATGGACACGCCAGTCGAAAACACCACGCCCTCCGACTTCACCACGCCGGTGGTCTCGGACCTCTATGAGTCAGTGCCCGGCGGGTACGCAGACCCCGAAAGCGGCACGACGAGCGGCGCGGCATATTACGTCGGTTCCTTTACCCTCAACCCGGACGGAACGATGAGCTTTACCCGCGCGTCATCGAGTTCGCCAGCCACGCCACCCGCGCCGAGTATCACCTCGGTGGTTCGTTCCGGGGACACCTCCACCATCTACTTCACGACCGCCAGCGGTTCGTTCACCTACACCCTTTATTACACCAGTTCGGCAGGGCTGTCCGCTCCCGTGAGCCAATGGGCCGCCTCGCCCCTGTCGCTCGCTGGAGACGGCTCCGTTGACCATCTGTCCGACACTACGACCAACATGGATCGGTTCTACCGGATTGCGGTTCATTGATCTCGACCCAGGCGGTTTCGGCTGGGTGCCCGCTTGGCCCAGCCCTCACCGCCGGGTCTTGGAGTGACATCTCACCAGCTTGGCAGCATGACTTTGTCGATCGTCGTGGCCAGCTAACCAGGGTTGGTAAATTCCTGGCTTGAATTTGGGCCAGTTCATTTTATGCTTGGCTTAAAGCTATGGCCCAGACCAATCGCCGGACATGGGGCTCTGTTGAGGAAATGCGCAAGGCCGCCGAGGATGGTGACGCCCAGGCGCAGTGCTACCTTGGAATCTGCTTTCAAAATGGCCAAGGCGTGCAGCTTGACTATTCCCAAGCCATCAACTGGTTTCGCCGCGCGGCGGACCAGGACGACGCCACCGCCCAGTGTTATCTCGGTTTCTGTTATCAGAATGGTTTGGGGGTCCCCCAGGAGTACGGCCAGGCCGCCAAATGGTTTCGCGAAGCCGCTGAACGAGGCGATCCCGCTGCCCAGTTCAACCTGGGCGTGCTCTACGAAACGGGCCAGGGCGTGCCGCAGAACCTCGTCGAGGCAGTCAAATGGTATCACGCCGCGGCCGACCAGGGCGAACCGCAAGCCCAGTTCAACCTCGGTGTCTTCTATGAAACCGGCCAGGTTGTTCCCCAGAACTATGAGGAGGCTGTCCGGTGGTATCGGGCCGCGGCGGAGCAGGAATGCGCGCCGGCTCAGTGCAACCTCGGCCTGTGCTACGAAACCGGGCGCGGTGTTCCGCAGGATATTCGCGAGGCGGTCAGGTGGTTCATCCGAGCCGCGCGGCAGGGTGACAAGACCGCTCAGCACAATCTTGGCGTTTATTACGCGACACTCGAAGCAGCCGAGAAAGCCGCCGCCGAAGGGGCCACGCCCGAAGAGGCGGCAGATGCCGCCTGGAATCTTTGAGCGCAACATTTAATTTGCTCAAAACCGACGGCTCTTCCAAGGCGCGGCTTGGGCGCCTCACCACACCTCACGGCGTCATCGAAACCCCGGCATTCATGCCGGTTGGCACCCAGGCCAGCGTCAAGGCCCTCGAACCTCGGGAATTAACCGAGATGGGCGCACAGGTCATCCTTGGCAACACCTACCACCTCCGCATTCGCCCCGGCCTGGAGATAATCCAGGGAGCCGGAGGATTGCGCCGCTTCATGAATTGGCCCGGGCCAATCCTGACCGACAGCGGCGGTTTCCAGGTCTTCAGTCTGGCCACCATCCGCAAAGTCAAGCCGCACGGTGTGGAGTTCCGCTCGCACCTGGACGGTTCGCTCCTCTTCTTGGGACCCAAAGAGGTCATGGACATCCAACGCGTTCTAGGTTCCGACATCGCCATGGTCTTTGACGATTGCCCCCCGCACACCAGCACTCCCCGCGAACTGCACGCCGCCGTCGAGCGCACCATTCGCTGGGCGCAGGAATGCCGGGAGCAACCGCGCGCTCCAGGGCAGATGGTCTTTGGAATCGTACAGGGCGGCGCCGATTCGTCTTTGCGTCAGGAATGCGCCAGGGCCCTGGTCCATCTCGATTTCGACGGCTACGCCATCGGCGGTGTGAGTGTGGGAGAGCCGGAGCCCGAAATGTTGCGCGCGATCGAAATGGCCGAGGCCTTCCTGCCCGCCGAAAAGCCGCGCTACGCCATGGGCCTGGGCACTCCCGCGCAAATGGTCGAACTGGTCGCGCGCGGGGTGGATATGTTCGATTGTGTCCTCCCGACCCGCGTGGCGCGCAACGGCACGGCTTTCACGCGGCAGGGCACCCTGAGCATCAAGGCAGGGGCTTGCAAAGCCGACTTTCGCGCCATCGACCCGGAATGTGGATGCTACGCCTGCCGCAGTTTTACCCGCGCCTACCTGCGTCATCTGCTCAACGTCGGCGAGATCCTCGGCCTGCGCATGCTCAGCGTACACAACACTTACATGTTCCTGAAGGTCATGCGCGACACGCGCGCCGCGATTGCCTCAGGCTCTTTTGCCGAGTTCCGCCGCGAATTTACCCGGAACTATATCCCCACCAAAAAGGTGCTCCTTGCCCGCGCCACCGCCGCGGAACGATGACTGGTTCCTAACCCGAATACTTCAGACGTGAGTAGGGCGCGCAGACTGTCGCTGCTCTATTCGCGAAACGAAATATTGGGTTAGGCGGTCGGAGTTTGCGACGCCTTCGGGGTGACTTGGTCAATATTGGGACGAATGCGTGCGCGCGCGGTGTGAGTGGCCCAATGGATGCCGCCGAAGAGAACTTGCTTGAAAACGGGGTTGGTCCAGATGTCTTCGCGGTGGCCCATGTTGGTGTAGAAAACGCGGCCGCGCCCGTAGAAACGCGCCCAGGTGGACGGATAGGGCGGCCGGTTGTACATGGGCCCCTTCATCCCCTTGGTGTCCTGGATGAGCAGCACATGCAGGTTTGAGGCGAAATTCTTCAGCGTGTACCACTCCTCCACGGGGCCAAAATCGTCCGGGAAGTCTTTCAGACCGGGGAAGTGCCGGTCAGTCGGAATCAGCAGCGAGTGCTGTTGTGCCCCATGGATGATAAACTCGCCCCCGATCATGTCGATATACGGATCTCTCTGACCGGGAGGGTCATTTTTGTACATCGTTGCCCGATTGGCGTAATAGGGGCTGTGGAAAGTGTCGGTGGCCGAGTGGGTGCCAATGAATCCTTTGCCGTGGTGAATCGCGTCCAGGAAGGCCTTCTTGCCCTCGGGTGTCATGGGCGGATTTTTGTCGTTACCGGCCTGCGTCAGGTCCCCTGTCGTGTAAAAGAAATAGGCGTCAAACTGGTGCAAGTAATCGGGGCTGAACAAGCTGCCGTCCTTCGAGAAGGTGAATTCGATGTCTTCTTGCGGCCCCCATTGCTGGAGCAGCTTCTCAACGAAGCTCGGCTGCCCGTTGACCCTCTTGATGACCTCGTGTTCATATCCCGACGATTTCGAGAAGAACAGCACCTTTCGTTTCCGGCGACGGAATAACGCCGCGTCGAGCGTAGAGGGAAACAGGCCAAGGGTAAGCGCTGCCAAACCAGTGTGGGCAAGCATTTCACGTCGATTCATTGCTTTCATCACGCGAAGAATGACGCGTTGGTCTCCACCCGTCAAGCCCCAAAATTGAATCAAGAGTGACTGGTTCTGGAATTGTTCAAAGCATCCCGCCAGGACCTCCGCGAGTGGCAGTACCGATTCTTCATGCATACGCATGATTCATCAAATTCCAGGCCCGTCAACAACCAGGGGCCGCCGCTTGAGTGCGCTGACGGAGTCAGTCCGCCGGTGGAAGCTTGGGGAAAGGATTGTGCGGCTCTTTTTGATACCAATACGCCACTGAAGAGATGTTGTCCTCTTCGGGCAGATAGGTGCCGTTGGATTTCCAGCCCAGCGCCTGGATGGTGACTTTCAAATCCTTGTTGAACCGCACCGGGTCAGGGATATGCCACCGGTATAGCCCGAACCGCTGACCGGCCTTATAGATCTGGTCGGGCGGAAGGACCTGCGCCAAGCCGGTGTAAGGGGTCGAAAAGGTCTGATAGCGGTGTGTCTCATGGTTCTCGAAATTGTAGGAGCCGCAAAAATAATCCTCGGTGCCGGTGCCGCAGATGGTCGGGAACTTCGTGTCGCCATCGATGTAGAACTTGACCTCACCCTCCCCCCACCAACCGGGGCTGTGAACCTCCCAGGCCAGGTACGTGCCGACGTACTGGCCGTGGCCCTTGACCCCGTCGAGGATGGTGTAGAGGCCCTTCTGTTTGAGGGGATGTTCCTGCCGATATTCCGCGTGGAAATAGCCGGCGTCACGCGGCACCTTCCCCAGCGAATAGTTGATCTGATAATAGACCACCATGTCCTTGGTGTCGGTGTTTTCGACCGTAATCCTCGCCGATTTGCGGAAGGGCATCGGCCAATAGCAGTTCAAGGCGCTGCCCGGGTTCACGCACACCGCCAGTGAGCTAATCCGCGCGTATCTGCCCCAGCCACAGGCAAAGAAATGGCCGACGGGGCACTCCACCGACGGAGCCTTCTCACCGTCCCAGTAAAAGCGGATAATCGATTTTCGGAAGTTGCCCGTGGGCGTCATCCAGATCTGCTCGATGCAGCCCGGCCCTTCGATGTCCGCCAAGGTAAAGGTCGTCCCGGCCTTGATCCGCACCGACGGCGAAACCTTCCAGCCCTGGCCAAGATCGCGCGCGGCCCCCTCGCCGGTGCCGTGGATGGCCATGCCGCCCTTGCCCTTCTCGCCGGTAAAGTTCTCCGGGCTGATCGAGCGGGACTGGGCGTTGGAGATATGATAAAGACGGGACAGGCTTTGGGTGATGCCGGAATCAGCCCCTCGGGCACCGACCGCAAAATCCCAGGCCAGAATCGATGCCAAAAAAACCAAGTGAAGCGATTTCTTCATAGTAGCATTTTCAGATTTGAAAACATTGTGCCGACACGTTCACGCCAAAAAACTTTGCTCTGGATTCTATTCTGGCGGCGAACACCACCCGATTCTATGCAGGGCCGAGCCCATCCCGCAAGGACGCAAGACAAAAATTGGCGAGGCGAGCCTCAGACCCGGTCTGACACGAATTGCACGAATTACCACGAATTCGTATCAATTCGTGGAATTGGTGTGTTCGCAACAACTTGACCTGATTACAACGTGTTTTGAGCTTCTAGGACTCTAGCCGTTGCCATTATGCCGCTGTCCGTGGTCGCCGGGCGCCCTCACCCGGCGGCACGATTGGAACCATAATGAGCTGCGCGAAACCTGTTTCCATTGGTAACTGCTCAAGGTGGCGATAGGAGCGCATGACTCGGGCGCCGTGAACTGAACAGTTACTTCCATTGACATTGTGCCCGTGGATTCGGCATTCTGCGCATGATGAAAACTCCTCCGTTAAGTCGTCGTCAGTTTTTGAAATCGACCGCCATCCTCGGCGCCGCGCTGGGCCGGCCCGCGATTGTTCCCTCGACGGTGTTCGGCGCCACGGCTCCGAACAACCGGATTCAGGTGGGGCTGATTGGAATGGGGCTCATGATGAGCTCGCATCACCATTTTTGCCTGGCCCGAAGTGATGTCCAGATCCAGGCCGTCTGCGACGTGGATCGTACTAAGCGCGAACGCGCCAAGGCCCTCACCGAGCGGGTCTATGCCCAAAAAGCCGGCTTCGGCTCTTACAAGGGCTGCGATGCTTACAACGAATACGAGCGAGTCCTGGCGCGCGACGACATCGACGCGGTGTTTGTGATCACGCCCGACCATTGGCACGCGATGATTACTATTGCCGCCATCCGCGCCGGCAAGGATGTTTATGTCCAGAAGCCGATGACGCTGGTCCCGCGCGAAGGGCGGATGGTGAGCGACCTGGCTAAACAATACAGCACGGTTTTGCAGGTCGGCTCCCAGCAGCGCTCCGACCACGCCTTCCGCAAGGCCTGCGAAATCGTCCGCAACGGCTGGATCGGCAAAGTTCACACCATTTACACCGAGTTGGGCACGTTCGCCCCGCCTCAGACTCTGCCCGGAGAGCCGATTCCTGACGGGTTCGATTACGACCGCTGGCTCGGCCCAACGCCCTGGTATCCCTACAATTACCAACGGGTCAAAGGAGACTTCGGGGGCGGTTGGCGCGACTATTGGGATTACGGCTCCCGGAAAAACGGCGACTGGGGGGCACATCACTTCGACATCATCCAATGGGCGCTGGGCATGGACGATTCCGGCCCGATCGAGTTTATTCCCAGAGGCTGGGACGGCGCCCCCTACCAGTCGCATGTCTATGCGGACGGGGCACGGGTTTGGAAGAACCACCCGGTCAAGCACGGGCAGATGATCCAGTTTATTGGCGAGGAAGGCGAGGTGTTGGTTAGCCGCGGCGAGCGGTTCGAAACGACGCCCGCCGAGCTCAAGGACAAGCCCCTGGCGCCAAACGACATCCACCTCTACGAATCCTCCAGCCAGGAGGGCAATTGGCTCGATTGCATCCGCAGCCGCCGCCAGACCATCTGCCCGGCCGAAGTCGGCCATCGCTCCGCCACGATCTGCCAGCTCAACGGCATTATCGAACGTATCAATCGCCCAGTCCGATGGGACCCGGTCGCCGAGCAAATCGTCGGCGACGAATATGCCAGCCGCTGGTTGGACCGCCCTCGGCGCACTCCTTATGTCCTCTAACGCCCGCCCAGAATCTAAGAAACGAAAGGAAATTGCCGTGCGATTCTCCAAATCCCATACCACCACCTTCCCAACCGCTCACACCACCGTGCGCCTCGCTTGCTGTCTGCTCATCGGTTCCCTGGCTCTCGCCCCAACCGCCTTTGCCGGCCTCACCCAGACCGTCTCGGACCTGGTGCCCCGGCTTGCGGCCGTCAACGTCCGGGAGCGTTACGCGCCGGAGATGGAATTGCAGCGGATGGTGCTCCAGGCCTCCCGGCCAGGCGCCGAGGCGGAACGAGTAGCGCTTGAGAAGGTACTTGACGCCAAGGTCAGTGATCCGGCCGTGCCGGAACCGGCGCGCGTCTGGATTCTCCGCCAGCTCGAATACATCGGCGCCGCCAACTCGGTGCCCGCGCTCACCGCCCTGCTTCACAACTCCGACGCGGAGGTGAGAGAATGCGCCCGGCGCGCCCTGGAGAAGGACTCAGCGCCAGAAGCGGTCGAGAGCCTGCGAGAGGCTTTGGCTGCGGGCGGTGATACCCGCTGGACCATTGGCCTGATCCAATCCTTGGGCCAGCGGCGCGATGCCCAATCCGTGGACCTCATCGCCCGGAAGATCGCTGACCCGAAAATCGCCTTCGCGGCCTGTTCGGCCCTCGCCAAGATAACCAGCCCCGCCGCCATCGATCACCTGTGGTCGGCGCTTGAAAGCGGCACTGCGCCCGCAGCCGACGCGCTCATCGCCGCCGCGGACAACCTCCTCAAGGCCCGCCAATCGGCCCGCGCCGCCGCCATCTACTCCAAGCTCTACAAAGACCCTTCAAGCGCCGGCGTTCGTTCCGCGGCGCTTGTAGGCCTAGCCAACGCCGCGCCTGACCAGTCCGAGGAACTCATTGCCGAGGCGCTCTCGACAACCGAGCCGCGGCTGCAAATTGCCGCCATCACCGCCGCTCGAAAGGTTTACGGCTCCGGCGCGTCCGCCGTCTTGGCCCCGCTCTTTTCTCAACTGAATGATTCGGGGCAGATGGCCGTCCTGCGGGTCCTGGAGGCGCCCGCCGAGGAGCATATCATCGCCGCCGCCGGCGAAAGCGATGAACCGGTCCAACTCACCGCCATTGCGCGGCTAAGCCGGGTCGGGACGGGCAAAGCCGTGCCGGTTCTGCTCCGCCTGGCCGCCGGCCAGCGGTCTCCGGTTCAAAAAGCGGCCATCCAGGCCCTGGGCCGAATTCATGGCACCGGCGCGGATGCGGCTATTGCTGAAATGGCGGCGCACGGCGAATCTGCCATCCGTGTCCCCGCCATCCGGGCCCTGGCGCAACGCTCGGATACGGCGGCCATCCCGGCGTTGCTTTACTACGCCGGCAATTCTGCTCCAGAGGTCGCCAGCGCGTCCTGGTCGGCGCTGGGTGTTCTGGGCGGAGACACCGAGTTGGCGCCGGTCGCCAGGCGCGCCCTGGAAACGGCGGATCCCGACGCGGAGTCGGCCCTGCGGGAGATCGCCACGCGGGTGCAGGATAAGCCCGCCGCCTCCAAAGAATTGGTGGCGCTTTTGCCTGATGCCGCTCCAAAGCAGTCCTCGGTCGTCTTCGGCACCCTGGCGGTTCTCGGCGGCCCAATGGCCCTGAAGACCGTTTCTGAGGCGGTCTCCAGCGGCGACGCGGATGTCAAGCAGGCGGCGGTTCGGGCCTTGGCAAACTGGCCGGATTTCGAAGCGGCCAAGCCGCTGTTGGCAATTGCCTCGGACTCGCGGCAAACGCCCCTGGCGCGGATATTGGCCATCCAGGGAGTGGGGCGGCTCATCAAATCCTCCGCCGATGTCCCGGTTGAGGGGCGTCTGGAAGCGGCACTGGCGGCTATGAAGCAGGCGACGCGTGTAGATGAGAAGCGGCTCCTGCTCTCCGCCTTTGCCTCATTGCGAAGCGCTAAGGCTGCCCAACCGATTGAGGCCTGCTTCACCGACCCCGATCTGCGTAACGAGGCGGGGATGGCGGGCATCACACTGGCTCGGTCACTCTTCTGGAGTGATCGAGCCGCGGCCAGACGACTCCTCCGCGCCGTCGCCGACGCCCGAATCTCCGACCAGATTACCCGGCGCGCCCAGGCCTTCCTGGCCCGCCGCCGCCGTTAGAAGCTGGCCTGCCAGGAGCAGATCGCAGAATACGGCCTGCCCATGCGCGCTGCCACCGGGCCTTGGGGGGTTTCGTGTCCCTTGCGTCCGACAACGTGGCAACGTGCAGGCCCCTTTCTAGCCCCAGTTTACGAGTTATTTCAAGTGTGCTTCGGAGGTAGCTGATAATCAGCCACTTGCGATTTGGGGACCCTATGCCCTAAACCGCCAATCCTCAGGGGTGCAATCCGAGTATCTCGATCAGTTTGTCCTGCGTTTCATCCCGTTTGGCCAGCACCTCCTGCTCGGTGCCGGGCCGCCCGGCGGACGTGGCCGGGAACACGTTGATCACTTGGCGGATTCGGCCCAGCTTTTCCAGCAGACCGGCCATCGGCAGGCGCAGGCCGGCTTGGCGCACCCGCCACCACAACAGCGCCCGCACCGGCCTC
>JAJYHY010000534.1 GCA_021784555.1 bacterium
TTTGGAGCGAAAGCGGCGGTCCGCGCCGCACTCCAAAGGCTGGTGCCAGGTTCGACCGGGCCGTCCCAGCCTGCGGCCTTGCCGATTCCAGGGCGTCCAGACCTCGCGCAACGTTTGGGAATCTCGCGGAGCGTTTGGAGTGCGGCGCGGACCGCCGCTTTCGCTTTGCGGTTATCAGAATGGGAATTGCTGGATTTCTCTTGTTCCCGGCTGTCTCAACGCCAATGCTTCTCAAGATGGCCAATCGTTGCGCTCTCTTGACAACTGCTTTTGTAGTGATGCTGGCCATCCAACGTATTGCCTTCGCAAATGCTATTGGACCAACCGCCGCTGGTGAAGCGCCCTCGGCTCTCACGCGGGACGCCGGTCTCAGTCCCGCGCCAAGCCCCTTGGAAACCGGCTTCCTTCATCCGCCTGACTCGGCTCGGCCGTGGGTAAATTGGTTCTGGTTGGACGGCAACATCACACGGGAAGGAATAACCGCCGACCTGGAGGCCATGCGGCGGGTTGGCATCGGTGGGGTCCTGCTCATGGATGTAACCCAAAAGATCCCCCCCGGCCCCGTTAGATTTGGGAGTCCGAAATGGCACGATCTGCTCAAGCATGCCGTTTCCGAGGCCGCCCGGCTCGGGCTCAAATTCTCGATCAACAACGGCCCTGGCTGGACCGGCAGCGGCGGCCCATGGATTACTCCGGCCCTGTCGACGCAGGTTTTGACCTGGAGCCTGACCAACATCACCGGGCCTGCCCATTTTGAGGGGTATCTGCCGCCAATCAGAAAGGGACCGGGCTACTGCCGGGAGGTTGCCGCGCTGGCTTTTCCAACCCTGGTTGGCGATGGCGCGCCGCTGCCTGGACCTCCGCCCAAAGTCACGGCCAGCGCCCGTGTTGGTTTCAACGGCGCGCGTTTGGTGGATGGAAACGCGCGGACCTTCGTTACCCTGCCCCCAGCCGCGCCAAGTCATCCGCAATATGTGCAACTCGAATTCCAGCATTCCATCTTCGCGTCGCATTTCGAACTCCATGGGGCGGGACCGCGGCAGTTCCTTCAAGGCGCCCTCCAGGTTTCCAGCAACGGACGGTCCTTTAAGACAGTCCGGGAATTCATGACCGGCACGGGCGATGTGTCTCTGGAAATCGAGCCGGTCGAGGCGCGGTATTTCCGGATAGCGTTTACCCAGTCTCGCTCGCCGCTGAATCGGATTGAACTGGCTGAGGTGGGCGTCTATCCGCGATTCCAGATCCCTTTTTATCACGCCAAATCCGGGCTGGACCGGCATGTTCCTCCGGGGAGAGCGCCAGCCAATGTCCCCTCTTATGGCATCATTCGGCCGAGTGACGTCATTGATGTCTCCTCAAGCGTGAATTCCGACGGCCGGCTGGTTTGGGACGTGCCGAAGGGACAATGGACGGTCCTGCGCTTCGGAAGTGTCCCCACCGGGCGCATGAATCCGCCCGCCCGCCCCGGGGGCTACGGCCTGGAGTGCGACAAGCTGAGCCGGCAGGCCATCGACCGGCATTTCAAATCCTACCTGGCCAGGCTCAAGGCCGAGACCGGAGCGGCCGGCCAGCGCGCCTTCACTTTCACCCACATTGACAGCTACGAAACTGGATTTCAGAACTGGACACCGGCTTTCCTCGGAGAATTTCAGCAGCGCCGCGGTTATAGCGCCTTGCCTTATCTGCCCGCCATGACCGGACGCTTCGTGGAAAGCCCGGCGGTTTCCGACCGGTTCCTCTGGGACGTGCGGCGAACCATTGCGGACCTGTTCGCGGACAACTACGCCGGGCGCCTCGCCGAGTTGGCGCACCAGCATGGAATGAAGCTCTCCATCGAGGCCTACGGCAACGGCCCCTTCGATGATTTGCTCTATGCCGCGCGCGCCGATGTGCCGATGAGCGAGTTTTGGAATCAACGGAAAACCGAAGGGAACTTCCAAACCAGCAAAGCGATGGCCTCGGCGGCGCATACGGCTGGCAAGCGGATTGTCGCCGCTGAGGCCTTTACCTCTTGGCCCTTCAACGCCAAATGGCAGAATCATCCCTTCACGCTCAAGTGGCTGGCGGACCGCGCCTTTTGTGAGGGCGTGAACCGCTTGGTCATCCACCGCTTTGCGCACCAGCCGTGGCTCAATCACCGGCCGGGCATGACCATGGGCATGTGGGGCGTTCAGTACGACCGCACGGAAACCTGGTGGGAGGATTCAAAGCCATGGCACGATTACCTCGCCCGCTGCCAGTTCCTGCTCCAGCAGGGCCGCTTTGTGGCGGATGTCTGCTATCTCACGGGCGAGGGGGCCTATACGGAGCCGTCCTCCAGGGAACAACTCGGACCCGCGCTGCCCAACGGCTACGATTACGACGTGGCCTCGCCGGAGGTGGTATTGGACCGCATGTCCGTCACGAATGGGCGCGTCGCGCTCCCGAATGGGATGAGCTACCGCCTCCTGGTTCTGGCGCCGCGAGAGCGCGCAACGCCCTGGTTTCTCCGAAGGGTCAAGAGCCTGGTCGAGGCGGGGGCCACAGTCGTGGGCCCACGACCGGCCACCTCGCCGAGCCTGAGCGGCTACCCCCAATGCGACCAGGAGGTCGAACGGCTGGCGAGCGAGTTGTGGGGCCATTGCGACGGCAAGGTCATCACCGAAAAGCGGACTGGGCGAGGCAGGATAATCTGGGGCAGGACACTCAAGGATGTATTTGCCGAAATGCATGTCCCGCCTGACTTTCGTCAATTGACTGCTACGCTGCGCGCGCTGACCGCCATTCATCGTCGAGTCGGGACGGCGGACGTCTATTTCGTCGCCAGCCCGAATTCAACGACGGTGTGGGCGGACTGCGAGTTTCGCGTGCAGGGCAAAATACCGGAGTTTTGGCATCCGGATACAGGACGAATCGAGGAGGCGGGGGTCTGGCGTCCGGAGAAGGACGGGACGGTTGTGCCTTTGCGGTTCGATTCGTTCGGGTCGGTGTTCGTGGTGTTCGGAAGACCGTCGAATCGTTGCGACCCGATTGTTTCGGTTAAACGCAACGGTCGAGGCGATTCCGCTTCTGAGATCTCAATGGATACGAATAGCAGGCTGCACCTGCTGGCCACGGCGAGCGGTGACTACGAATTGAAGACCGCCTCGGGCAAATTCCTTCAGGCCAGGATACCGCCATTGCCGGCTGCGGTGCGCGTGAGGGGGCCTTGGCGGCTGTCCTTCCCGCCACACTCCGGCGCGCCGGCGAGGATCTTCTTGCGCCACCTGGCTTCCTGGAGCAAGGACAGCCATCCCGGCGTTCGCTATTTCTCCGGCACGGCAACGTATCGGAACGCCTTCTGGGTGCCGCCGGGATTCCTCTCGAAAAACCGGCGGGCGTATTTGGATTTGGGCGCGGTGGAGGTCATTGCCTCGGTGAACCTCAACGGAGAAGACGCCGGTCTTCTCTGGAAGCCGCCATTTGTGGTCGATGTGACTCGGCTGCTCAAGACAGGGTTAAACCGGCTGGTAATCAAGGTGACCAACCTGTGGCCGAATCGGCGGATTGGCGACGACCAATTGCCACCAGACTGCGATTGGCTCGACAGCACGCCCGGGGCAACGGGCAGCCCCTTGCGCCGATGGCCTGAATGGCTCGAGGAAGGCAAGCCGAGCCCCACTGGACGCCTCACTTTCGCCACGTGGAAGTTTTGGACGAAGGACTCACCCCTGTTGGACTCCGGGCTGCTGGGCCCGGTAATGCTCCGCCCAGCGGAGGCTGTCATCGTCCGATGAACTAGCGGCGTGAAACGTAAAACGTGAAACGTGAGGCGCCCTTGGCAGGACAGAGCTTGGGAGATAGGACTCACGTTTCACGACGTTCTTGCTATTGCACTAGCCGCTTCCAGCGCCGCTTTCATGTAGCCCATGGCGTAGGCCATGCCGGCGTGCCAGGGAGCGGCGCAGGTCATCTGCGGGGTGTGGTCGGGGATGAGAACGCCGTCAAAGCGATTGCGCTGGAGGATGCGGAGCACGCGCGGCATGTCAATGTCGCCGTCATCCACAAAGGTTTCCCGGTAATGGGGCACTTTGCCTCGCACGTTCCGGAAATGGACATAAGCCAGCTTGCCTTGCCGGCTGTAATCATCGACGGCCTGG
>JAJYHY010000136.1 GCA_021784555.1 bacterium
ACCCTCCAGCGTACAACTCCGTGGCACCCGAACCAATGTGCCCGGAACAATCCGCCGCTACATCCCACCCGTTACACCGCCAGAGTGTGGCGCGTTACAGGCTTTGTTCTGGCATAGCCGCTCGGTGTAAGGGCCAGCGGGACGCTCACTCGACGCGGTAATTCGCCGACGCAACGCGAGCCAAGACCAACGCGGCTATACCTTGCGTGACCGTCAAAGGCGCTCGTCCGCTGGGAGGAGGCAACTGTTTCAACAGTTTTTCTCTCATCGAGCAGATCCGCCCGGGCAAACTGTTGAAACAGTTAGCCCGTCCCGACGCACCGGGCGATTCACCGGGCTAGAGCCGGCGGTGTTAATGGAAGCCAAGGTGTCAAAACTCCGGGGCACCCTCGGGCTGCACCCGTGATCCTACGGCCCGCCGCCCTTCCCACGTTTTTGGGCGCGGCGTTTGGCCTCCAGCAAACGACTGGTGGTGCTGGGCGGCTGTTCGGGCGGAGGCGCTTCCTGTGGCTGCGGGGAGGAGGGCGGCGTTTCAGGGTGTGCGAGGCCGCTGCCCGGCAAAGGCGAAACATCGGGGCTTTGCGGCTGAAACAGGTCTGCCCTTGGCTCCGGGGCTGGAGAGGGCGCCGGACGCTGCGCTCGGACGCTCGCACGGCGTGCGAGCAAAACGGCCAGCGATTCTTCCGCCTCCGCCGGGCGCGGTGCGCCGCGCCAGAAAAGAAGCCACCGCTCCAGGAAGCGGACGGCGCGAAGCCACTCCGCGCGATCAATCTGGATACGGCGCACGCCGACATCGAGGATGAACAGAATGACAGCGAACTTCAGGAGCCATTCCCAAACATCGCGGGGCTGAAATGTCTTCCGGCGGTCCTGATTGAATGGGTTTATGGATGGAACATCCGGGTTGAGCACCTTTCCCTCGCCGACTTCGGTGATGCGGCGGAGGAGGTTGGCGTTGGGCCCCGCGTCGGCGAATTCCGGGGAGTAATTGATGCTGGCGCCAACGACTTCGGAGCCTCGGACTTTGCCTCCCTTGATGTCCATGATGTTTAGCAAGTAGGCGCCGACGTCCTTGGTCTGAAAATGGCCTTCGTAATGGCCGGGGCCGGTTTGTTCCAGGTGAACGGTTTGGCGCTGGCCTTTGGGACTGACCACGTACCCCGAAAGGTTCAGGAAATTGCGATAGTTGCCCTGGGCATCGAGCGCGTCGATGCTGATCACCCCCTGGCCATTCTCCATCGAGACCTCCGTCGTGAGGTCCTCATTATCGAGCCGGCGCAGGCTCCATTGACCGATCTGGGACCAGAACTGGCGGTACTTCCCCCACCTCAGCCACATCTTCGCCCACCGGGCCTTTGCGTCCGAGGTGAACGCCACGGCACGGCCCAGGCCAAAATTCCAGTGCGCCAGGAGCGGGTCGCCTTTGGGCGTCCAGAGCGGGGTCTCGGCCCGAGCCTTGGGCGTGGTCGCCACATAGCCGAGCAGTGTGGGGTACTCATTCGCGCCGATGCCGCGCACGACTTCGCTGGGCGAGCGCAACTGCGGTTTGAAGGGTTCTTCGTAAATCGCGGACTTCAAGATGACGGCGGCCTCCTTGATGAAGACCTGCGGCAGGTTGGCCGGGGAGGTTACATTATAGAAGCGGCCCTTCCCATGCTCCGCCATCCAGATCATGGTCTCCGGGCCGACGTGGCCTGAGATCAAAATCGTGCTGACCGTGATACGATCCGCCACAATCGAACTCATCAATTGCTGCGTAGGCGGGCCGGGGTCGCCGTCGCTAAACACGATGATGTGCTTGAGATTGGCAGTGGACTTGTTCAGAGCTTGGTGCGCCTTCTCCAAAATGCCTTGGAAACTCATCAGATCGCCTTGGTTCATCCCGGCGATTTGCTGGGCCAGGGCCTGCTTGTTCCCCACCTTTTGCAGCGGGAAGAGCCATCGCTCGGTTCCATCCCAGAGCAGCACCCCCATTTCGTCCTGGGGACCAAGCGAGGCCAAAACGCCCTGGGCGCAGTCGCGCGCGACCTGGTTGCCATTATTGAACTCCATACCATGCATGATGAGGACAACCGCTCCGCTGGGCAGGACCTTCTTGCTATTCAACTCCATGCTGACCGGAAGGGTTTCCTCAAGCGGCGTGCCGCGGTAGCCGCCAGCGGCGTAGGTTTGGTCGCCTCCAACACAGACCAGGCCCACGCCGAAATCACGCACGGCGCTTTCGAGAAGCTTCATGCGGTCGTTGCCCAGATCTCCGGCGGCCACGTTGCTGATAAAAATCGCGTCGTAACTCTGCATCTCGGCGAGTGTGCCGGGGAACTTATTGATGCCCACCAGGCTGGTTTCCAGGTGCGACGATTCCAAGGCCGCAGCCAGGGACTTATCCTCGGCGGGGTTGGAGGAGACAATCAGGACGCGAGGCTGGCCGTGGACGGTGGCGAAACTGGAGGCGCGATTATTTTGGGGCACGGGGTCGCCCGGGGCATCGACCTGAACGTCATAACTGTAGAAACCCTGCTCGGGTAACGTCTGCGGAAAGGTAAAGAGATTCTTTCCCGCCGCCAAATCAACCCTCTGCTGGCCGAGGAATTGCTCGTTCCGATAGAGGCGGACGGTCGCCGGGGTGGCTCGGTCGGAGTGGACGAAGATTTTTACGTCGAATGTCTGCCCTTTCTTCAGCGTGGATGGGATCTGGAGCTTCTCCACAGACACGTCGTTGGCTCGGACGACGCCCATGGGGACGACATCGACGGTTACGCCCAGGGGCTTTGCCGCCGCGACCGCATTGAGGGCGTTGCCGACGTTTTCATTGCCGTCGGTCATCAGCACCAGGCGCTTTTGGCCCGATTCGGGGAAAGCGGCCGTGCCGAGCCGAATTGCCGCGGCAATGTCCGTTCGGTCTCTCCCAACGACGGCCTGGATCTTTTGCACATCGACCAGCGGATTGGGCGAGGATTCGATGCTGGCTTCACTTCCAAAAACGATGATGCCGACCTTGTCCACGTGTTTCTTTAGCTTGGAAACGCTGTTGATATAGGCCTTGGCCGCCTCTTCCTGGGACGCCGGGATGCTTGCGGAACGGTCCAGGACGAAATAGACGTTCATCCCCTCCAGCGGCCGCAACAACTGCAATCCGGCGATGGCGAAAATAATGGCCGCCAACACAATCACCCGGATGCCCACCGCCGCCCACCGCCGCCAGGAACTGATCTGCACGTCGCTCTTCCAGGCAAACCAAAACACCCACGCCAGCGCCGGGATGAAGAGCAGCAGATAGTAGGGATGGGTGAATTGGAATCTCATTTTCTTCGGATGAGTTTCTGTACCCGGTGATTGAGCGAGTCGGCAACGTAAAGATCCCCTTCCGAATCCAGCGCCAAACTCCACGGGTCATTGAACTGGCCCGGTTCGGCGCCTGGGCCGCCGATGATCTCGATGGGGCGGTCGTGGGCGTCAAACACCTGGATGCGGCTGTTGCCGAATTCGCAGACGAACTGGAGGCCGGTTTTGTCCACGCGAATATCGTAAGGGTAGCTCAACTCGCCCAGGCCCTTGCCCGGCTTGCCATACATCCGCAGGAATTTGCCCTCGCGTGTAAAGACCTGGATGCGATGGTTGCAGGAGTCGGCCACATAGACGTTGTCATGGCTGTCCACACACAACCCCTCGACGCGGTTGAACTCGCCCGGGCCCATGCCGGGACGGCCAAAGACGTTGAGCAGGCGTGGCTTGAAGGGCGCCAGCGTGTAAGGGGTGGCGGCCTTGGCCGGGCCCACCGACGCCAATCGCACGTGAGGCGCGGGATTGGCGACGGGTAACTGCTCAGGCCAAGCTGCCTGACGCATGCGATAGGAGCGTGGACGCCCTCGTCCGCGTCTCGAGAAAGAGGCCGTCCCGGACGAGGGCGTCCACGCTCCGGTCACCTGAGCAGTTATGGCGATCGGGCCGCTGCCCAGGCTGAATCGCTGGACCCGTTCCACCAGTCCGTATTCGCTCACATACATTTCGTTATGCGAGTTGACCGCCGCGGCGCGGGGCATATAAAACTCGCCGGGATTAGTGCCCTGCTGACCCCATTGAGCCACCAGCACACCATTCGTGGTAAAGTGGTTGATGCGCTGGTAATGCGGTTCCACCACGACGATGTTGCCATTGTAATCCCGGCACATCCCCTTGGGCCGGCCGCGAGTCAACTCCGGCATCTGCCAGGACATCAGATACACGCCGTTTGAGGAAAACTTCTGCACTCTCCCCGTCATATCGACGACGTAAAGATTGTCCTGCCTATCCACGGCCACTGATTTCGGCTTGTTGAACTGGCCCACACCGACCCCGCGCGAGCCAATCACCTGGACGGCGCGGAAGATCTTGCCATTGAGGGGCACTTCGCCCGAGGGCAGTTTGGGTGAACAACCGCCCAGGAGTGCCAGGAGGCAGGCTGAGAGAAAGACAACACGCAATTTGCCAGCGAGGGGGACCTCAGACCCTCTTGCTCTTGCTTGGAGACTACTGCTAGCGAGCGGGACTGGGGACTGCTCTTCCCGTCCCATTGAGCATTGGACGTTAGGCATTGAGCATTTCGCATTGCCAATGAATAATGGTAAATGCCCAATGCCTAATGAACAATGCTGATGGGCGGGCCGCAAACCACTTCGCCCTCGCCGCGCACGTTGCTGTCCGGCCCGAGACCCGAGCGCCTTCATCCCATCTCGGAAAAACCTTCCGCCCATCCACACCAGCAGCGGTGCCACCGCCAATCCAAGCAGCAGAACGCAGAGGGCATTGACCTGGGCGTTGTGGCCGTAATGCAGCATGTTAAAGACTCTCAAGGCCAGCGTCTCGCCTCCGGGCGGCACGACGAGGATCATTGAGCCGACATCCCAAAGGCACAGCAGATAGACAATGTACCAAACCGCGGCCACTTGGGTAGAGACCTGCGGCCAATGAACCTGGCGCAGCATTTGCCAGCGATTCGCGCCGCTCAGCGTGGCCGCATCGGTCAGGTCCGGGTCAGTTCCCCCCAACGCGTGCGCGGCGGCGTGCCAGCCGAAGGCGAGGTATCGAAGTGTAAAGGCCAGGACGACGATGCCGACGCTCTCGTAGAACAGGAAAAGCCAGGAACGATTCAGCAGAACGATCAGCCCGATGCCCAACAGCACTCCCGGCGTCAGGAACGCCAGCCACAACACCCAGCCCACGACCCGTGTCCAGAGCCGCGGCGCGCGAGACCCACCCCGCAGATCCATGTTCCACTCGGCCACCGCCAGCCCTATTGCCACAATGAGCGCCGCGGACACGGCGGCAAACCAGGCGGAGCGCCACACGTCATCGACACTGGCGGCAAACGCTCCCGGCAGCTCTCTCCAAGTCCGCTTGGCGGAGGCCAACTGATACAGCGGCGCGCCCACCGCGAAAAAGCAAACGCCGACAGTTAGCAAACCACAGCCCCAAACCCAGGCTCGTCCCAATTGTTGGCGCAGGAGCTTTGCCGAGACCCGGCCTTCGAGCCGCGGCCACGGCAGCGGACGGCGCGAAAACCACAGGAGCAGGAGCAAGGGGCCGGCGATGAGCGGCCAGCTCAGGCGCAAAGCGCCCAGGGTGTTAAAGGTGGTATTGAACACCACCCACATCTCCGCCGGAAAAACCTTGACTTGGAGGATCGATGGGACATCAAAGTTGTTGAGGGCGAGAACAAACGTGAGCACGGCCGCTTGGGCCAGGGCCAGCCAGGCCAGCGGCAGGAGCAAAACCCGGATGAGCGGCCAGCCGGTCACCGCCATATCGCTTTCCAAATGGCTCGGCTCGAGCCGTTGCCAGGCGCTCCATACCGCCAGCATTGGAATCGGCCACAAGAGCAGGCTCAAGATCCAAACTGTGCCCGCGACCGAGACGACGTCAAACGGCAGCCAGCGCCGCCAGAGTCCGTTGGGCCCGAGCAGGGCCAGCCAGCAATTGGTTGCCAGAAAGGGCGGCACGGCAAGGGCCATAATCGAAACGGCGAGCACCGTGTTTCGCCAGCGAGGACCAAGGCATGCCAGCCACAGCGCCGCGGCCACCCCAAGGCCGCAGGCCACCAGCGTTGTCAAGCCGGAAACCAGCAGGCTGTTTCTGAGCAGCAACCAGTTCACCGCAGGAAGATCCGGTTAAGCTCCGCTGTGGTTGAGTTCATGTCGTGGAGCAAGGCCTTCCAATCGACCCGGAGCGTTGGGGTGGAGACCGCGCTGGTTGAGATTCCTTCGAGGGCCGATGCGGCTATTAAGCGGCGGACAACGCTCGGCCGCTGGAGGTAATCGAACAGCTTCTGCGCGTCCGGCGGCGCGCCGCGCACGACCCCGACCGTATTCGGAATGAGCAGGGTTTCTGAATTGATCGGCAGGGCGGCAACCGGCAGGCCCTCACGCTGGCCGGCCGCAACATCGTCTGAATCGGCCATTCCGATCCAGGCCTGGCCGCTGCCCACGACCTTGACCACCACCGAATTGCCATCGACCACGATAACGTGGTTCGCGACCAGGCCCCGGCACCATGCCTGCCACTTCGCATCTCCCCAAAGTTGGCGCAGAGCGTGGAACTGGGTAGAGGTAGTGCCGAACTGCGGATAGGCCATAGCCAGTTTGCCGCGCCAAATCGGGTTAGTCAAGTCAAGCAGCGAACGCGGCGCTTTGGCTAAAGAAAGGCGATTCGTATTGATCACCAGCCGCCGGCTCCGGTAGCCGAAGGCGACCCAGCCGTTTGTGGCTCGAAAAACGTTTTCGGCAGCCAGTTGCCGTGTGCGCATCTCCTCATTCCCCCAAAAGACGGCGCAATGCGGATGCGCCTTTTCCACGACCAAACGGTTGGCGATACCCACGGTCTTGACCGCTTCGTCATCATAAAGGGCGCGCACCTGGATGCCGGTCTCTTTTTCAAAGTCCTTGAAAACCGGCTCGGCATACTCCTGGTCCTGGGCGCAATAGACCACGACGGCGGGATGGGATTTGCCGCATCCTATGAGAAAAAGCGCGGAGGCAGCGCAAACAAAGATGAGTGAGAGGGAGAAACCGCGGAATACACGGAATACACGGAAAGAGGCGATTGGTGATTGGATCATGAGGTTGACTCTGCTTCCAGGTGGCTTACCGCCCTGCTCGATGCCCTGTTTCCGTGTATTTCGTGTATTCCGTGGTTTCTCCCCAGTGGTTCCGTCCGGTTTCGCGTTTGCTGCATGTGCTTTCATACCGTTCTCCTATGATAAAACCACCACTCAATGAGCAGCACCACCAAGCCGCCCCCGGCGATGCTTCGCCACAATTCCATGTTGGCGCGCTGCACGGCGGCGGCAGGCACAGCCGTGTACCGGCCCAAATGGAGTTTGGTTCGAGGCTTGATATTGCTCTCGGCCGCGTTGAGCAGATCGACGCAAAACGACAGCTCATTCGTGCCCAAGCGCAGCCGATAGATCCCCTGCTTTTGTGTATCACCGAAGATGAACTCACTTGAGTTCGTATCGACAGTAATCGACTCGGTCTGGCCGCTGGGCAGCGTTACCGTCCCACTGGTCACCGGCTCGGTCAGGGCAAATCGAAATGGCTCGCCCGCCTTGACCAACAGTTCGTTGCCGGTCGTATTGGCGGGGTTGAGCCAATCGACCGCATTGACGATGAAAATTGGGAACGAGCGGCGCAATGGCCAGTTGCTCTCCAGCAGGTCGAAGCCGATCCAAAGAATGCGCTGGCGCCCCAGGTCGCCCGCCAGGATGAGGGAGGCCTGCGGCGCTTCGGCGATGGACAACGCCCAACTGGGGGGCTTGGCGGCCAGGCTCCGCGCTATCTCGAAATTGTCGAAACTCACGTAGCGCAACAGCGGATGCGTCACCTTCCAATCTACTACCGGCGGGGCGTCGAGATGGATGACGTCCTGAAGCCAGTTGGTGTTTACGACGTGAACGGCCATGACGTTGCCTTTCGGCCAGACGGTGGGCGTCACTCCGTCCAGGACGACAAAATCAAAGCCGGCGCCGCTATCGGTCAGATCCGTCGCCACGGAGAGGCGGACGCTGGAATCAGCCCGGAGCGCCCTTTCCAGGAGGCGATTGCCGCGTGTCACGAGCAGGACATTGACCGGCTTTGGGAGAAGGCTGACGACGGAGGCCTGGTCATCCGCCGCCAACTCATCCTTGCCGGTGAGCCGGACGGTGAAAACCCCATCGCTCGACTGCGAGGCGAGAAACACCTGCGGCGAGGTCTGGCCGGGGTCGATGGTCAGGGCGCGCGTCTGTTGGAACTGGCCATTGAAGAGCAGCTCCAGTTCCGTCTGCTGGCGGTTGGTCGAAAAGTTCTCAACGCTGGCGTAGATGGCGCGTTGGTTCCGGTCTTCCGGGTTGGAGCGAACATCCAGCGCGGTGACGCCCAGGTTGTCGGCGCCCGTGCCAACCTGGTGAAAAATCAACGGCAAACCGGCGTTTTCAAATTGGCTCAAATCCGGCACCGCCCCGTCGCTGAAGAGGTGGATTTCGGCATTGCGCTGGTCGCGCACGAGGGATTGGGCCATGCGAAGCGCCGGGACGAGCCGGGTGGGCGCATCGGAGCAGACGCAGGACTGGAGCGCCCGCCTCAAGGCCGCCTTCTCGCTGGTAGCGGACTGTTTGACCACGGTGTTGGCCCCCGCCAGGAGCACGACCATCTGGTCGTTGCCGGAGAGCGCATCGACCCATTTCAAGGCCTCAGCGCGAGCGGCCTCGAAACGCGAGGGCTTCACATCGGTCGCCTCCATGGAAGCCGAGGCATCCAGGATAACCACTCGCAAATGCGCCGGCTTCATCCTGGCGGCGAAATAAGGGCGGGAGAGCGCCAATACGGCGAGCAGCAGCAGGAAGATCTGCAGGAACAGCAGCCAGTTCTTCCGCAGCCTTTGGAACGGCGCGCTCGCCTGGGTTTCCGCCAGGAACTTCTGCCAAAGCAGCGTGCTTGGAACCAGCCTGACCACCCGCTTGCGTTTGAGCAGGTAAAACAGGATGACGACCGGAATGGAGGCCGCAAACGCAAAGGCTGCCGGGGCGAGGAAGTTCATAGGGTGTGAGCAACTCCGTCGGGCAGAGTCGGGGTCAGTCCTGCGCCTTTTTCCGCCACTTCGTCTTCCTCTACCGCGGAAAAAGTGAGGACTGACCCCGACGCTTTTGATGTCCGTTTCATCCCCAGACCTCCGCCTGGCGAAGTTGCTTGAGCAAGAGCTCTTCGAGCGGCGTGTTCGAACTGGCCGTGAAGAAGCTGATGCCGCGCGCTTGAGAATACTCCCGCAGGCGCTGGATGAAGTTCCGCACCGATTGTTGATAGGCCTTCAGCCGGTAACGCCCGAACGTGACCTCCTGGACCGCCCCGCTCTCGGAATCGACTAGGCGTAAATCCCCGAAGACTGAGGGCGAGAGTTCCTCCGGCGCGAGGACCTGCACCAGATCCACCTGGAAGCCGCGGCCCAGCAGCGCCGAGAGCCCGGATTCATAACCCGCCGGGTCGAGGAAATCACTTAAGACCACCGCCAAACCCGCCTGCCGCGCCTCCAGAGCGCCCCGGCGCAGGGCTTCGTTCAGGGCGGCCGCGCCTCCGGCGCTCAGCGCGCCCAGGTTCCGGAAAAACTGGATGGCGGACCGCTTCCCGCGCACGGAGCGCAACGCCCCTCGAGCCGCCATCTCCGCCAATTGGGCTTCCGTTGTCTCTTCTCCATTGCGGGCCAGCGCGGGAAACGGAATGACGCTGACCCGGTCAAAGCTCGACAGGGCCACGTAGCCGAGCGCCGCCGCGACCTGCCGCGCGAAATCGAACTTTCGCGGTTCGCCAAACGTCATCGATTCGCTCGCATCGAGAAAGAGGCGCACCGGCAGCTCGCGTTCCTCCTCATAAAGCTTCAGAAACAGCCGCTCCAGCCGCCCGTAGAGATTCCAGTCCAGGTAACGGAAATCATCGCCATGAACGTAAGGCCGGTAATCGGCGAATTCGACTGATTGGCCCCGGGCCCGGCTCCGGCGCTCGCCCCTTGCCGAGCTCTTGGCCCGCCGGGCTGCCAACAATTGGAATTGCTCGAGGCGGCGGAGAAGGTTAGGGGTGAGAATGGGATCAGACATCCTCCGCCTCACACATGCACCACCTGCGCATCCCTCGGCACATCGGTCAGGATCTGCCGGATAATCTGGTCGGTGGTGACGCCCTCGGCCTCGGCCTCGAAGTTCAGGATGAGCCGATGGCGCAGAGCAGACGGAGCGACTGCCTCGATGTCGTCGAAACTGACATTGAACCGGCCTTGGGTGAGCGCCCGCACCTTTCCCGCCAGCAAGAGCGTCTGCGCGCCGCGAGGGCTGCTCCCGAAGCGCAGGTATTGATTCGCAATCGGCGCGGCCGTTTCCGTTTTCGAATGTGTCGCCAATACGAGCCGGACCGCGTAATCCTTCACGTGCGACGCCACCGGGACTTCGCGCACCAGGCCCATCAGTTCCATGAGCCTGTCGCGCGGAAGCACCTTACCGACCTCCACGCGCGCGCCGGTTGTGGTGCGGGAAAGCACTTCGCTCAACTCGTCGGCTGACGGGTAGCCCACCAGGATCTTGAAGAAGAAGCGGTCCAATTGCGCCTCGGGGAGGGGATACGTCCCTTCCTGGTCGATTGGGTTTTGCGTCGCCATGACAAAAAACGGCTCGACGAGCCGCCGCAGCTCTCCTCCGGCGGTGACCTGGTGCTCCTGCATGGCCTCCAGCAACGCGGATTGCGTCTTGGGGGTCGCCCGGTTGATTTCATCGGCCAGGATCAAATGGGCAAAGATCGGCCCGCGCTGGAACTCGAACTCGCGCCGCCCGCCCGGAGTTTCCATGACGATGTTGGTGCCCAGGATGTCGGCGGGCATCAAGTCCGGCGTGAACTGAATCCGATTAAAAGAAAGGTCGAGGACTTGGCCCAGCGTCCGCACCAGCAGCGTCTTGCCCAGCCCCGGAACGCCTTCGAGCAGCACATGCCCGCCCGCGAACAGGGCGATTAAAGTGCCTTCGACGATCGGTTCCTGGCCGACAATGACCTTGCCAATCTCGGCATAGAGGGCCGCGTAAGCGTCGTGAAATGATTGAATTGCCTCTTCGGTGTTCATTTGTTGAGGTTGTCGAAATAGTCCTTCACCGCTCCCTGGTAGGCGCGGGGAACTTTGCCCTGGCTCAGGGCGCTCTCGGCATCGGACTGGGCGGCGGTGGCGGCGGCTTGGTAATCGATTTTGCTTTGGCCCTTAATGCTGATGCCTTTCAAAGTAATGCTCGGCATCGGGCCGCCGGGTGAAAACTGGCCGCGTACGCGGGTGGGCTTCAACGCGTCGCTCAGCTTGGCCGGTCCTCGGTCGGTCACGCCACGCGGCGCCATGTCGGGCCGATAAATCCCCGAGTTGTCCCAATGGTCGCTGAATTGACCGTTCCATCCAGCGGCCGGATCTTCCGCCCAGGTGCCGACACCGCTGCCCGGCCTGCCTCCGGGGTGAAACCCAGGTTTGTTGCACGTCCCTAACCCCAAGCATTGGCCCGAGCCGATGCACCACGAAGCCTTGTCCAAGGCCTGCAACTCCGCCAGCAACGATTGCGCATCGCCCATCTGTCGCATCAGCTTCTGCAGCTCCTTGGAAGCGTCCGCCAGTGATTGGGCGGCACTGGAACAATTGCTCGCCCGCATCTGCTGGACGGCTTGGCTCAGGAACTTGGCGACCTTGCCGTAGTGGCCCGCGGGTTTGACGGCCTTGGCGACCTCCCGCATGAGCTTCTGCAATTGTTGCGGTGGCAAGTGGGCGGATTGCAACTCGCTGATCATCTTCTGCAATGTCGCCTGCGCCGCCTCAGGCTGTCCGTTCTTAAGCTGCTCGGCCAGGTCCTTGCCGATCTTCTCCATTTGTTGCTGGAGCTGCTGGAGCGACTTGGCCAGGTCGCGCAGCTTTTGCAGGTCCATTTCAGAGGACTGAAGATCCTTTAGGAATAAATCCGTCTGGTTGGCCGCCAGCGCCTGGATGGCCGCGTCCAACTGCGGCACTTGCAGCCCCATGGCCTGCATCTGGCGCGAAAGGGCGCTGAGCGAATCCGAGAGCTTCTGTTTCTCGGCCGCGGACGGAGAATGGCCGTTGGCGAACGCCTCCGCCGCGGCCTGAAGCTTTTGGAGCCTCTGTTTGAGATCGTTAAGCGCCTCCGGATTGCCGACCGGCGTGCCCAACTGCTTTTGCAGCGATTCGATTTGCTTCTGCAACCCCGCGACGTCCTGGGAGTTGTCGTTGCTGGGCGCGCGGGCGGCTTGTTCCAACCGCCTCAACTCCGGGTCTTGGCCCAGTTGTTTGAGCTGGTCCTGCAGTTTCTCGGAGACGCTGGACAAATCCTTCAAGGCTTCACTGCGCGTCAGGCTTACTTTGGAAAGCCGCTGGCCAATCTCGTTGACCGCCTCCATCGCCTTTTGGGTTGGCGGGAGCAGGGTCTGGCGCTTTTGCAGGTTGCGCCGGGTCAACTCAGTGAGCCGTTTGCCAACGTCCTGGATGTTCTGCCGCTCCGCCTCCCGCTTGAGATACGCCTTGCTGCGATATTCCGGGATGAAGCCGAGCCCGCCCGCCAGCACCAGCGCCAGCAACGCCCAGCGCGTCACCTTCGGCAAATGAAAGGGCAAGAGCTTTCGCGCGTCCAATCCCTTCGCGTGAACTGCGGCATCCGAAACCACCAAGTCGCGCCAGGAACCAGGGCCGGGGCAGGAGGCGACCTCCAAGGCAGTGCTCAGCCGCTCCTGCAAATGCTGGCGTCCGTCGATCCATCGGGCCACCTCGTTGAGAGGCGGACGCCGCCAGCCGCCGGCAAGGAGCCCTATCAGCATGCAGGGAAAGGGGAGAAATGCCGCAACGATTAATGTCCAAAGTGGCAGAGGCCACAGATGATAGGTTCCCGCAAGGAGAAACGAGAGCACCGCCCCAATAAGCAGGCCTCTCCACAGCCCATGCAGGGCCCGCGCCCAACGCTGCCGCCAGCCCGCCCGTTCCACCGCCGATTCAATCATTTCCAATTCATTCATAACCTTGGCTTGATGCAAGAATGCCTTACGACGCCCCATTTGACCAGTCCTAAATGCGCCTCGCATGGGCGGGTGAGGTCACGGGCCGCGCGACACGCTCACGGACCAGAGGCCGCCAGACGCACCCTAAGCGGCGATGGGCGCAAATACAGTGACGTGCCGACGGGGCCGCTCCTCCGCAATCGCAAATCGTGAATACGTCACCGAACTTAGGCCCTGGGGCACTAAGTTGATCTGGTCCCCACCGCCCGGCTCGCTGTCAGGTGCGCCTCCATCCTGGCGGCGTCACGGCGGACGGTGAAGAGGATGGCACAAAGCAACAGGGCGCCGGCGATCAAATAGACAACCGCAGTCATGGAAATGGCGAAGCTCAGGTTCGAGTGCTCAGCGATATAGCCAATCACAACCGGAGCGGTGCCGCCTCCAGCCAGCCACCCAATGCAGTTTATGAAGCCCGCCGCCGTTCCCCGTGCTTCAGGCTCGATAACATCATAGACTGAAGCGAAGATGCTCGCGTCATAGAACCCTTTGAACAGGCCCCAAGCCGCCAGGGCCACCACCAGCCAATATACCGATTGGGTTTGCCCGCACAGCAGCACGAACGGCGCACCGCAAATCACCCCAACCGCCTGTACCGCGATGCGCCCTCCGGTCAATCGCCTCCGCCAGCGGTCGGCGAGCCAGCCGCCCAACGGAGAACCCACCATGCTGGCCAGTTGCACATAAAGCGTCGCGGTCAGGCCGGCCATGGCCAGGCTGAGTTGGAACTTGTCGTAGAGGAACTTTGGCATCCACGCCAAGAGCACCAGGGCCACAAAATTCGAGCACATAAAGGCGCCCATCAGCAGCAGCACCGTCGGCGTCCCCCAGACCACTTTCAGGAACTGGGCGGTGGACATCCTGGCTGCAGGCTGCGGCGGGGCCGATTCGCCGAGGTCTTCGAGGTCGGCGGCGCCACGCCGCGGCTCAACCAGAAATTTCCTGAGCACCACGCCGAGCAAAAGCCCCAAGATGCCAAAGGCAATAAACGAGCACCGCCAACCGTAATACTGGCCAATTAGCCCCGCGAAAAAGCTGCCGCCGATCGTCCCGATATAGACGCTGGTCTGATGGAATCCCATTGCGAACGAGCGGGTGCGCCGGCCGTGATAGTCGCTGACCAGAGACATGGCGGCGGGAAAGTAGATCGACTCGCCCAAGCCAATTGCGCCGCGGAAAAACAAGAGCTGGGGAAAGCTGCGCACCAGGGCCGTCACCCCGCAAATGACGCTCCAGATCTGAAGCCCGCCCAAGACCGCCAGCTTTCGCTTTACCCGGTCAGCGATGTTTCCGCTGAAGGGCGAAGAAAGCCCATAGACCCAGGCAAAGGCCGCAGTGAGCAGACCCAACTGAACCAAATCCAGGCCCATCTCCTTTTGGAGCAAGGGCAACAAGGCCGAAACCGCCTGGCGATCGGCGTAATTGAAGAAGCTGACCATCCATAGCATCCCAACGACGTACCACTTGTAGTTCTTGGACAAGGAGCCCGGGTAGCGGGTTGCGGAAGACTCAAGAGGTTTGTCTTGAGCGGTTGGCCGATTCATCAGTTGGCGATGGTTGCCGGTGTTGGGAGGGCGTTTTGGGGCAACTGCTCAAGTCAAGCTGCTGGACGCATGCGATAGGAGCGCGGACGCCCTCGTCCGCGACTGCGGCTTTCCGGAGACCCGGACGAGGGCGTCCGCGCTCCTATCACCACCTGAGTGGTTACGTTTTGGATGAGCGGCTGAAGCTCCTCCAAGGCCCTTTGCACCTGTTCTTTGGTTGCTTCTGCGAACGGCTGAAAAGGCTCGGACATAAGGCCGCTGCAGATCCCCAGGCACGAGAGGGCACATTTGATTCCCTTGATTACCCCTGACACGTGCCCATCCAGATGGTACAGGCGCTGACTGACCTGCATCACGGCGGAGTGAAGAGCCTTGGTCCGCGCCGCATCGCCCTGGCGCGCGGCTTGGTAAAGAGCCACATAAAGCTGCGGAAAGATATTGGCCCCACCGGGAATGCCTCCGTGCCCGCCCATGGCAACCGTCTCGGCCAGCAGTTCCTCCGGCCCGCTCAGGAGCGTCCAGTCTGGCCGTGTCGGCAGCCGGGCACAAACCTCCCGGAAATAATCCAAATCTCCCGAACTGTCCTTCAGCCCGGCAACGCGGGGCTGTTCCATCGCGAAGAAGATCGTTTCGAGGTCGAAGTGAGTCTGGGTCAGCGGGGGCATGTTGTACAAAAAAAGCGGCAAAGGCACCGTCGCGGCCAGATGCTCCAGGTAGGCCCGCAAATCCCGCTGCCGCCCCCGCGGCAGAACAAACGGCGCGGCGGTGACGACCGAATGGGCCCCCTGCTCCGCGGCGTATTGCGCCAGCAACACCGATTCCTCAAACGCGGTATCAACCACGCAGGCTAGAACCGGCACACGACTGGCCGTCTGCCGGCAGGTTCGTTCGATAACTTCCCGCCTCAACCGGCGACTCAAACAAGTTCCTTCGCCGGTCGTGCCCAGAATGAACAACCCGCTGGCGCCCCCTTCGATGAGACGCTCGACAAGCCGCTCCAACCCGGCGCAGTCGAGTTTATCATGCCCCACAAGTGGGGTGATCATCGGCGGAACAATCCCTGTCAATGGAACCCCGCTGCCGCCCAATCGAGCCGAAGAATTCGTATTCATAGTGCCTTTTAGCCGTGCTCTGGATATAGGTTATTCTTGACCGATCGGGCGAAAGGCGCAAGTTTTGAGATCAGTAGCGTTGACAACAGGTTGTGGCCCGGTAGTTTTAGAGTTATCTTTGAATTTAATGCCGTTGGTATGGAAGACAGACTGTGGCTGAAAAAGACGATTATCTAATAGACATCCTGGTGGACCTCAGCTTTGTCACCCCCGACCAAGTCGAGACTACGCGCCAGGAGGCGCAAGCGGCGGGGGTGGGGGTGGTGGACCTCATGGTCGCCAACAAGCTGATCCGGCCCGAAGATGTGACTCAGGCCAAGGCGGCCCACTTCGGTGCCGAGGTGGTTAACCTAGGGGAGATCAAGATCGAAGATGACGTTATCGCCTCGATTCCCCGTCACATCGCCCGCAAATACCGGGTTGTTCCGGTGTTCAAGCACGACGGCAGCATCACTGTCGCCATTGCCGACCCCTCCGACCTGGACACCATCGACAGTCTAACCCACCTGCTCAACGCCGAAGTCAATCTGCAGGTCGCCTCCGATCCGGACATCGAAAGCGCCCTGGGCAAGTACTACGGCGGGGATCGGGGCGGCTCCCGGGCGCGCGAGGCCGACCCACTCCTCAATGAGACCATCAAGGAGCTTACCGAGGAGCACGTCGAGCTTGGGGGCGGCGGGCTGGAGGATGGCGCTACCGTTGAAGCGGATGCGCCGCTCATCAAGCTAGTCAATAGCATTATTTCGGATGCCTTCAAGATGCGGGCTTCGGACATTCACCTGGAGCCTCTGTCTCGTAACTTCCGGTTGCGCTATCGGATTGACGGCGTGCTTCACGAGATCAAATCGCCGCCCAAGCGTCTTCAAGCCGCCATTATCAGCCGCCTGAAGATTCAGTCCAACATGTCCATCTCCGAGCACCGCATTCCGCAGGATGGACGTATCCAGACCTCGGTGGGCGGAAAACTTATTGACTTGCGCGTCTCTTGCCTCCCCACCAACCACGGCGAGAGCATCGTCATGCGTATTTTGGACAAGGAGGGCCTCCGCCTCGGCTTGGCCGAGTTGGGCTTCTTCACCGACGACCAACAGACCTTCGAGCGCCTTATCGGCCTGCCCGACGGCATCCTGCTCGTCACCGGCCCGACCGGTTCAGGCAAGACCACGACTCTCTATTCCTGTCTGCACTTCATTAACCGTCCGGACAGGAAGATCATCACCGTCGAAGACCCCGTCGAGTATATCCTGGGTGGGATTAACCAGGTCCAGGTCAATGAAGCGGTCGGTATGACTTTCGCCATGGCCCTGCGCTCGATCCTGCGCCAAGCGCCCAATATTATCATGATTGGCGAAATCCGCGACCTGGAGACCGCCACCATCGCCATCAATGCGTCGCTCACGGGGCACCTGGTCTTCTCGACTCTGCACACCAACGACGCCCCCAGTGCCGTCACCCGTCTCATCGATATCGGTGTCAAACCCTTCCTGGTCGCCTCTTCTACGCGCGCTTTGATGGCCCAGCGCCTTGTTCGTAAAGTCTGCAAACAGTGCGGCGCGCCTTATGTCCCCACGGAAGCCGAGATGCGGCAGTTGGGCCTGGATGCCGCCAACACCCAGGGCGCCAACTTTCTGCACGGAAAAGGGTGCTCCAGTTGCAACAATACCGGCTATCGCGGCCGGTTCGGCATTTTCGAGATCTTCACGATTGATGACGACGCGCGAAAATTGATTTATGAAAAAGTGCCCGCCTCAGTGCTCCGCGCCCGCGCCCGCGAGATGGGGATGCGCACCCTGCGGGAAGACGGCATCCGGAAGGTGCTGGCCGGGTTAACGACGCCGGACGAGGTCATCAAGGCCACGGTGGGAGATATCGATTGAGCGGGGGCGTGACGAAAGAACTTCAACTTTGTCTGATGTTGTGGTTAGAATAGTGGCGGGTTTGAATTTTTGATACCATGTCCTACTCGATGTCCGATCTCCTGCAGTTGGTGGTCTCCGAAGGCGCCTCCGATCTGCACATTCGCGTTGGCACACCCCCCACCATCCGTGTCCATGGCATTCTGCACCGGGTCGAAGGCCCTTCTCTTGGCCCCGAAGACACCGAGGAACTGATGCGCAGCATCACCTCTGAAGAACACATTCAGGGCGTGCGCGAGAGAGGCGGCGCCGACTTCGGTTTCGCCTTCGGAGACATGGCGCGCTTTCGTGTGAGCGTGTTCAAGGAGAAAGGCAACTTCGGCACCGTCTTGCGCCAGATTCCCAACAAGCTCCTGACCATGGAGCAGATCGGCATCCCGCCCTCCGCCAAAGAGCTTCTCTACAAACCGCGCGGGCTGGTCCTGGTCACCGGCCCGACCGGTTCGGGCAAGACCACCACCCTGGCTTCGATGATCGACGTTATCAACCAGGAACGCGATGAGGTCCACATCATCACCATCGAAGACCCCATCGAGTATTACCATCATCACAAGAAGGCCCTGGTGACCCAGCGCGAACTCGGCGTTGATGTGCCCAATTGCGCCGAGGCCCTGCGCCGCGCCCTGCGGCAGGACCCCGATGTCATCCTGGTGGGGGAAATGCGCGACCTGGAGACCATCGATGCCGCCATTACCGCGGCGGAAACCGGGCACTTGGTGTTCGGAACCCTCCACACCACCGGCGCGGCCAAGACTATCGACCGCGTGGTTAACGCCTTCCCTACCAACCAGCAGGAGCAGATCCGCATTCAGCTTTCCACGGTCTTGCAGGCGGTGATTTCCCAGTTGTTAATCCCGCGCATCGACAAACCCGGACGCGTCGCCGTGTTCGAAATCATGGTCAATACTCCATCGGTCGCCGCCCTCATCCGCGACAACAAGACTTTCCGTATTCAATCTGACATTCAAACCGGGGCCAAACACGGCATGGTGACTTTGGACGGCTATCTGCTCGACAAATACCTGGCGGGCATGATCGCCCGCGAGGAGGTCGTCACCAAGGCCCAGGACCCTGTGACCATCCAAGCCAAGCTGCAGGAACTCGAACTGGCCCAGGCCGTCGGCGCCGATACCGGCGCCCTGGTCGAAAGCAAACCTTGAGGCCTCGAACACCATGCCCGAAGAGATTTCAAATCCGCTCCTGTCGCTCATAAAAGGGCAAAGCCTCATTGACGACCTCCAGTACGAGGAGGTGGCCAGCGAATTCAAGCGCACCGGCAAGCCGGTCATCCAGATTCTGCAGGATTTGGCCATTATGGACCTGGATACCATCCTGCAGGTCATTGCCGACCAGACAGCCACCCGAGTCGTTAGTATCAGCGAGTCGGCATTGACCACGGACTTGCTGGGAACGATCCCGGCCAAGACGGCGCGGATGTACCAGTGCCTCCCGGTGGCGATGAACAACGGCACCATCGAGGTGGCCCTGGTTGATCCCCTTAATCCCGCGGCGGTCGATGAGTTGAACTTCGTTGTCAAGAAGGACATCCAGTTGGTCGTGGCGGACCCGGCCCAGGTTTCCAAGGCAATCGAGAAGTTCTACCCCGAGGGGGTCGGCGCCGGGCGGGGCGACGCCGGCGAGAGCTTTTCCGAACTGCTCAAGCAACTTGGAGCGGACAAGGAAATCGCCCAGGAAGTCGGTGTCGTTACCGAGACCGATGACACCAACCTGATGGCCAATCTGGCCAATGAGGCCCCTATCGTCCGGTTTGTAAACCTAGTCCTGTTTCAGGCCGTTCAGGACCGCGCCAGCGACATTCACTTCGAGCCGTTCGAGACCGAATTCCGCATCCGCTACCGCGTCGATGGCGCCCTTTACGAGATGTCGCCACCCCCCAAGCACTTGGCCTTGCCGGTCATTTCCCGCCTCAAGGTCATGGCCAATCTGAACATCTCCGAGCGCCGCATGCCGCAGGACGGACGCATCAACTACCAGATCGGCAGCCGCACGGTGGACTTGCGTGTCTCTACCCTGCCGACCCAATTCGGTGAATCGGTGGTGCTGCGCGTTCTGGACCGGTCGGCGGTGAGCCTCGAACTGGAAGGCTTGGGCTTCCCCAAGTACCTGTATGACTATCTGACCGAGTGCATTCAGCGCCCCAACGGCATTGTCATCGTGACCGGCCCAACCGGCTGCGGCAAGACCACCACGCTTTACTCCTGTCTGCGCCGGGTCAACACTATCGATTCCAAGCTGCTCACGGCGGAAGACCCGGTCGAATACGACATCGAAGGCATCATGCAAGTCGCCATCAACGAGTCGGTGGGGTTAACTTTCAGCAAAGCCCTCCGCTCGTTTTTGCGCCAGGACCCCGACGTCATCATGGTCGGTGAAATGCGCGACCTGGAAACCGCCCAGATCTCCATCCAGGCCTCCCTCACCGGCCATTTGGTGCTCAGCACTCTGCACACCAACGATTCCCCTGGCGCCGTCACCCGTATGATCGACATGGGGGTCGAGCCGTTCCTCATCTCCTCTACACTCGTTGCCGTTGTCGGCCAGCGCCTGGTGCGAACCATTTGCAAGTCCTGCCGCACCCCGTTCGAACCTACCGAAAACCAACTCGGTTTGCTCAATCTGTCTCCGCACGATATCGGAGACAAGGTGTTTTACTACGGACGCGGTTGCTCCTCAT
>JAJYHY010000137.1 GCA_021784555.1 bacterium
CCGACGATATGGAAGCCCGGTTTCATGAGCAATTATGCGAATTTGAGAGGAAGAGAAGTATGCCATACGTGACGAGCGCGGAGCGGTTTGGAATCCGGAAAGGCCTGCAACAAGGCATCGAGAAGGGCCTCCGACAGGGGCTCGAGAAGGGCATTCAAAAGGGTGTCAAGCAAGGAGTACGCAAAGGGATGGAACAGGGACAGGTATTAGCTTATCGGGAGAGCGTCCTGGAGTTGTTGAAAGCGCGGCTGGGCACAGTGCCAAAGGACCTCCGTGGACAGTTAAAGGCCGAGACAAGCCTCCAACGGCTCCGGCGATGGCTTCGCGTGGCGGCGACGTGTCCCAAGGCCGAAGACCTCCGCCTGTCTTGAAAGTCGTCAGTTTCTCGATGGGCCTATAACATTCGCAGGGGCTTGGGACTTACGGGATCGATCCCTTCGGGGAAGGGAAAGCGGTCGACCGAGGCCGGAGGGCGCAAGGTTTATAGGACTGGCCGATTCATGATGCGGACCGAGAAGGTCCCCTTTGTGCAGAGCACCGCCGCCGCCGTGATGGGCTTTGGGGCGTGGCTTCCGTTCTCCCCGCTGGCCCCGGTTTTCAGGCTGGAACCGCTGCCGTCCGGCTACGTCATCTATCTGCCGCTGGTGCTCCTGGCCTATTGCTTGCTCGTCCAGTTCGTCAAGCACATCGACATCCGCCGATTCAAGAGTTGGCTGTGAGGGAAGGGAGTGGTGGGATGGGGGGTGGATGGACTGGCGGATGGGTGGGTCATGTCACAACCAAGGCGCTATTTCGTTTTGATTTTTTCGAACTAATTTCTAACTTCATCCCACTGTATGGAACGATTGCCCGGCTTTCGCGACTTTTATCCCGAACCGGTTCCACAGGGCGGCCTTTGGAGCGCGGATACGCGGCGCTATATTTTTGAGAAATGGCGGGCGGTGGCCCGAAGCTACGGCTTTCGCGAATACGATGGCCCCCCACTCGAACCTCTCGATTTGTTCACGACCAAGAGCGGCGAAGAGATCATAGCCCAGTTGTATAACTTCACGGATAAGGGCGGGCGGGACGTGGCTCTGCGCCCGGAGATGACCCCAACGCTGGCGCGAATGGTTGCGGCCCATGAACGAAATTACCGAAAGCCGATCAAGTGGTTTGCACTGCCGCAACTCTTTCGCTACGAACGCCAGCAAAAGGGCCGGCTGCGAGAGCATTTCCAGCTCAACGCGGACCTCATCGGGGAAACCGACACGGCCGCCGACGCCGAACTGATAGCGCTGCTGATCGACTGCCTGCGGACTTTTGGCCTGACCGACAAGGATTTTGTCATTCGATTGAGCAGCCGCAGCGCCTGGCGCGATTTCTTTATGGCCCATCGGGGCGACCCTGGCCGCGAATACGAGTTTTACCAAGTGATCGACAAGCTCGAGCGGGAGGAGCCGGAAAGTAACACGGAGAAACTGCAAGCCTTGGGCTTCGCGCTGGCGGAGATACAGGCCTTCATCGGTGAAGCAAAACCGACCCCTGAATTGGCGGGGATGCTGGAGAACCTGGCAGCGCGTGACCTGGCCGGCTACGCGAAAGTCGATTACGGCGTCATTCGGGGATTGGCTTATTATACCGGTGTCGTTTTCGAGGCTTTTGACCGCACCGGAGAGTTCCGCGCCATCGCCGGCGGGGGCCGCTATGACAACTTGGTCAAGCTCATCAGCGGCGGCAAGGCAGACCTCCCCGCGTTGGGCTTCGGCATGGGCGATGTCGTTCTCAGGGAACTGCTCCAGGCCCGCGGTTTGCTCCCTCAAATGGGCATGGGCCTGGACGCGTTTTGCCTGATTCAAGACGAGGCCCTGCGCCCCGAATCACTTAAACTCGTCCAGGGCTTGCGCTCCGCCGGCCTGGCCGTTGATTATCCCCTCACCCCCGCCAAGCCGGACAAGCAATTCAAACGCGCGCTCGAACTCAAGCCGGCTTACACCCTCGCGCTGGAGCGCCCGCCGGGGGAAGCCCTCAGGGCCAGAGTCAAGAACCTCCGGACTCGCCAGGAGGTTATGCTTCAACCGGAGGAGATTGCAGGGTATGTGCGCGCGAACCAGCCTTCGGAGCCGCAACCGTGACTGAGGTATCGAGGGTTGCGGCAAGGGGAGATTTGTGTGATGGTGCGCGGCATGAGCATTGGCGAACTGCCCATTGAGCCTGGGGATTCCAGCCCTTAATCCCTTCGCGCCGGTTGTCATAGCGGTAAGTCAGTCCAAGTTTGAGGCTGAGCCAAGCCGGCCCCCACCCGATGGTCAGCGCGGAGCGAACAAAGCGCCAAGCGATTCGGTCCAGACGGTAGAACTGGCGGTAAAGCCAGTCCGCGCCCGCCTGGAGCTCCTCGGCTTTCATTCTGGCCGGACGAAAGACGACGTGGCGATAGTCGTAGTGGCTCCAATCCCGATCGGTGAGCCGCCCTTTCCGCTCCATTTCCGCATGGAGTGGCGTGCCTGGCAACGGCGTGAGAATATTTAATTGCACCGCGTCGATGCCCGTACATTGGAGGAATTTGAGCGTTCGTTGGAAAACGTCTCGCTCGTCGCTGTCCAGGCCGACAATCATCCCCGCAATGACGCCGATGCCGGCCTGGCGAATGCGACGCAGCCGCTGGGAATAGCTGTCCGCCTGGTTGAACTGTTTGCCCATTTTTGCGAGGTTTGCCTCGTCAGCGGTCTCGATGCCGATGAACAAGCCACGGCATCCCGCCGCGCGCGCCCAGCCCAACAACTCCGCGTCGTCTCCAATCAGCACGGAGCACTGGCCGACCCACGTCTTGTCCAGGGGGACCATGGCGTGAAACAGTTCCAAGGCGCAGGCCCGCTCGGCGATGAGGTTGTCATCGACGAAAATGAAGTTACGAGGCAGACCCCGCAATTCCTCGATGACCTCCGCAACCGTCCGCCGCCGATAGGTCTGCCGGTGAAAGACCGTCACCGAGCAGTAACGGCAGGCATGCCGGCAGCCGCGTCCGGCCTGGACTGCATTGATGGTGGCGTAATGGCGGGCGGTGCGCCGTAGCAGTTCGCGGCGCGGCACCGGTGTGTGGAGCACGGCAGCGGGCGAGGCGGCATCTCCGCTTCGAACGGCGATGGCGGCGGCATTGCCCGGCGCCCGGTATAATTTGTGCCATCGGCCCGCCTCCACGTCCGCCACTAACTGTGGCCACGCGCCCTCGGCGTCGCCCAGGACGAGCATATCGAAATGCGGGGCTGCGTCCTCCGGGCAGAGGGTGGGGTGATAGCCGCCGCCGACGGTCAGCCGTCCGCGCTGGCGGAACCGCGCCGCGATGTCGTAAGCGCGCGGCGCCAGTGCGGTCATGAAGGTTATACCCACCAGGTCGCACTCGGCGTCGAAATCGAGCGGCTCCACGTTCTCATCCACAATCCGGACTTCGTGTTTGGCCGGCGTGAGGGCCGCCACGACGGTTAAGGGCAACACACTGAACCGGAGCATCGCTCGGCGCGGCACCGCCGGTTGTTCACGTGTCACCCGCACGTTGCTCGCGGCGGGCACGATCAAGAGTATTCTCATAACCTTGACTTTCGCCCGCGTTTCCCTTCTGGTCAGGCGCATACGTCTATAGAAAAAAGCTATCGACCCAGACAGCGGCGGCGTTTAATCGCTCAGGCGCAAGACAAGAATCTTCGGCACGTAGCGCAGGATTGCATCCGATCGTATCCTGCGTTACGAAGAATTCTGTCGTGCGCCCTAATCGCTCCCGTTTCGCTTGGCTGTAACCAGTTGACGCGCCGAATCTCTCTGCGTTAGCTTTTGCGAGCATGTTGTAACGCCTGTGGAAACCAAGCGGATCGTGGTGGACTGGAAGCCGGTGGCGCTCGCGCGCGCCGGTGCGCTGGCGTGCGTGGCCGTTGGCGGCATAGCCCTGGGCGGCTGGTGGCAGGCGGCTTCATTCCTGGAAGATATCCGGCCTGTCTGGCTGCGGCTTTCACCCGGTGGAGCACTTGTCCTGCTGCTCTTGGGCACGGCCGTGGAATTGATGCTGCCAGGCGAGGGCCCCAGCCAGAGGCGGCGTCCGCGCTACCGGTTCGGCCAGGCGCTGACAGTCGCGGCATTCGCGTTAGGACTGCTCGCCCTGGCCGGCTGCCTGTTCGGTCCGGAGACTGGCGTGGGCAAGGGACTGGTGCGAGCCCCCATGGCTGTGGCAGGCGCCCTCCGCACGTCGTTTCCAGCCGCGATCTGCGCCGTCCTCCTCGGTTTGGGTCTGACCCTGCTGGATGTGCGTATCGCCAAGGTGTGGCCCAGCCAGGGGCTGGCTATGGCCGGTCTGCTTGTCGCCTTCGTGGCGCTGATCGGTTACGTGTGCGCCGTGCCGGAGTTCTATGGTCAAATCGGAAACCAAACCGGGATGGGAGTGCTCGAAGTAGCCGGGTTTCTGGTTCTGGGCGTCGGGCTGCTCTGCGCGCGACCGCGGCGCGGGCTCATGGTCGTGCTCTGGAGCCAGACGCCGGGCGGGCTCATGGCGCGGTGGCTGATGCTCGCTCCGGCGCTGGGGTTGCTGCTGACGGGAATTGTTTATCTGGCGTTGAGTCGGGGCGTCCATGCGTCTCACCAGGTGCGAACGTGGGCGCTGGGAGTAGCGGACATCCTTTTCGTCACCGTGCCGATCTGGGCCGCCGCCCACGCCCTGCATCGAATCGGGTTGGAGAGGGACCAGGCGCACCGGGATTTGGAGCTGCGGGTCCGGCAACGCACGGCCGAATTGACGCGCGCCAACGCCGCGTTGCGCGCCTCCGAAGAACGGCTCTCCAACCAGGCCGCCGAATTGGAGGGCGTTGTGGCCGAGCGCACCGCCAAGCTGCGCGAGACCGTGGGCGACCTGGAGGCCTTCTCTTACAGCGTGGCCCATGACATGCGGGCGCCGCTGCGCGGCATGCATGGTTTCGCCCGGATTCTCCTGGAAGACCATGCCGGCCAATTCGGGCCGGAGGCGCGCGACTACATTGAGCGCATTATCAGTTCCGCCCGCCGGATGGACCTGCTGATTCAGGACGCGCTAAGTTATACGCAGGTGCTTCGCGGCAAGGCCAGTCTGGCACCGGTCAACCTGGACCGAATCGTGCGCGACCTGGTGGCTACCTACCCCGACTGGCAGCCGCCCAAGGCCGAAATCGAGATCCAAGGCGAGCTTCCCTCGGCGGTGGGCCATGAAGGGTTCCTTGGCCAATGCGTCTCCAACCTCATCGGCAACGCGATCAAGTTTGTCGCCCCCGGCGTTAAGCCCCGAGTGCGGATATGGGCGGAATCCCGCAACTCCACGGTGCGGCTCTGCTTTCAGGACAACGGCATCGGCATCCCGCCGAAGGACCATGATCGCGTCTTCCGGATGTTTGAGCGCATCAACCCCGCCGCCCAGTACGACGGAACAGGCATCGGTCTGGCCATCGTTCACAAGGCGATGAGCCTTATGGGCGGAAGCGTCGATTTCGAATCCGAACCGGGAAAGGGAACCACGTTTTGGATTGAGCTGAACGCTACCTTCCGCAGCAGTGCTTGAATTTCTTGCCGCTGCCGCAGGGGCAGGGGTCGTTGCGGCCGACCTTCGGGACGGCCCGAACGGGCTTGGCTTTCTCGACCGCCGCGGCGGCTTCGCTGACGATGTCGCTGGCATGTCCCTGGCCGCCGTTTCCGCCAACTTGCGCGGCGGCGTTGGAGCCGGTCGGCGCGGCGCCGCCAAAGGCGGTACTGGACTGGTGCTGCATCTGCTGAGGGACGCTGCGGAGAAAGTTCTCGAAGGCCATCAGGCTGGAGGCGCTGCGGAAGATGTTGTGGCAGATCTCGGTCTTGATGTTGACCATCAACTCATCAAATATCTTGAAGCCTTCGGCCTTGTACTCAATGAGCGGATCGCGCTGGCCGTAGCCGCGCAAGCCGATGCTGTAGCGCAGGCTGTCCATCTCATAGAGGTGTTCCTGCCAGAGCCGGTCAATGGCGCTGAGGATGGTGTAGCGCTCCACTTCCTTGAGGGCCTCGGGATTTTCGAAGCCAATCTTGATTTCGTAGGCCTTGCGCACCTTGTCCGTGATGAACGTGCAGACGGCGAACTGGGCCGGGCTCAGGCCCTCATAAAGGGAGCCGGCCACCGGTTCGGCGTCGCCGGATTGAGGAGATTTGACTAACTCGGATTCAGGCAGGCCGAGCGGGAAGTTGAGGTTCACCCAATCGCCCAGGCCGCGGATGTTCCACTCATTGGCATTGGGATCGAAGTCGGCGGTGGTGAACTCGGCGACCTTGTCCACAACGACTTCCTCCATGATATCCATGAGGCGGTCGCGGACCTCGGGGGCGTGGATGATTTCGTTGCGGAAACCATAGATGATTTCGCGCTGCTTGTTCATCACGTCGTCGTATTCGAGCGTGCGCTTGCGGATTTGGAAATTGTGCTGCTCGACTTTCTTCTGGGCTTGCTGAATCGAGCGGTTAAGCAGCGGATGCTCCAGTTCCTGCCCTTCCTCCAGGCCCATCCGCTCCATCATTTTGACGATACGGTCGGAGCCGAACAGGCGCATGAGGTCGTCTTCGAGCGAGACGAAAAAGTGCGAGGAGCCGGGGTCGCCCTGGCGCGCGCAGCGGCCTCTCAACTGGCGGTCGATGCGGCGGGCTTCGTGGCGCTCGGTGCCGACCACATGCAGGCCGCCGATTTCGGCGACGGCCTCACCCAGCTTAATGTCCGTGCCGCGGCCAGCCATGTTGGTGGCGATGGTGACCGACCCGCGCTGGCCGGCGCGGGTGACAATCTCAGCTTCCTGCTGGTGGTACTTGGCGTTGAGGACGGAATGGATGATGCCCTCGCGCTTGAGCATGCGGGAGAGGTGCTCGCTGACCTCAACCGAAATGGTGCCGACCAGGATCGGGCGGCCATGGCCGTGGATCTGTTTAATCTCCTGAAGGACGGCGGTGTATTTCTCGCGCTTGGTCTTATAGACCGAGTCGTTGGCATCCCTCCGGGCCACGGGCCGGTTGGTGGGGATGACGAGCACGCCGAGTTTGTAGATGTCCAGGAACTCAGCGGCCTCAGTCTCAGCGGTGCCGGTCATGCCGGCCAGTTTCTTATAGAGGCGGAAATAGTTCTGGATGGTGATGGTGGCCAGGGTCTGGGTCTCGCGCTCGATGGCTACCATTTCCTTCGCCTCGACCGCCTGGTGCAGCCCGTCGCTCCAGCGCCGCCCGGTCATCAGGCGCCCGGTGTTTTCATCGACGATAATGACTTTGTTGTCCTGCACGACGTATTGCACGTCCTTCTCGTAGAGGCAGTAGGCCTTGAGGAGTTGGGAGATGACGTGAATGCGTTGCGCTTTGGCCTCGAATTCCTGCTGGAGCTTGGTCTTCGCGTCAAGCCTCTGACGCGCATCGAGGCCCTCCTGGGTGTCAATCTCGTGCAGGGCGGTCGTCAGGTCCGGGAGCATGAAGGCGTCCGGGTCCTTGGGGCTGAGGAAGTTGCGCCCCTTCTCGGTCAGGTCGGCTTCATGGCTCTTCTCGTCGATGGCGAAGAGCATCTCTTCCTTCTGGGCGTACAACTCGACTTTGCGTTGATCGGCATGGAGGGTCAATTCCGCCGCGTTCATCATCCGGAGGTTTTCGGGGTCTTCCAGGAGCTTGAGCAATCCCGGCGACTTCGGCTGGCCGAGTTTCACCCGGTAGAGGAGCAGGCCGATCTCGCGCTCCAGGGCACCGCCGTCCCTGCCCGGTGGGCCGTCTTGAGAATGGCACTGCTTGAGATAATCCTGGGTTTCGGCCAGGAGGCGGTTGCAAAGGCGCTCCTGGGCGTGGTAGAGGGACTCGACCTGGGGCTTGAAATTGGCGTATTGCTCGTCGTAGGTGACCATGGCCGGGCCGCTGATGATGAGCGGAGTGCGGGCCTCGTCGATGAGGATGGAATCGACTTCATCGACGATGGCAAAATAATGCCCGCGCTGGACCTGTTCCTCTTTGCGAGCGGCCATGCCGTTATCGCGGAGGTAATCGAAGCCGAATTCGGCGTTGGTGCCGTAAGTGATATCGCAATTGTACTGTGCGCGGCGGACATCGGGGGTCTGGTCGTGAAGAATGCATCCGACCGTCAGCCCCAAGAACCGGTAAATGGCCCCCATCCATTCGCCGTCACGGGCGGCCAGGTAATCGTTGACGGTCACCACATGCACGCCGCGCCCGGTCAAGGCGTTGAGGCAGACCGGAAGGGTCGCCACCAGGGTCTTGCCTTCGCCAGTCGCCATTTCGGCTATCCGCCCCGCGTGCAACGCGTAACCGCCGACCAACTGCACGTCAAAGGGGACCATCTCCCACTTCATCGGATGACCCCGCACCACGATCTCGGCGCCCAGGAGCCGGCGGCAGGTATCCTTGACGACGGCATAGACCTCGGGCAGCAGCTCGGTAAGGCGGCCCTTCAACTGCTCGTCATCTTCAATCTTGGACAGCTCCTGCTTCCAGGCGGCGAATTTCGCGCGCAGGTCATCGTCCGAAAGTCCCTGCAGCCCGGCCTGCACCTCGTTGATCTTCTTGATCAACGGGCGCAACCGCTTCACCTCCCGATCGTTTCTTGATCCGAGGAACTTTTTAACAACAAAACCAATCATGGTGATTCCGAAAACTGCCCGACGCTACGAACCCCCTGGCCAAGCGTCAAAATCTTTAAGATCATACGCCACCCCACTTAAAAGACAAGATTAAGGCGAAAACCAGGCTGGCGCGTGGGAGCGAGGGCCGGACAGAATTCTTCGGGCGGCTCAAACGACATGTCCGTGGCGGCGCTAAACGGCGTAGCGGCGGACCAGGGCGGCCGCTACCTTGTCGAGCGCCTGGGGCACGGAAGCGCCGGAGCAATTGGTGGCGACGGCCAGGCTGAGGCCGATCTTGGGCGCCAGCCAGACAACGAAATAGTTCCTGGTGTTGGAGCCGGCGTGGGTCAGCGCCAGGCCCTTGGCCCAGTCACGCGGGACAACCACCCACCCCATGGCGTAGTTCCCGCCTCGGGGCGGGCGATGGAGGCGGCGGACGGTTTCCGGTTTGATAAGCCCCGGTGGGCGCGTTCCGAGGCTGGTGTGCAGGTCGGCGAATTTCAGGTAATCCAGGATGGCGCAATGAACTGTTCCCGCCGGCCCAAGGGGAGCGGGATTGTCCCCGTAACGCGGGATAAACCTGTCGTCCTCCCACACGTGGCCCCAAGGTTGATCCACCGCGTTCGGCTGCGAAGGCGGGCCGAACCCGGCGCTGGCCATCCCGAGCGGCTCAAAGATCCGTTCTCTCATCAAGTCCTCCCAAACCGTGCCGGTCACGCGTTCGAGCATGGCGCCGGCGATGACGTAGCCGGCATTGCTGTACAGAAACCTGGCGCCTGGTTTCCAAGCAGGCGGATGGTCGATTACTGAATCCATGTACTCAAGGCGGCGCTGGATCATCGGCTCGTCGGGGAAACCGTAATCGGAGCTGTTGGCCGGCGCGCCCGAGCGGTGCGTGAGCAGGAGCTCGAGGGTCACGCCGCGAAAGCTCTGATTCATTGTCTTCACCCGTTCGGGGAAGATTTCGGCCAAGGTGCTCTTCCAGTGAAGCTTGCCCTTTTCAACCAGCATCCCGGCAATCGTGGCGGTCATGGCCTTGGTGCAGGAGCCGATGTGGAATTCGTCCTCCAGCGTCACGGACTGCGGCGTGTCCGCTTTGCGCAAACCGACCGCTCCGGCGGCCATGACCTTTCCATTCACCATCGCCGCCGCGGCCAAAGCTGGAAGCTTGTGTTCGTCCCGGACCGGGGTAAGCAGCGACGACAAGTCGGTGTATTGGTCTGACGCGGAAGTGCCTGCGCTCTCTGCCGCTGTGACACCCAGCGGCAATACCCAGAATGCCAGGGGCGCCGCGGAGGCCAACTCCAGAAACTTGCGGCGACTGCGCTTATGCATAGCGGCCAGATTGACCAGTCCGGCCGGTGATGGCAAGGATACAGTCCAGCTTAGCCGTTGCTTGCCGGTGCCGAGCGATGGTATAAGCTTTATATGTTCGAGTATGACTCGGCCAAATCGGCGGCAAACAAGGCCAAACATGGAATTGACTTTGAGGAAGCACAGGCGCTTTGGACGGGTGAAACCGTTGAGATTCCGGCGCGCTGCGAAACCGAGCGGCGAACTGCGGTCGTGGGGATGATCGGCTCGAAACACTGGACGGCGTTCGTCACACGGCGCGAGCCAACATCCGCATCATCTCGGTTCGCCGTGCTCGAGCGAAAGAGATTGAAATCTATGAACAAACGTAAACGACAGGAGATTACCGCGGAAGAGTTGGACAGGCTTTTCGATGAAGGCGGCGACATCAGTCCCTACCTGGATTTGGCGTCGGCCCGCCGCGTGCAACCGAAAATCCGCCGGTTCAATGTGGACCTGCCGGCATGGGCCGTCAGCGCTCTGGATAATGCCGCGACCCGGCGTGGCATCGCCCGCCAGGCTCTGGTCAAAAACTGGCTCATTGAGCGCCTGGACAAAGAGTCAGAGAGACTCGTCAAGAAGTAAAAGGTCGCCAGCACTAGGATGCGCGTAACGCAGGCGAGAAGGTGCTTCCATCACGGCGGAAAAAGTGAGGTCTCGCCCCGGCGCCCCAACTGGACGCATAGAACACCCGAGAACAGGACGGTGTAACGCACAAAGTAATCCACAATGAGCGATACCAGCATCAATTTGGCTCGGAATTATATCGACGGCGCCTGGCGCGATTCGATTGCCACGGAGTTCCTCCCGGTCCCAAACCCCGCCACCGGCCAGGCGCTTGGCCGGGTGCCGCTCTCGATCCGAACGGAGATCGATGAGGCGGTTCAGGCGGCGGCGGGCGCATTTCCACAGTGGCGGCGGCTGCCGGTCACCGAGCGGGTTCAGTTTCTTTTCCGGCTCAAGGACCTGCTGGAGCAGGACGTTGAAGATCTGGCGCGCACGATCACCATGGAATGCGGCAAGACCCTCGCCGAATCGCGGGGCGAACTGCGCCGCGCCATTGAGAACGTGGAGATGGCCTGCGGCGCCCCCGCGCTCTTGCAGGGCGAATTCTCCGAGGACATCGCCGCGGGAATCGATGAGTTCATGATGCGCCAACCGCTGGGGGTCTGCGCCTGCATTTGTCCCTTCAATTTTCCAGGGATGATTCCCTTTTGGTTCCTTCCCTACGCGCTGGCCTGCGGCAACACCTACGTTGTCAAACCCTCCGAGCGAGTGCCCCTGACGATGCAGAAGGTCTTTGTCGTGCTCCAGAAGGCGGGCCTTCCTAAAGGCGTGGTGAACCTCGTCAATGGCGGGAAGGAAACCGTTGAAGCCCTGCTCGACCATCCCGGCATCCGCGCGATTAGTTTCGTGGGCTCCACGCCCGTGGCCAAGGCGGTTTATGCCCGCGCCGCAGCCGTCGGCAAGCGAGCTCAATGCCAGGGCGGGGCCAAGAACCCGATCATCGTTCTCCCGGACGCCGACCCGGAGATGACCACGCGGATAGCGGCGGATAGCGCCTTCGGGTGCGCCGGCCAGCGTTGCCTGGCGGCTTCACTGGTGGTGACCGTAGGGGAAGCGCGGGGCTGGTTCAACGAGGCGATGGCCGAGGCCGCCTCCAGCCGTGTCACCGGTTATGGGTTGGATGAGGCCGTGCAGATGGGGCCGGTGATTTCAGAGCAGAGCAAGGAACGGATTGAGCGGCTTATCTGCCGGGGCCTGGAGCAAGGCGCCAAACCGCTGGTGGATGGGCGTGGCGCCGTCATTCCCGGCTGCGAAAAGGGATTCTTCCTCCGGCCCACTCTCCTGGAGGGGATTCGGCCAAGTCATGAGCTGGCCACCACGGAAATCTTCGGTCCCGTGCTCGGTCTCACCCACGTGGAGACTATCGATGAGGCCGTCGCCTTCGCCAATTCGGGCCCTTACGGCAATATGGCCTGTATCTTCACTGGCAGTGGCGCCAGCGCCCGGAAGTTCCGCTCACAGGTCGAGGCCGGCAACATCGGCATCAACATCGGGGTGGCGGCGCCCATGGCGTTCTTCCCGTTCAGCGGGGCCAAGGAGAGCTTTTTCGGCGATCTCCACGGCCAGGGCCGACACGCAATCGAGTTTTTTACTCAAACCAAAGTTGTGGTTGAACGTTGGCCAAAGGATTGGTCGCGCAAGTTTTGAGTTGAAAAATACCGCTTGATTCCCGGCGGCACAGCCGATATGTTATGCGCTCTTTTTTGAGAGAAAGCTGATTTTCTATGCGACGTCCGAAAGGCATTAAAACAAAGAAATCCGCCGCCAAACGCTTCAAGATCACGGCCACGGGCAAGGTCTTGCGTCCGAGCGCCGGCAAGCGGCATTTGCTTCAGACCAAGAACCCGAAGCGCCGGAGGAATCTGCGCGGCACTTCGACCGTGCATCCCACGGACGAATACCGCATCAAGCAGGGCCTGCCTTTCTCCCATTGAGGCGCGGTGTTTTTGACATTCAAGCCCTTTTATCCGAATGAGAGTTACCAACGCCCCCGCTTCTCGCAAACGCCGAACCCGGATGCTCCAGGCCGCCAAAGGCTACCGGATGCGGCGCTCCAAACTTTATCGCTACGCCTCCGACGCGGTCGATCATGGCCGCCAATACGCCTTCCGCGATCGCCGGGCCAAGAAACGCAATTTCCGCGCGCTGTGGCAGGTCCGGATTAATGCCGCCGCTCGCGCCGCCGGCACCACCTACAGCCGGTTCATGGAGGGACTCAAGGCCGCCAAAGTCGCCCTGGACCGGAAGGTCCTGGCCGACATCGCCGCCACCGACAACGCCACTTTTAGCGAGTTGGTCCGAGTCGCCCAAGAGGCATTGAAGACCAAAGCCGTCAAGGCCTAAGCTCTCCCAATTGCCAACCACAGACCGTGGACCGGCGCCGGGTTCAGTCCTCAATTTTTCCGCGGTGATGGAGCCAAAGCGGCGGAAAAAGGCGCGGGACTGACCCCGACGCCCTGCTGTTGCATTTATGCCTGAATTCCTCACCCAAATCGAACCGGTCAAACAGCAAGCGCTGGCTCAGTTGAGCGCCGCGGGCGACCTCGGCGCCCTGGAACAGACGCGGGTCAGCTTTCTTGGCTCGCACGGCAAGTTTACCGCGTTGCTGAAGCAGCTCGGCACGCTTTCCAAGGAAGAGCGCCCGATGGCGGGAAAGGCTCTCAACGCCGCCAAGGTCGAGTTGGAGAGCGCGTTGGCCGACCGCCTCAGCCTGCTGGAGTCAAGGGCCTGCGAGCCGAAGGAGTCAACAGACTTCACGCTGCCGGGCCGGCGCCGGGTCCTGGGCAAGTTCCACCCGCTGACCCAAGTCACCGAGGACATCGTACGGAGCTTTCGCAAGATTGGGTTTGCCGTGGCCGATGGCCCCGAGGTGGAAGACGAATACCACTGCTTCAACGCGCTCAACACCCCGCCCGACCACCCCGCCCGCGACACCCAGGACACGTTTTATCTCTTTGCCAGGGGAGATCGCGGAGCGGAAGACGGCGAAAGCCTGCTCCTGCGGACTCACACCTCCTCCGTCCAGATCCGCGTGATGGAGAAACAGGCGCCGCCGGTGCGAATTATCGTGCCTGGTCGCGTTTATCGGCGCGACAATGCCGACGCGACTCACAATCCTACCTTCCATCAGGTGGAAGGCCTTTACGTGGATCGACGCGTGACGGTGGGCGACCTCAAAGGCACAGTCGAATTCGTCTTTAAAGAACTGATGGGGCCGGAGACTCGCATCCGGTTTCGTCCGCATTACTTCAGCTACACCGAGCCGAGTTTCGAGATCGACTTCAGCAGCGCGCTCACGCGCAAGATGGGCAAGGCCTGGCTGGAGATAGCCGGCTGCGGAATGGTCCACCCGCAAGTATTGGAGAACGTCGGCTACGACTCGGAGGAATGGAGCGGCTGGGCGTTTGGGTTCGGCATCGAGCGGATTGCGATGATCCGGTATGGCATCAATAACATCCGGCTCTTTTACGAAAACGATGTGCGGCTCCTGAGGCAGTTCTAACTGAATATGAAGGTTACATTCAACTGGCTCAAACAGTACGTGGATTTCTCCTGGGCGCCGGAGGAGTTGGCCGAACGGCTGACCATGCTCGGCATCGAGGTCGAAGGCATGGAGAAGCTCGGAGGCCAATTTGAAGGCATCGTGGTGGCGCAGGTGATGACCTGCGACCGGCATCCCAATGCGGACAAGCTCTCGGTGTGCCGCGTCAATGATGGAACGACCGAGCGTCAAATCGTATGCGGAGCGCACAATTTCAAAGTGGGCGACAAAGTCCCGCTCATCCTTCCGGGGCGGACCTTGCCCACGAAACCCGGTGAGGCGCCGCTCACCATCAAGGTAGGCCGGATACGAGGTATTGAGTCGCAAGGCATGATGTGTTCGCCACAGGAATTGGGGCTGCCGGGAGAGGTCGAGGGCTTGCTCATCCTGCGTGAAGACGCCAAGGTCGGGCAAAGGTTTGCCGAGTATCTGGGACAAAAGGAGGCCGACGTGCTCTATGACCTGGAGATCACGCCCAACCGCCCTGATTTGAACAGTATCATCGGCATCGCCCGCGAGATCGGCGCGCTGACAGGCAATCCATTGAAGCTGCCGGAAATCAAGCTGCCGGAAGCTGGGCAGGCCATTCAGGGACGGGTGGCGGTGGAAATCGCGGACCGGGAGCTTTGCCCCCGCTATACCGCACGGCTTATCCGTGGGATCAAGATCGCCCCCAGCCCGGACTGGCTCAAGACGGCGCTGGAGAAGATTGGTATTCGCAGCATTAGCAACGTAGTGGATGTGACCAATTACGTGATGATGGAAGTCGGCCAGCCCCTGCACGCCTTCGACTTCAACCTGCTGGAAAAGGCCCCTGGCGACGCGCATCCTGCCATCGTGGTCAGGCGCGCCGCCGAAGGGGAAAAGTTCATGACCCTCGACGGCCAGGAGCGCACCCTCACCGATCCCATGTTGCTTATCGCCGACAAAACCAAACCGATTGCGCTGGCAGGCGTCATGGGCGGACACAACAGCGAGATTAACCTTGAAACCACGGACGTCCTGATCGAGAGCGCCTATTTCAAGCCCCAGAGCATTCGCGCCACCTCCAAAAAGCTGGAGCTGCGAACCGAATCCTCCTACCGCTTTGAGCGAGGCTGCGACGTTGGAATTTGCGATTGGGCCAGCCGGCGGGCGGCCCAATTGATCCTCCAGACCGCCGGGGGTGAGCTTGCCCGAGGGCTGGTGGATGCCTATCCGCAGCCGGTTGAACGAAAACAGATCACACTGCGCCATCATAAGGTCAACGAGCTTCTCGGCATCGAGCTGGCGCCGGAACAAATCGAGAATTACTTGAGCCAGCTTGGGCTGAAAGCTGCCTCGCGCAAGCCGCGCCCGGTCGGAGCGGAGGCCGCCGCGCCGGCGCCGGTTAGTTTTGTCATCCCGACGTTTCGCGTCGATCTGAAGCGCGAAGTGGACCTCATCGAGGAGGTAGTTCGGCTGCACGGAGTCGAAAAGATCCCTTCCACCCCCCCACGCGGCGCGGTTGGATTCAACCCTTACGATTCAGTGCATGACCAACTCGCGGAAGCTCGCCGAATGCTGACCGGCCTCGGCCTGTTCGAGGCCCAGGGCCAGACCCTCGTTTCGGACGCGGCAGCCAAGCTGGCCGGTGCGGAGCCTCTGGTTCCTCTGACAAATCCGCTGAGCAGCGACATGAATGTCCTTCGGCCAAGCCTCCTGCCGGGCCTGCTCGATGCCCTGCGCCATAACCTCAGCCGCAAGAACGGCGATGTCGCCTTGTTCGAACTCGGTCGTGTGTTTGCGGCCTCCGCGACTTCGACGAAAGGCTCCGGTGTGGGCCAGGAGACGCCGGGCGTTGGCGAGACCCGCCGCGTTGCCATTGCACTAACGGGAAACCGCCAGCCCTTGTTCTGGAGCGGCGCGGACCGCGAAGCCAAATTCGATCTCTACGATCTCAAGGGGCTGATCGAGGAATTCTTCGAGCAGTTCGGAATTCGGGGTGTCACTTACAGCCGTCGAGCCGACAGCACCCCGCTCTTTATCGAATCGGCGACAATTCAGCTCGGCAAGTTTTATCTCGGCCAATTCGGACAGCTTCTCCCAGCCCTCCGCAAAGAATATGATTTAGCGGATGCGGCGCTTCTTGCGGAACTCGACCTTGACGTATTGCTGGCCCGGCGGAACACGACGAAATCGTTCAAGCCGTTGGGCTCCTTCCCACCCATCCGGCGCGACGTGGCCATGGTGCTTCCGGAGGCAACCACCCACGAGGCCATTCTCCAGGTGGTCAAGCAATCGAAGCTGGCCCACCTGGAGTCTGTGGAGCTGTTCGACGTCTTTCGCGGGAAGAACGTGCCAGCCGGACAGAAGAGCATGGCCTACGCGTTCACCTATCGCAGTCCGGAACGGACCTTGACGGACGCCGAGGTCAACGCCGCTCACCAAGACCTCGTCGCCCATTTCAAGCAGCGCCTGGGCGCTGCCATCCGGGAATAAACCTAACTGCTCGGGTCAAGTTGCCAGACGCATGCCAACATATTCAAAAAACTCCTCTGCGACGATATAGCCGACGCAGTGGGGCGCGCCGCAGTTACACGGATAGCTCCTATAATCCTCCAGGTCGTAGCCGTAATTGAACACCACCTCTTCACCGGCCTCGATTTTGCGATTGGCCACGAACCAGATCCGGCCATCCACCAGGTCCGCCTCGCAGTTGGGGGCGCAACTGTGGTTGATAAAGCGCGCCAGGTTCCACGCGACGCTCCCGTCGATGTCCACATCAGCGTTCAAGCCGAAGATGTATTGATTGTTGCGCTCGCACCGCCATAACGACTCCCGCTTATCGATCCGTTCGCCTACGTACTCGATGATTCGGCTTCCCGGTGAGATCTCGCATCGGGCGAAGGCCCCGATACCGTGAATGGGCGATGGTTTGAACACGAGCAGTTGTGTTGCGGCCACCGCCTTCTCTGCGCTTGTTGCCGTCGTTTCATCCATATTCCGATTTCAGATTAGCACAACAGGCAACCCGTCTTCTATCCCGCCCGATCGGCCGGTTCCCATCTTGTTGGCGCCGAACGAGAGCGACGGTCCACGCCGCACCCTTTCTCACCGAATCCCTGTTGGAAGCCGTATTGGTTCAAGAAGGCCTTTGTGGGGGCCTCGATTCTCACGCGGCGCCGCGTGAAAGGGTCGCGATAAGCCAGGCTCACCGCCCGCAGGCCCAAGCCGATGTGAGGGCCACCGGTTGAAGACCCGTAAAGGCTGTCGCCAATGACGGGACATCCCGATGCCGCAAGATGCACCCGGATTTGGTGCGTCCTTCCGGTGAGCGGATGCGCCTCAATCAGGCTTGTGCCATTTCTTGACTGTAGCACGCGAAAGGCGGTTTCGGCCTCCTTGCCACGCCTTTCATCCACGCGCATCCTGCCTGGCGCTTGGGTGTCCGGCGCGAGCGGGAGTTTGGAGCTCCACTCAACCTGCGCGGCCACGCCCTGAACCACCGCCAGATACACCTTTTCCATGCGCCGGCTCTCAAACATGGCGCTATAAGGTGCAACGGCGCCGGGGCTTTTCGCCAGAAGCAGGACCCCGGTAGTCTCGGCGTCCAGGCGATGAACGAAGCGGAGAAAACGCAGGTGGCGCGATTTGGCCCAGAAAGCCCCTTGGCGGATTGAGGAACTCAACCCGGCCTGGAGATTCCACCCGGTTCTCTTCCAAGCATCGGGCACGAGCATCCAGCCCGGGGGCTTGTCGATAGCCATAACGGAGCGATCTTCATAAAGGATCGCGATGCCTTCTCCGGTCGCCAATTCGATACAGGGCAAATGCTCGATGCTCAATGCTCATTGATCATTGCCCAGTTGTCAACGGGAGCATGGCGAGGGTAGTCTAAGGCCATGATCTTGGAACGTGTTGATCTGGACCATTGCCAGGACCTGCTCCAGGCAGCCTTGCACCGGCGGCGTTATGATTTTGTTCTGGAGCGATTGCCGGCTGGTCAAAAGGTACTGGAGATTGGCACGGGGCCGGGCGCCTTTACGCGGGAACTCTTGCCCAACTGCGGCTCTTACACCGGCGTGGAATATGACGCGGGCACGTGCGTCCAAGCGCGGGAAAAGAACCCTGGGGCCGAAATCATTGAAGCTGATGCGCGGAAACTGCCGTTTGGGGAGAGCCACTTTTCGTTGGTCCTCTGCCTGGAGGTGCTGGAGCACCTGGGAGACTGGCAGGCGGGGTTAAGAAACATCCATCGCTGCCTGCGTCCGGACGGTGTGGCGTTCATTTCGGTTCCGTGGCGCCGGGTCGGGGGCAGGAGCCTGATAAACCAGTACCATCTATACGAACCGGGTGAGGATGAGCTGACCGCGCTGCTGCGGCAACTGTTCGTGGGAGTGGAGGTGTATTACCTTTACTTTGAAGAGACTTTGGCAATGACCTTGGCGCGGCGGTTACACTGCCGGCGCCTTCTGGGTCTGGCGCGGATTTACGCCGATTTAGCCGCCGGTCTGCCGCGCGCGACGGCGCGCCTCAAAATCGGTCCACGCGCCCAAGGCTTCAAACAGGGATTGATAGCCGTTCTTAAAGGCAAGAGGCTTTGAACACTCAGTCTAGCCGGTCACCGTCTTGAGCGTCTGCCAGGCCAGCCAGGTGTACACCTCCCCACTCTTCCAGCGCAGCCGCGGAGCGCAATGGCTCAAGAACCAGGCCCAATCCCGCCACCGCCTCTGGCGTCCCCGGGCAACCAGCACCGCGTTGGCCCGCGCCGCCTGCTCCGGAGAGAGGCGCATGAACCGGCGACAGTGCTCGGTGCCGAGCCGCCGGGCCGCGGCGAGCATGGCGGTGTTGAGCCGTTTGGAGGTGGATTCGGAGTGGCATCGGAATCGCAAGAGCTTCTCAAGGATTCCAATGCAGCGGCCCAGCTCCATCAGCCTCCCCCACAGACTGTAGTCTTCGCCCGCGGCCCGATCGGCCTCGAGGTAGCCGCCCGCCGCGAGGGCGGTCTGGCGCTTGAAGAGCACGGTGCTGTGGACAATTGCGCACTGAAAGCAAAGTCGCAGCGCGAGCATCGCTTGCGTCCTCGGGAACCGCGCCTGGCCGGCCGGCTGCCCTTCCCCGATGGGTTCAACATCCGAGTGGCACAGCACCGCGTCCGGTTGTTGGTTCACAGCGGTCCATTGCCTCTCCAAGCGTTGAGGCAGGCTGACGTCGTCCGCGTCCTGGCGCGCTATCCATTCGCCCCGCGCCTGGCGCAGGCCAAAACTCAAAGCGGGCACCAGTCCTCCGTGGGTCAATCCAAAGAGGCGAATTCGAGGGTCTTTAAAGCCGGCCAGTATCCTCCACGTATCGTCGTCGCTGCCGTCATCGATAACGACGAATTCAAAATCCGTGAAGCTCTGAGACAAAATGCTTTCCACCGCGGAGGCGAGATACTCTTCGCCATTCCAAACGGGCATGAGAACGGAAATCCGGGGCGTCATTCAGTGGGGACGCAACGGCGATGGCTACACCTCCTCGCCCAGCTCCACATTCCAGTACGCCAGGTCAATGAAGTGCTTCCAACTGTCGTGGTGATAAAGGGTGAAGTCGATCTGCACGAACGGACGCCACTTGGGTCGCTTGGGTTTGCGGATCAAGCGCATCCCCGCCTCCTGCGGGGTGCGATTGGCCTTGCGCGTGTTGCACTCGACGCACGAGCAGACAATATTCTCCCAACTGGTCGGGCCGCCCCGGTCGCGCGGGATGACGTGGTCCAGGTTGAGGTCTTTCCGATCGTAGATTTTGCCGCAATACTGGCAGGTGTTCTTGTCGCGCTCGAAGATGTTGTGGCGCGTGAATTTCACTTCCTTCTTCGGCACATGGTCATAGACCAGCAACAAAATTACGCGCGGCAACCGAATCCGGAAAGAAACCGCCCGGATGCATTCGGCGAGCGGCCCCTGGTTGGAAAAATCCTGCCATTCGCTGAAGTCATAGGTTTGAAAGGAGCCATCGGCGTGGTTGAACACAACCTGGGCGTGCCCCTGAAAGAGCAGGGTTAGCGCGCGGCGCACGGTGCAAACATTCACCGCCTGCCACAGCCGGTTGAGCACCAGCACATGTTGGTTAAGCAGCGAGGTCATTTCAGGCCCGACTTGCGCCCAAATTACACAAGGCCCGCCAGCCTGTCAACGCGGTCCTTGAAATCGCCAGCAATTCTTCATTTTCATAACCGCAAAGCGAAAGCGGCGGTCCGCGCCGCACTCCAAAGGCTGGCGCCAGGTTCGAACGG